>NZ_CP091716.1:0-322500 GCF_022009635.1 Variovorax paradoxus
GCTTGGCGTGGCGTACGTGCCCGGCTTCGCGTTCTTCGCGGACCGATCGCGCCGCAACCTGCTGCGCCTGTCTTTCGTGACCGCGCCGCCCGCCCAGATCGATCGGGGCATCGAATTGCTGGCGCAGGCGCTGAACACGGCACTCGACCAGCCGACAACAAGAAAAGGAGACCACCCATGATGAAACGCCGCCACTTCTCCATGTCGCTCGCGCTCGCGGCGCGCGACCTCGCCCGTGCCTTCCGTGTGGGCGCAGGACACCACACGCACATCCTGGTGGGCTTTCCGCCCGGGGGCGGCGTGGACGCGGTGGCGCGCCTGCTGGCGGACAAGCTGCGGGTTTCGCTGAACACCAATGTGCTGGTGGACAACCGGCCCGGCGCGGCCGGGCGCATTGCGCTGAGCGAGCTGAAGCGTTCGCGGCCCGACGGGCGCACGCTGGCCATCGCGCCGGGCGGCGCGCTGACCATCCTGCCGTGGCTCTACCCGGCCAGCCTGGGCTACGACCCGGTCAAGGACTTCACGCCGGTCTCGCGCCTGACCACGCTGGACCTTGCCATGTCCGTCGGGCCGGCCGTGCCGCCTGGCGACGTGAAGGCGATGTTCGCGTGGATGAAGGCCAACCCCGCGAAGGCCTCCTATGCAACGTCCGGCGCGGGCTCGGTGCCGCATTTCGCGGGGCTGGTGATCGCGCAGGCGACCGGCGTTCCGCTGCTCCATGTGCCCTACCGGGGCGCGCGGCCATCCAGGACCTGATTGGCGGACAGGTGCCGCTGATGATCGACAGCCCGGCCGAAGTGGTGGAGATGCACCGCAACGGCAAGCTGCGCGTTCTGGCCGTGACCGGCGCCCAGCGCACGCCCGCCCTGCCCGACGTGCCGACGCTGCGCGAATCGGGCATCGATGTGGTGGTCGACAACTTCTTCGGCCTCTATGGGCCCGCGAACATGCCGGCCGCCGCCACCGAGCGCATCGACAAGGCCGTGGCGCAGGCGCTCGCATCGCAGGACGTGCGCGACAAGCTCCTGAACCTCGCGATGGTGGCCGACCACGGCAGCCCGCAGTTGCTCGCGAGCACGCAAGCCTCCCAGTACAAGCGCTGGGAAGACCCCATCAAACGCTCCGGCTTCAAGGCCGAATGAAGAGACAACGCACCACACCATGACAGACATCAGCACAACCACCGGCACGCCCGCTCCTCTCAGGGTCAATCCCCCGCCGCACCCGAACCCCAGCCGGCCCGCCTACCGGCTGCCGCCCGGCGCCTGCGACGCGCACTGCCACGTGTTCGGGCCCGGTGCGCGCTTTGCGTACTCGCCCAAACGCACCTACGAACCGACGGACGCGCCGGCGGCGGTGCGCGCGCTGCATGCGCTGCTCGGCATCGAGCGCGTGGTGCTGGTGCAGGCCAGCATCCACGGCCACGACAACAGCGCGATGCTGGACGCCATCGCACAGTCGCCCGACACCTACCGCGGCGTCGCGATGGTGCCCGCATCCATTGCCGACGCCGAGCTGCGAGCCCTGCACGAGGGCGGCGTGCGTTCGCTGCGCTTCAACTTCGTGCGGCGGCTGGGCGGCGCGCCCGATCTCGACGCCATCCGCAGCCTGGCCCATCGCGTGAAGACGCTGGGCTGGCACCTGGTGCTGCACTTCGACCCGCAGGACCTGCCGGTGTACCGCCAGTTCCTCGACGAGCTGCCGCTGCCCTACGTGATCGATCACATGGGCCGCGTGCTCGCCGAAAGCGGCCCGCGGCAAGAGCCTTTCGACGCGCTGCTCGAACTCATGAAGGACGAACGCTGCTGGGTCAAGGTGAGCGGCGCGGAGCGTACCTCGCACCTGCTGTCGGGACCGGGCCTGCCTTTCGAGGACGCCGTGCCCTGCGCGCCGGCTGATCCAGGCGGCCCCGACCGCGTGCTCTGGGGCACCGACTGGCCGCACCCCAGCGTGCGCGAGATGCCCGACGACGGCAAGCTGGTCGACCTGCTGCCGCTTTTTTCAGACGATCCCGCCGTGCTCCACAAGCTGCTGGTGGACAACCCCACGCGCCTTTACTGGCAAGACTGAAACGGCACGAAAGCCACGCATGAACCACATCGAAAAACTCGCGATTCGCCAGGCGCTCGAGGCACTGGCCGTCGACTACTGGTACGAGGTCGACTTCAATTGGGGCCAGGACGCCCACGCCTACTACACCGAGGACGCGGTATTCACCACCAGCCAGAAGTCGCGCACCGGCCGCGCCGCCATTGCCGACTTCTACAACGCGCGGCAGGCGCGGCGCGCGCGTCGCTGCACGTGGTGCAGAACTTCCGCGTGGTGCCGGTGTCGCCGCAGCGCGTGGACTGCAACTACGTGATGAGCCTCTACGCTGCCGACGGCGAAGGCGTGCTGCCCTCCCGGCCCGCGATCATGATCGCCGACGTGCGCGAGACGGTCGTGCGCCAGCCCGACGGGGCCTGGCTCTACGCGCTGCGCACGCTGCGTCCGCTGTTCCGGGACGACACGCCGACCACGGGCTGAAGCGCTCGAACGAAAGAAGTCCCCATGCTCTTCATCGACCCCGAAAACGCACCCGGTTTCAAGCGCACCCTGTTCAACGCCATCGTGGCGCCCCGGCCCATCGGCTGGATCAGCACGATGAGCCCCGAAGGCCAGGTCAACCTGGCGCCGTTCTCTCACTTCAACCTGGTTTCCACGGCGCCGCCGGTGGTGATGTTCTCCTGCAACGCGCCCGCCGACCGGCACGAGAAGGACACCATCACGAACGTGCGCGCGACCGGCGAGTTCGTCACCAACCTCGTGACCTGGGAGCTGCGCGACCTCATGAACATCAGCTCGCTCGACGCGCCCTACGGCACCGACGAGTTCGAACTCGCCGGCCTGGAGAAGGCGCAAAGCCAGAAGGTGCGACCGCCGCGCGTGGCGCGCTCGCCGGCGAGCATGGAATGCAAGCTGCTGCGCATCGTCGAGATCGAGCCGCAGGGGCCGGGCGACACGGTCAGCAACGTGGTGTTCGGCCGGGTGGTCGGTATCCACCTGGACCCGGCCTTCGTCGAGCCGAACGGCCGTTTCGACGTGGCGCGCACCCTGCTCACGCGGCTGGGCGGCAACCAGTACGCGTCGGTCGGCCCGCTGGTCGAACTCTCGCGGCCGAGCCCGCGGCGCGACTGACGGCACGCACCGCAATCAAGTCAATGAAAGGAACACGATGACGAACACCACACCCGAAACCGGCGTACGCCGCGCCTCGGTCCACGAGCTTGCGCCGGGTTCGGTCGCGCGCGGACAGAACTTCTGGGTCCAATGGATCGAGGGCGCGGCCCCGGTCGAAGCCACCAGCCTGAACGAGATGCTGCTGCTGCTGCCCGACGGCGGCGCCACCGTGCACGCCGGTGCCGAGGTGCGCGAAGTGCCGGGGCGCAGCGTCTGCGTGCTGCCGGCCGGCGCCGTCACGGTGCGCCTCGCGGGTACGGGCCAGGGCACGGACCGCGCCGCGCTGGTCGCGTCTTCGCGGCCCGACCTGGCGCCCGGCGTGGCGCGCAACCAGACCGACTACGCCGTGCCCGACGCCCGGGTGCGTCCGGTCGGCGACGACTACCGCCGCGCATCCGCCGGTGCGATCCGCGTCATGGAAGTCGACGCGATCCAGCCCCCGGCCGACAAGCCCCGGCTCAAGATGTTCCAGACCGATACGCTGAGCATCAACTGGGTCGAATACCAGGAGGCGCGCGACCGCACCCAACTGAGCCCGCACAACCACGCCGACTTCGAGCAGGGCTCGCTGGCGATGGCGGGCGACTTCGTGCACCACCTGCGCGTCAACTGGGGCGGCAACGCCGACCAGTGGCGCGACGACGAGCACCTGCACGCGCCTTCGCCCTCGATGATCACGGTGCCGGTGCTGCTGGTGCACACCACCGAAGGCGTGGGCCCGGGCCGCCATCTGCTGATCGACGTGTTCTCGCCGCCGCGGCACGACTTCATCGACAAGGGCTGGGTGGCCAACGCAGGCGACTACGAGCGCCGCAAGGCCGGCTGAAGCACGACAGGCGCGGCCTACACTGCGCCCTCCATGCCATCCTTCACTCCCATCCGTGCCGTCGAGCGCGCCATCGACGTACTGGCCGCGCTCAACCGTTCCCCGTCTGCACGCTCGACACGCTGCACCGCCAGACGGCATTCCCGCCCCCTGATCCGGCTGCTCGAAACGCTGGAGGGCAAGGGGCTGGTCACACGGGCACCGCAGTACGGGGCCTACAGCCTCACATCGGGCGTGCGGCAGCTGTCGTCGGGCTACCACGGCGAGCCGCGACTGGTGGAGGCCTCGATGCGCCCCATGGACGAGCTGACGCGCAAACTCAAATGGCCCATTGCGCTGGCGGTGCCCGATTACGACGCGGTCGTGATCCGCTACAGCACGATTCCCAGCTCGCCGCTGTCGTTGCTGCACTCCAGCATCAACATGCGCCTGAGCTTCATGACGCGCGCGCTCGGCCGGGTCTACCTCGCGGCCTGCACGGCGCAGGAGTGCCGCGCGCTGCTCGACATCCTCAGGGTTTCGGACGATCCGGAAAATGCGCCGGCGGCCCAGCCGCGCACCGTGCAGGCGATGCTGCGGCAGATCCGCCAGCAGGGCTATGCGTTGCGCGCCCGATGTCAGGCCGGTCTCGAACACGCTGGCCGTGCCCATCTTCGAAGGACGCAGGGTCGTGGCCAGCGCCGGGCTCACATGGATCACCTCCGCCATCAGCGAAGAGCAGGCGGTGAAGAAATTCCTGCCGCCGATGCAGGAGATGGCCCTGCGCATCAGGGAGCGGCTCAGCGCGCTCTAGATGTCCTGGGCGGTCCGGCAAAGGCCTGCACCGCCTGCCGCAGCAAGGTCTGGTCGGACGAAACGACGAACCAGTTGGCGCCCTCGGCCATGAATTGCTCGCGCTCGGGCGTGCCGCCCACGTGCATGCCCGCGAGCTTGCCGGCTCGCGTGGCCGCCTGCAGCGCCACGCGGGTGGCCTGCAGCACCTCCGGCGCGCGATCGTCCAGCCCCATCGACAACGCCAGGTCGGCGCGGCCCACGAACAGGCCCGCCACGCCCGGCACGTCGGCAATCGCCTGCGCTTCCTCGACGGCCTGCGCGCTCTCGATCTGGCAGACGATCTGCGCCTGGTCGCCCAGCTGCAGCGCCTGCGCCATGCCCAGGCTCGCGTAGCCCGCAAAACGCGGGCCGCCCGAGTAGCCGCGGCGGCCGCCGCGGTAGCGCGCCATGGCCACCACCTCGCGGGCTTGTTCGGCGGTGTCCACGTGCGGCACCAGCAGCCCGGCCGCGCCGATGTCGAGGCAGGAAAGAATCACCGCCGGATTGATCTCCGGGATGCGGATGAACACCGGTATCCCAGCGGCGCGCCCGCCCATCACCATCAGGTCGAGCAGCGCGCGATCGAAGGGCGCGTGCTCGGCGTCGACCACGACGAAGTCCAGGCCGGTGGTACCGAGCACTTCGACGGTTTGCGGCGAACCGGTCTTGACGAAGGTGCCGAGTTGCGCTTCGGCCGTGCTGCTGTCTTTCATGGGCGTATGCCTGCCTTTCTTCAGTCGAGCTTGATCTGCGCGGTCTTGATCACGCGCTGCCACTTCTGGCCGTCGGCCTCGATGCGCTGGCGCAGCAGTGCCGGCGCACCGCTTGCCACCACGCCGCCGTATTGCTGCAGCTTGCTCTTGCCCTGCGGGGATTCGAGCAGGCGGTTGATCTCGGCGTTGAGTCGCTGCACCATGGGTGCCGGCATGCCTGCCGGCCCGACCATCGCGAACCACACCGTCGCCGTCTGGTCGATGCCCTGCTCCTTGGCGGTCGGCACATCGGGCAGGCCGGGAAAGCGCGTGCCCGATGTCACCGCCAGCCCGCGCAGCTTGCCTGCCTGGATGTTCGGAATGAAGGTGGAGACGGGCGCCGAGATGGCCTGCACCACGCCGCCCAGCAGGTCCGTGAGCGCGGGGGTGTCGCCGCGATAAGGCACGTCCTGCAGGCGCACGCCGACTGTCTGCGACAGGTCGGCCAGCGCCAGGTGGCCGATGGTGCCGTTGCCGGGCGTGGCGACGGAGAACGCGGAAGGTTTGGCCTTCGCCGCCTCCACGAACTCCTTGAGGTTGCGCACCTTCAGCTGCTCGGGGTTGCTGACGAAGACCATCGGGATCTCGCAGACCAGCGCAATCGGTGTCAGGTCCTTGTCGCCGTCGAAGGGCATCGACTTGTAGAGGAACTTGTTGTTCACCAGCGGGCCCGAGGTGACCAGGCCGATGGTGTAACCGTCGGGTGCGGCCTTCGCCACGGCGTCGGTGCCGATGTTGCCGGCCGCGCCGGCCCGGTTGTCGACCACGACGGGGGCGCCCAGGCGCTCGCCCAGGCCCTGCGCGAGATAGCGCGCCACCATGTCGGTGCTGCCGCCAGCCGGGAAGGGCACGACCATGCGGATCGGGCGGTTCGGCCACCCGCTGTTCGAGGCCCATGCAGCCATCGGCGAGAGCTCGCGGCCACGCCTGCGCCAACTGCACCGATGGCGCCCAGGCTCGCGCCGAGCCAATGTCTCCTGTTCATTCTTGAAGTCTCCTGAGGTTTTCTAAAGGGATGCCTTGCGGGCGGTTTCCAGTCGCTGCAGCAATTGCGGCATGCGGGCCTGCGCCTGATCGCGCAGCTGGTCGTAGAGGCTGTTGCCGTGGGCATCGATCGCCACCGTGGCGGGGCCGAGCGCGGCCACGTTCAGGGTCAGCAGGCGGAACTGCGAGATGTATTCGTTCCAATGGGACGACACCACGCGGCGCAGCAGCGCGAGAGCAGCGGCGCTCCGCCGCCGAGAAAGGACAGGTAGACGCAGCCGGTGTCGCGCAGCGCCTGCACGCAGGCCGCGTCGAGCCCGCCCTTGCCGCCGGTCAGCCGCAGATCGAGGCCGCGCACCAGCGGCGGCATCCAGGCGTTGTAGCGCGTGCTGGTGCTCGGGTTCATGTAGAGCGGCACGGGGCCGTCGGCGGTCTCGCGCACGAAGGTGCTCAGGTGGAAGAAGGCGCCGCCGCGCAGATCGACCGGCAACGCCTGGCCGTCGGCCACGGCCTGCGCCATGCGCTGGTGCGTGGGCAGGCCGATGCTGACGGTGATATCGCCGTCCAGCGTCACCATGTCGCCGACCGCGAGTTCGCGCACCTTCTCGCGCGAGAGGGGAAGTTCAAGCTTGTGGAGCATCGCGGCCTACCAGTTGAGGTCTTCGACGCGGCCGTCGTTGTAGATGCGCGCTGAGGTGCGGCGGTTGATCCAGCAGTTGAAGCACACCGCGACCGGTACGAAGCCATGGCTCGCCGCATAGTCGATGTGTACCGCCATTGCGCTGGCATCGCCGCCGGTGCCCATGGGGCCGAAGCCCATGGCGTTGATGGCGTCCAGCAGGCGCTGCTCCATGGCCGCGAGGATGGGCTCCGGGTTGGTGCGGCCGAAGGCGCAGCACCGACTCCTTGGCCAGCCGCGCCGCGTAGTCGAAGGTGCCGCCGATGCCCACGCCGACAACGATGGGCAGGCAGGGTTGCGAGCCCGCGCGCAGCACGGTGTCGAGCACGAATTTCTCGATCTGCTCGAGCGTCGGGTACACGAAGGCGTCGACGGCCTCCCAACGGCCGGTGCCCATGGCCTTGGGCGCGCAGACGATTTCCATGTAGTCGGCGTCGTCGATCACATCGAAGCTCAGCAGCGGCATGTCCTTGCGCCAGCTGCGCGCATGCGTGAGCGGGTTGGTCACCATCTTGAGGATCGGCGGGTCGATGTGCTGCACCAGGTCGGCAAAGCCGCGCACGATGGCCTCGCGCACCGGCCCGTCGAACTGCACGCGCGTGCCGATCTTGATGCTGTAGGTGGGAATGCCGACGTCGGTGCACACCAGCTCGTTGCCCTGCTGCGCGGCGTCGGCGCTGTGCAGCATGATCTTGAGCGTGTGCTTGCCGGTGCTGCCGGTCTCGGCTGTTTCGGCGCGCTGCAGCGCGGCACGCGTGTCGTCGGGAATTTTCTTCAGGGAGCGCTCATAGAGCTGCGCCGTCACTCGTTGAAGAGTGGCACTGTCGATGGCCATGTTTACGTGGGATTCGCTTGTCTCGATGGCCCGTACGATGCGCTGTCGCGAGCAAGTGTTCAAGCGCATTCTTTGAAGTTTTCACCTGTAGAAAGTCTGAACGTTTCGTTTGCGCCGGTGCCGTCGCCCTCCAACAATGCGCCCCAACTTTCATGGAGGAGACAAGCAATGAGGTTTTTCGCGATGGGACTTGCAGCCGCCGGCCTGGCCGGTGCGGCGTGCGCCCAATCTTCGGTCACGCTGTTCGGCGTGGTCGATGCGGCATCAGCGGCTATTCGAACAAGTCGACGGACCCGAAATCGGCCACGCTGGCCAATCCGTTCTATCGGAACCAGGGCAGCGTCACCGCGAGCCAGCGGGTGCTGTCGAACTCGGGCCTTGCGTCCAGCCGCGTCGGCTTTCGCGGCGTCGAAGACCTGGGCGGCGGACTGGCCGCGAGCTTCTGGCTCGAATCATCGATCACCAACGACTCGGGGCAGGAAGGCATCCAGAGCTTCGCGCGCCGCTCGACAGTCAGCCTGTCCGGCAGCTTCGGCGAGATCCGCCTGGGCCGGGATATCAACGCGACCTTCACCAACGACTTCGTGTTCGACCCGCTCGGCGTCAATGGCGTGGGCGTCAACCTGCTCTACCGCGCCGGCACCGCGATGAGCAAGATGGGCGTGCCGCAATCGGCGGGCGTGTCCCCGGTGCTGACCAATGCCTATGCGCGCAGCAGCAACATGGTGTCCTACTTCCTGCCGCCGAACCTCGGGGGCTTCTATGGACAGGTGCAGTACGCCTTCAACGAGAAGACCCAGACCTCGCCCGGCGTGCTGACGCCCGCCGCGACCGACACGCGTTCGGGCCGCTTCGTCGGCGGACGCTTCGGCTACGACCGGGGGCCGCTGAACGTGGCCCTGGCGCTCAGTCGCAACACGCTGCTGAGCGACTACCTCACGGGCACCACGCTGCGACAGGACACCGTCAACCTCGGCGCGGCCTACGACCTGGGCGTGGCGAAGCTCTTCGGCGAGGTTTCGCGCATCAAGAACCGGACGATCGTCACCGGCCTGGCGGCCAGTACAGCGTCCGACCTCGATCTCTCGGGATTGATGTTCGGCGTCAACGTGCCGGTGGGGCCGGGCGTGATCCGGGCGTCTTATGCAAAGGTGCGGTACGACTACCACCGGCCGTTCAACACCACGCCGGACCCGAAGGCGCGGCAGCTGGCGTTGAGCTACGTGCACAACCTGTCCAAACGCACCGCCCTGTATGCGAGCGTTGCGCGCATCGACAACAGGAACGGCGCGGCGCTGTCCGTGGGTGGTCCGAGCTTCGTGTCGGGCGCTCTTGTGCCAAGCCGCTCGACCGGCTACGACTTCGGGCTTCGCCATGCCTTCTGATTCCATGCGCACCCCGACGAACGGGTGCCCCCTGCGCATCGCGGTCATTGGCGCGGGCGCCATCGGCGGCCACTTCGCGGCGCGGCTCGCGCAGGCCGGGCACTCGGTCACCGTGCTCGACCGCGGCGCCACGCTGGAAGCGATTCGCGAGCACGGCCTGCGCTACACAAGCGGCCCGCAGCCGCAGCAATGCATCGCGGTTCGCGCCGCGGCATCGCCGCTCGAGATGGAGCCGCCCGAACTCGTGGTGCTCGCGCTCAAGTCGCACGTGCTGCCGGCGGTGGTGCCCACGCTGTCGCCCCTGCTGAAAGAAGGAGCCACTGTTCTGCCGGTCGGCAACGGCTTGCCGTGGTGGTATTTCCTGGTGCCCGGAAAGCCGCTGTCCGGTTTGCGTCTTCGAAGCGTGGACCCCGAAGGCGCCATCGAAAGAAGCATCGACGTGCAACAGGTGCTCGGCGGCAGCGTGATGGCGTCCTGCCACTGTTCGGAGCCGGGCGTGGTAGTGCACAGCGCCGGCGGACGCGTCGTGGTCGGAGAGCCGGCCGGCGGACTCAGCGAACGTGCGCAGCACTGGGCCGGCGTGCTGGCTGACGCCGGGCTTGGCGCCGTCGCGAGCGACGATATCCGCAGCGAGCTTTGGCTCAAATTGCTGGGCAATGCCTGTGCCAATCCGCTGAGCCTGCTGACCGGCGTGACCACCGACCGGATGCTGGACGATGATCCGATGCGCCAATTGTTCGAACGCATGATGACCGAGTGCATCTCGCTCGGTCGGCGGCTGGGCCTGACGATCCAGACCGACACGGCGCAGCGCATGGCGCAGACACGCAAGCTCGGCGCGATCAAGACCTCGATGCTGCAGGACATGGAGGCCGGCCGCGGCGTGGAACTCGATGCGATCCTCGGTGCCGCGCTCGAAAGCGCATCGGCCTTGCAGCAGCCGGTGCCCTACCTGGAGAGCGCGTTCGCGCTGGCCTGCATGCGGGCGCAGCAGGCCGGGTTGTACTTCTCGCGAAGTTCGGCCCGCTGATCAGCGCGCCCGGTCGGCCACCGGGCGCACGGCGTGCGTGGATTCGGCGTCCTCGTTCAGCCCGATCCACGCGTTGCCGAAGTTCACGGCATAGAAGTGCTGATCGGCCTCGCTGCCGGAGCCCGACCAGAACTTGATGGGCGGCGTATCGGGGAAGCGCGCCGCGTCGATGGTGGGAATGGTGGTTTCGCCTACGCACCAGCGTGGCAGGGTCACGGGAGACTGCTCGGGGCTCAGTGCGAGCGTGAAGCTCTCGTCCACCAGTCCGTGGTCGCAGCGCCGCAGGGCGGCCAGTTCCCCGATGGTCGGCAGCCGCCACTGGGTGATGCCCTCATGGCCTTGGGTATTGAGCGCGTGAACGCGTGCCTGGGCATCCATCAGGCCCAGCCTCTCGGGCTCGCCCACACAACGTTCGCCCTTCGAGGTCTGGCCCACGGCGCAGCGCAGCCATCGCAACCCGGTGGTGGCATCGGTGACGACAGCCGCCGACTCAGGGCGGGTCGTGGTGAAACGGCTTGTTCGTTGCAACCGCCGAGCAGCAACAGGGTCATCAAAGCAGCCGCCGACGACCAAGGCTTCGCATCGCGCATTCAAAATCCTCCATGACATATAGGTTCTTGGCGGATTTTCCACTCTAGGAGGTGGCACCGGCTTCGCTCAGCCGCGCCCGGCCCGCAATTGCTTCGCCTGTCAGAGCAGCCGCGGAGAGCCGTCATCCGACTGTCATAGATACGAAACGTTAAAACATAACATAAGTACACATCTATCCAGCAGGCGCCGTTTTCCATGCCCGAAACCTCCGAGTATTTGAGCGATTTCCGGCCGCGTTTTCGCCAGCCCAGCGCGGCGGATCTCTGCACGGAAGTGCCGTGCATGACGACCGAGGAGACGAACGAGAAGGTGATGGAGGTTTTCAACCGGCACCGCGACCTCGTCAGCCTGCCGGTGGTGGAGCAGAACCAGCCGATCGGCCTGATCAACCGGAACATCTTCCTGTCGCAGATGAGCAAGCCGTTCCGCGTCGAGCTGTATGGCCGCAAGAGTTGCATCGCCTTCATGGACAAGGACCCGCTGATCGTCGATGCGGCGCTGGACCTGGAAGCGTTGACCTTCAAGACCGTGGCGCACGGCGAGAAGGCCCTGTCCGACGGCTTCATCATCACGCGCGACGGCGAGTTCGCCGGCGTCGGCAACGGCTTGCAGCTCATGCGCCTGGTGGCGGACCTGCAGGTGTCGCGCAACCGCCAGATCATGCACAGCATCGAATACGCCAGCGTGATCCAGCGCTCCACCCTGCGCAGCTCGCTCGACGCCCTGTCGCGCGCCTGTCCCGAGGCCCACCTGGTGTGGGAGCCGCGCGACGTGGTCGGCGGCGATTTCTACCAGTTCAGCACCGCGGCGGACGGCTGGTTCGCCACCGTGGCCGACTGCACGGGGCACGGCGTTCCCGGCGCCTTCATGACGCTGATCGCCTCCACCAACCTGAATCAGGCCATCGAGCAGCACGGGCCGCGCGACCCCGCCCTCCTGCTGGGCAACGTGAATCGCAGTATCAAACATATGCTGGGCCAGATGGACGGGCAGGACGCAACGCCCGGCTCGGACGACGGCATGGACGCCGCGTGCTTCTGGTTCGAGCCCGCGCATGGCCGGCTGGTGTTTGCCGGCGCCCGGCTGTCGCTGTTCCTGCTGCGCCCCGGCGCCGATGCCGTGGAACTGGTCGAGGGGCAGCGCAAGGGCGTGGGCTACATGGACACCGAGTTCGACTTCGGCTGGACCAACCAGGAACTGCACCTGCCCCAGGGCAGCCTTGTCTTCGTGAGCACCGACGGGCTGATCGACCAGGTCGGCGGCCCCCGCGCCATCGCACTGGGCAAGCGTCGCGTGCGCGAACTGCTGCTCGAGCAGCGCGGGCGCACGGCCGCGCAAGTCAATCAGGCGGTGCTGGACGCCCTGCGGGCCTGGCAAGGCGAGCACCACCGCCGCGACGACCTGACCTTTTTCTGTTTCCGCACCTGACACGGGAATTCACCCATGCCCTTCCCCCCGATCGCCGACAAGTACGGTTCCTTCTTCAACGTGGCGCGCCAACACCAGGTCATCTTCTATTACGTGGGCTACTTCTCCCAGCACATCGTGGCCGCCATGTCCGACGCCGTGAAGCTGCAGCTCGAGGTGGCCGGCGTGGCCGGCCCGACACGGCGCAAGCTGTTCTCCTCGTTCGTCGAGATGGCACAGAACATCATTCACTACTCGGCCGATACACTCACGGCCGCGAGCCTGGACAGCGGCGAGTTGCGCCACGGCTCGGTCTGCATCCGCCGCGAGCGACGGCGGCTTTCTACTGCTGTGCGCCAACCCCGTCGAGCCCGCGATCGCCGATGCGTTGCGCGAGAAGCTGGAGACGCTGCGCAGCATGACGCTGGAAGAGATCAAGCAGGCCTACCGCCAGACGCTGCGCGAAGAAACGCCCGAAGGCAGCAAAGGCGCGGGCATGGGACTTCTCACGGTCGCTCGCGACGCCCGCGAGCCGCTGGAGTTCGATTTCGACGCTGCCGACAGCGCCGGTGGCTCCCGGTGTTCTACCTGAAGGCGGCGATCTAAACCGCCCAAGCCCGGCAACGAATCGAGATTACAGATGGAAAACCTCTACATCGCCCCGACGCCCAGTTCCCCCCAGGTGGACTTCAAGTTCGACGCTCGGACACTCAGCCTGCGGGGCGAGTCCTATCCCGAAAACGCCGCCGCCTTCTATGGCGAGGTGATTGCGCGACTCAAGGAATACCTGGCCCAGCAAAGCGGCACCCAGATCGAGGTCAATATCGCATTGGCCTACTTCAACAGCTCCAGCACCAAGATGCTGTTCAACCTGATCGCGGCGCTCAACGACGCGGTGGAGGCCGGCAACCGGGTGAACCTGAACTGGTACCACGACGAGGACGACGACACCATCCTCGAATTCGGCCAGGAGCTCAGCGAAGACTTTCCCGCGATCGACTTCGCGAGCCATCCCGTGAAGCCGGCCTGAATGGACACCGCCGCACCGCCGGATCTGTTCGACGCCGAGAGCCGGGCGCTGCAAGCCGCGCGCGCCGCCTACGACGCCAGCGCCACGACGCAGTCCGAACCCTGCCGGCAGGCGCTGGGCGAACTGCTCACGGCCTACGAACGGCTCCTGCGCGAAACGCGCCGGCTGGTGCGCCGCAGTGACCGGGCCGAATTCGACATGAACCAGCTGAACCTGCGCCTGCAGGACCTGGCGGCCGAGCTCGAATACCGCGCCACGCACGATCCGCTGACCGGCGTGCTCAACCGGGCGGCCATCATCGAGCTCGTGAACAGCCATTTTTCGGACGGTGACATCGCACTGATCGTGCTGGACATCGATCACTTCAAGCGCATCAACGACAGCTTCGGCCACCCCACGGGAGACCGCGTCATCCAGGCCGTGGTGAGCTGCCTCAAGCAAGAGGTGCCGACGACGGCGCAGATCGGCCGTGTCGGCGGCGAGGAATTCACCGTGGTGCTGCCAGGGCAAGGCGGCGATGCCAGCGGACAGGTCGCGCAGGCGCTGCGGCGTGCCATCGAGGCGTATGCATTCGATCTGCCCGACGGCAGCGGCGTCACGGCCAGCTTCGGCGTGTGCTGGTCGCCGCGCGGCAGCAACTTCGACAGCGCCTACGGTCTGGCCGACGAAGCCCTGTATGTCGCCAAGCGCGGCGGACGCAACCAGGTCGCGCTCGCATCCGGCCACGCGCAACCCGCATGAGGCGCGAGGCTGAGCCGGGCCGGTCGGCCCGCGCGAAGGGCCGGGCGCCCGACTGGCGCGTGCTGGTCGTGGACCAGGACGCCGACGTGCATGCGGCAGCGCGCGCCGCGCTGCAGGGCCTCACGCTGTTCGAACGCCCCCTGGTGTTCGTGCATGCCTACTCGGGCGAGGAAGCGCGCGCGCTCGTGCTGCGCGAGCACGACCTGGCCGTGGTCATCCTGGACGTGGTGACGGAAAGCACGAAAGCCGGGCTGGACCTGGTGGACTTCATCCGCCACACCGCCGGCCTGCGCAACACGCGCATCGTGCTGCGCACGGGCGGACCGGGCCATGTGCCGGCGCTGGACACGCTGCTGCGCTATGACATCAACGACTACCGGACCAAGGCCGAGCTCACGCAGGACCGCCTGCTGGCCATGGTCGTCACGGCCGTGCGCTCCTACAAGCAGCTGTGCGCCATCGAGGCCAACAGCCGCAGCCTGGAGCTCATCGTGCGCTCCAGCGCCTCGCTGCTCGAAGAGACCGATCTGCGCGCCTTTGCCCGCAGCATCATCACCCAGCTCATCGCGCTGCTCGGCGCGGCCGGGGACGGCCTGGTCTGTGCACCGGGCATGCAGCCGGCCAGCCCGTACCGCGTGGTGGCGGCGGCCGGCCGGTTCACCGGCCTGGTCGATCTGCCGCTGGATGCGCTGCCCGAATTGCCCGAGCTCTCCGGGCTGCACCTGTTGCGCCGCGCGCTCGCTCGGCTGCAACGTCTATGGCGAGGACGGCGGCGTGGCCCTGCACATCGGCCGCAAGGACGATCAGGACATGGCCGTCTTCATCGACACCACCGGGCTGCGCGGCACTGTCGACCGGCAGCTGCTGGACGTGTTCTGCGTCAACCTCAGCACGCTGCTGCACAGCCGAGGGCTGCTGGAGCGGTTGCACGAATACGCCTACTACGACCCGCTCGTGCGACTGCCCAACCGGACCCACTTCGTCGAAAAGGTCGACGACTGCGCACGGCAGGGCATGCGGGACCACATCCTGGCGCTGGTCGACATCGACGACTTCAGCGCCACCAACGACGTCATGGGCCACCGCTTCGGCGACCGCCTGCTGGAGACCGTGGCCCGGCGCCTGGCCGATGCATTGCCGGCCGAAGTCGTGCTGGCCCGCCTGGGCGCCGACACCTTCGGCGTGCTCGGACCCGTCGGCCAGGTGTCGCCGACGCAATTGCTGGAATGCGTGCGCCAGCCGCTGGCCGTCGACGGCGTGCCGCACAAGGTCTCGCTGACCTGCGGCTACGTCTTGCTTCCGGAAGACGCACAGGCTGGCGTCGATCTGGTCAAGGACGCCACGATTGCCTTGAAGCGCGCCAAGCGCGACCACCGCGGCCAGCACCTGCAGTACTCCGGGCACATGGGCACCGAGGCCCGCGCTCGCGCCTTGCTGCTGTCCAATTTGCGTGCCGCCATCGACAACGCGCAGCTGTTCCTGGTCTATCAGCCGCAAATCGACCTGAACACCCGCGCGCTGGTGGGCCTGAAGCCCTGCTGCGCTGGCGCGCCGATGACGGCAATCTGGTGCCGCCGGACCGGTTCATTCCGGTGGCCGAGCATTCCGGCCTGATCGTGGCGCTCGGGCAATGGGTGTTGTCCACGGCCTGCATGACCATGCGCGAGCTGCTGGATGCGGGCTGCGCGCCGCTGCGCATGGCCGTCAACGTCTCGACCGTGCAGTTGCGGGACCCGGGGTTCTTCGAGACCGTGCGCGCGGCGTTGTCGCACAGCCGGCTCCAGGGCAGCCACCTGGAACTGGAGATCACCGAATCCGTCGCCGTGCTGCCCACGCAACTGCTGGAGTCCACTTTGACCGCCTTGCGGGCCGAGGGCATTTCCATTGCCATCGACGACTTCGGCACCGGCTATTCATCGCTGAGCTATCTGGAGCGGCTGCCGCTGGACCGCATCAAGATCGACGGCACTTTCGTGCGCCAGCTCAGCGAGACGCAAGGGGCACGCATCGCCGAAATGGTCGTGCAACTGGGCCGCAAGCTCGGCCTGCACGTGCTGGCCGAAGGCATCGAGGACGATGCCGCCTGGCAAGCGCTGCTGGCCATGGACTGCAACGAAGGCCAGGGCTACTGCATTGCTCCGCCCATGGACAAGGACAGTTTGTTCCGCTGGCTTCAGCAGCGGGCCGATCGGCGCGAGGGCATCGCGCTTCACAGCGGGCTGGACGGGGCCTGATCGATGAGGGCGGCCTGCGGACCACACGCCCTCGCGCTGTCGAACCATGAGATCTGCGTGCCACGCGTCTTCACGACAGATCTGTCAGTCCACCGGGCCACGACTGTGCACTGTGAAGAACTCGCAAGATGCGAACGCCATCTTCTTCGACCCGATACGCCACGATGTATGGCGTGCGACGAATGACAAGTTCGCGGGTTCCTTCGATGCGCCCCGGACGCCCGCCCTCTGGAAACTGCAGCAGCACCAATACCTGCGTGGCAATGCGCTCATCTACCGAGATTGCCGCGCGTGAGTCATCTTTCTCGATGAAATCGAATATTCGCTCGCGGTCATCCATCGCCAGCGGCGACCACTCAAGCCTCACGCGCCACCTTCACCGGCCTTGAGCTGCGCGGCCGCACGACGCTTGGCGAAATGCGCCTCGACTTTTTCATGAGGAATACCCGGGCGAGGGTCGTCCAAGGCCTCCTGGACCTTGGCCCGGAACCAGGCGTCATACGCCGCGGGATCGACGGTCAGGCCCGCCGGCAACGCGCCCTCTTTTGCCACGCGCGTCAAAACGATCCTCATCACATCCGACACGCTAAGACCGATGTTGTCGAGCACAGCAGTCGCGCGCTCCTTGATTTCGGCGTCGATGCGGGTCTGCACCAATGCGTTTGCGGCCATGGCGGCCCTCCTGGTCAGAAAACAATCGATCAATTGTAATTCAATTGAATGACAAATGAGCTGCTCACGGTGCGGGCACGGAGGCGTGTGCAGTCGGCCGCCATGCCGCGAAGGTTCAAGCGTCGAGCCTAGCCTCTGCAGGGGCTGCAGGCGGATCGGCACGCCCCGTGCGTGCAAACGCGCTGGGAGAGAGCCCCACGGAACGACTGAAGGCAGCACTGAACGCGCTTGCCGATTGGTAGCCGACTGCATGAGCGACCTCGCCGAGCGAGAGTCCGTCATGCCACAGCATGTCCTTAGCCAGGGCCATGCGCCATCGCAGCACGTACTCCATCGGTGGCGCGCCAAGAATTTGTGTGAAGCGCGCGGCAAAGGCCGCGCGCGACATGCCGACCTTGCTCGCGAGATCCTCGATGGTCCAGCGCCGCGCGACGTCCTCATGAATCAGTCGCAGCGCATTCGCCATGCGCGGATCGGCCAGGCCCGCCAGGAGTCCTGAAATCGGCGCTGCGTCCTGCGCGGGTTGCCAGCGCAGCGCTTCGATCAGCATGATCTCGACAAGGCGCGTCAGGATGGCGTCGCCACCGGGTCTCGGCGTCATGCTCTCTTCGCCGATGGCGCGCGCAATCCAGCTCAAACGCGCCGCCCCGCTGTCCGCCGCCTTGATGTGGACCACCATGGGCAGAAGCCCCACCAGCAGCGGAGCGCTCGTCGGGTCGAACAGGAAGTAGCCGCCGAGCATCCTCACCGCCGCCTCGTCCTCCTGGGTGCCATGTCGGACCTCTCCCGCCGGACTCGCCTCCGCGATACGCATGGCGGGGCGATCCATTGCCTCGAGGTCGCTCCCCATGCGCAAACCCGGCGTTGCGGGCAGCAATACGTAGTCCCCCGGTTCCATGAGAAAGGGATCTGCCGAGTCCAGCCTCAGCCAGCATGAGCCTTGCACCATCAGGCAGAAGCTGGGCTGCCCGTAGCTCGGATATTGCACCGCCCAACTGCCCGCGCCACTGACGAACTTGGACAGCACCGTTTGGGGTCGCAGCAAGGCCACGATGGAAGCCAGTGGGTCCGCATTTAGACGATCTCGCATGAAATCCAGATTATGCGATATGGATCGTCTTGGTCAAGCGCCCTAGCATCGACCCATCTTGAAAGGAAGACGAACATGAAAACGGTACTGATCACGGGCTGCTCCTCAGGTTACGGCAAGGCCACGGCAGCGCATTTCCTGGCGCTGGGTTGGAACGTCATCGCGACGATGCGCAAGCCCGACCCGGCGCTTCTGGGAGCGTCTTCGGAGCGGTTGCGCGTGGTCCGGCTCGACGTGACGAACGACGAGAGCATCGCGCATGCAGTAGACCAAGGCATCGCGGCCTTCGGCCAGATCGACGTGCTGGTCAACAACGCCGCATCGGCTTGTTCTCGGCCTTCGAGGTCACGCCCAAGGAAACCATCCGCGAGCTGTTCGAGACCAACACCTTCGGCGTAATGGCCATGAGCCAGGCCGTGATTCCCCACATGCGCGAGCGCGGCGAAGGCGCCATCGTCAACGTGACGTCCAGCGTCTGCTTCGCGGGGATGCCGCTGGTTGCACCCTATGCCGCCAGCAAGTTCGCGATCGAAGGGTTCACCGAAGCGCTGTTCTTCGAGCTGGAGTCCATCGGCGTGCACGTGCGGCTCGTCGAGCCGGGCTACGGCCCCGGTACCGCCTTCACGGCCAATGGCATGGACCGCATGGACGGGTTGATCTCGCCGCCGTACCAGGCCTATGCAGGACAACTCCTGGCGCAGTTCAAAGTCGCTGGCGCGGTGACGACGCCGAATCAGGTCGCGGCGGCCGTGTTCGCGGCCGCCACGGAAACGTCGGAAAAGCTGCGATTTCCGCGGGCCCCGACAGCACCCACCTGGCCGATGCGCGCTGGAACAGCACCGACGAGCAGTTCCTTGCGGGAATGCGGTCGATGCTGCGGATGAAGGCTTAGCCGCGCGTCATCGGCTCCGCCCCCTCAAAGGTCTTCGCTTCCCAGCAGCATCTCGTTGATGCCCTTGCCCACTTCCACCACGGGGAAGACGTTCTCCGTCGGATCGATCCGGAAATCGAGAAGCACGGTGCGGTCGCGCATGGCCCGGGCTTCCTGCAGTGCGGCTTCGATATCGGTCGGGCGTTCGACCAGCATGCCGACATGGCCGTAGGCTTCGGCGAGCTTCACGAAGTCCGGCAAAGCGTCGAGATAGCTGTGGCTGTACCGGCCCTCGTGGCTGATCTGCTGTTGCTGCCGGACCATCCCGAGATAGCGGTTGTTCAGAAGAACGATCTTGATCGGCGTGTCGTACTGCAGGCAGGTCGACAGTTCCTTGGTGCTCATCTGCACGGAGCCGTCGCCCACGATGCAAAAGACCTCGCTGTCGGGTCTTCCCATCTTCACGCCCATCGCGTAAGGGATCCCAACGCCCATGGTGCCAAGCCCACCTGAATTGATCCAGCGCCGCGGTTCCTCGAAGCGGAAGTACTGCGCGGCCCACATCTGATGCTGTCCGACATCCGACGCGATGTAGACATCGTCATCGCGGGTGATCCTGCAAAGCGTCTCTATGACGCGCTGCGGCTTGATGACGAACGTGTTGTCGCGATCGTAGTCAAGACAGCGTCGGGCGCGCCAGATCGCGATCGCCGACCACCACTCGGCCATGTCCTGCGCCGCGGGCCGAGCCGTTGAAGCATCGAGCAAGCAGAGGAGTTCCACGAGAACGGTCTTGACGTCGCCGACGATGGGAATGTCCACCTTCACGCGCTTGGCAATGCTCGAGGGATCGATGTCGATGTGAATGATCTGGCGCCTGCTCTGCGCGAAGTGCGCCACGTTGCCGATGACCCGGTCATCGAAGCGCGCCCCGATGGCCAGCAGCACGTCGCAGTCCTGCATGGCGTTGTTGGCCTCCCAGGTGCCGTGCATCCCCAGCATCCCCAGAAATTTGGGATCCGAGGCCGGGTATGCGCCCAGGCCCATGAGCGTGCTGGTGACCGGAAAGCCCAGCCGATCCACCAGCGTGCGCAGTTCATCGCAGGCGCCACTGAGAAGCACGCCTCCGCCGGTATAGATGTAGGGACGCCTGGCGCTCAGAAGCAGCTGCAGGGCCTTGCGGATCTGACCGCCGTGTCCTTGCATCGTGGGCTTGTACGACCGCATTTCCAGCGCCTGCGGATAGCCCGCATGGACGATCCTGCTGGCCGACACGTCCTTCGGGAAATCCACCACCACGGGGCCGGGACGGCCGCTGCGTGCGATGTGAAACGCCTTCTTCAGCGTCTGCGCGATGTCCCGTGGGTCCTTGATCAGGAAGTTGTGCTTCACGATCGGGCGAGTGATGCCGACCGTGTCGCACTCCTGAACGCGTCCTGCCCGATGGCGGGGTCGGCACCTGGCCGCTGATGACGACCATCGGAATCGAGTCCAGGTAGGCCGTCGCGATGCCGGTCACGGCATTGGTCAAGCCGGGGCCGGATGTGACGAGCGCCACGCCGACGTGGCCGGTGGCGCGCGCATAGCCGTCGGCCGCATGCACGGCCGATTGTTCGTGCCGGACCAGGACATGCTGGACCTGCTGCTGCTTGTGCAGGGCGTCGTACACATGAAGTACGGCGCCGCCGGGGTAGCCCCACAGGCAGGTGACACCTTCTGCCTGAAGGCATCGGATGAGGATTTCAGAGCCCGTGAGCTCTTCGCTGGATGCATCGAGTGAAACCGATGCGGCGGAGGTTGCGCCGGGCAATGCCGCGGCTGCCGGGGGATGCCCGGCGGGAGAGTTTTTCATGGTCTACCTTTGTGAATTTCTCTAACGAAATACCTCGGGTGCCCCTTCCCCCGACCCTTGTGAGGTGGTGTTGGGACCTTGGACCCAGCGGCCATGGACGCAATGCTTGCTGCGTCGGGCCGGGATCTGTTTGCCGTTGAAGTGCAGCGGCGATTATCTCCGCATCGGGTGCTACAGCCGCTGCAGGACGGCCGAGACGGCCTGTTCGGGAAATGCCCCCGTCCCGCGAAGCAGGTTGACGGTGAATACCGTCCGGCCCAGCTCCTGCCATGGAACATTGAGTGCAAAGGACAGATCGAGCGCTTCCAGTTTCCTGTAATCCGCGAAGGACGCGCGGAACTCGGCGCTGGTTTGCGACCTGAATGCCTGACCGCCAAAAATCACGCGATCGGCCCACGGGCTTCCCATCAGGCGCTTGATGCCCCCGCTGGGATAGTTCACCTCGTCGGTCGAGAAGTGGCGTCTGACCAGGTTCTCGTGCCAGTCCACTTCAAGCACCGTCAGCAGGTCGAAGTTCACGCGCAACGCCAGGCGCTTCGCGAACAGCGTCCAGTCCCGTTGAACCGTCACGCGTGGCTCGCAAGCGGAGTCGAGCCGGCGTCCGGTTCGCTGGTGGTTTTTCCCGACTCGCGCCGCGACGCTGGCGCCGCGAGAGCTTTCTGGTTGACGCTCTGGAACACGCCTTCCGGCTTGAGCTGCATGATCACGATCAGACTGACTGCGATGACCAGCTCACGCAACGAGGCGACCTGCACGGCCGTCAGTCCTGGAATGACTGCTGCGATGAAGCGCGTCGACTCCAGCAAGGCAACGACGGCAAGCGACCCTGCGAGTGCCCCCACCACGCGTGTGTACCCACCGGCGGTGGCCGCAAGGAAGATGTAGATCGTCAGCAGCGGAACGAATCCGTCGGGGGCGATGTAGCTGGTGAGATGGGCATAGATGCCTCCCGCCAGGCCCGACAGCGCGGCGCCGACGAAGAAGGTCTTGAGCTTGAGTTGCAGCACGGGCTTGCCCGCGACCGCGGCCACCTGCTCGTCGTCTCGCACGGCCCTGAGCGCGCGTCCATACGGCGACCTGAACAAGCGGACAAGGCCGAACGCCGCGGCCGCGACAATCGCCCAGACCAGCAGAAGGTAGAACCAGGGGTGGATGGCGCCAAGCTCCGCCTTCAGCGGCGACCGGATGCCCGAGAGCCCGTCGCTGCCGCCGGTGAGCCATTTCTCGTTGGTCGCGACAAGCCGGATGACTTCGGCAAAGCCCAGCGAGACGATCGCCAGGTAGTCGCCACGCAACGGCCGCGTCAGGTACGACAACACGACCCCCACCGCACCGGCCATCAGCGCCGCGCACATGAGCGAGATACCGATCGGAATGCCGGCGTTCGACAGCAGGGCGGAGGCGTACGCACCGACGGCGTAGAAGCCGACGAGGCCGAGATTCACCATGCCGCCCTGCCCCCAGATCGTGACCAGTCCGAGGGACAACAGAGCGTAGATGCCGGCCAGCGTGGCCATGAAGACAAGGTAAGAGGTCACTTGCGAACTCCCGATGCTCCGGCGAACAAGCCGCTTGGACGAATCAACAGCACCAGCAGGATCGCGGCGAAGGCCGTCGCCGACTGGTAGACGGGAGAAATGACCAGAAGCGAAACCTCGCTGACCATGCCGATCAAGAGCGCCCCCAGCACCGCCCCGGTGAGGCTCGTCAGCCCACCGAGCACGCTCGCCGAGAAGATGATCAGCAAGAGACGCGAACCTGTGGAAGGGTCCACGCTGGTGTCGATGGCCAGCAAGGCGCCGCCGATGCCGGCCA
This sequence comes from Variovorax paradoxus, assembly GCF_022009635.1. Lineage (NCBI taxonomy): Bacteria > Pseudomonadati > Pseudomonadota > Betaproteobacteria > Burkholderiales > Comamonadaceae > Variovorax > Variovorax paradoxus. Next base: position 22,827 of record NZ_CP091716.1, read on the forward strand.
ACCCCATGCCGATGAAGGTGGCCAGGTTCGACAGCCTTGTCGGGTCGATGCCCTTGAGACGGGCCAGGTCGGCGTTGTCCGCCACGGCCCGCATGGCCTTGCCCACGCGCGTCACGGTGAAGAACGCCGCCAGCACCACCGCGATCGCCAGAGCGATGCCGAGGTTGTGCACCTGCTGCGGCCCCACCCGGATGCCCGCGAACTGCACATCGCGTGCAATGGGCATCTCGAAGCTGTTCAGGTCGCTGCCGAAGCCGAAGCGCAGCGCGTTCTCCAGTGCAAGGTTCAATGCGATGGACACGATGGCCACCATCAGCGGTGTATGCGCCGAGATCTTGCGGCGCATGGGAACGAGCGCGAGACGGTCGCCCACCACCCCACCAGCCCGGCCAACGCGAACGCCGCCACCAGCACGGGAACAAGCGGCCAGTGCAGATGGGTGTTGACCAGCCAGCCTCCGTAGGCGCCCACCGTCATCTGCGCGGCAATGCTGAAGTTGATGAACCCGAGCACGCTGAAGATGAGCGTCAGGCCCAGGGCGGGAAGGGCGACGACCGCCCCCATCACCAGGCCGTTGACCAGGTGCTGAACAAGATCGGAGAACATCTGGATCCTTCGGTTCGGGTCAAGCGACCTTTGTCACGACGAGCTTGCCCTTCTGGATCTGCTCGTAGCGAAAGAAGACGCCCTTGACATCACCGTTGTCGGCGAAGTCGAGCGGCCCGCTGGCACCGTCGAAGTTGATGCGGCCGCCGGCACCCAGCAGCTTGAGCCCTTCGGCGGCACTGTCGACCACCTTGGCCTGCGTCGATTGGGAGATGCCGCGCAGGTGGTCCCGCACCGTGGTTCCGTTGGCCTCGGCCGTCGGCGCGCTGGCGAGCGCAAGAGCGACAAGCATCACGTGGTCGTAGACTTGGCAGGAATAGCTGTCGAGCGCCTCGAGCTTCATCCTGGCCACCAGGCGCTTGTAGGCACCTGCGGTCACCGACGCCGAAGGAACCAGCGAATACGCGCCTTCTGCGACCTCGGCGGGCACGGCCTCCACGAGCTTCTGGTTGATCCCGAACGAGAAGCCGATGCGCTTGCCGTCGTAGCCGGCACGGTAGAGGTCTTTCAATACCACCGAGGTGTCGGGAACGTAGCCGCCAAGCACGATCACATCCGGCCGGGTGCGCAACGCCTGGTCGACCTCGGAGCGATAGCTGGACTTCTTGTCTTCGTAGATCAGGCCGGCACCCGCGCCGCCGGCCCGTGTGAAGATCCCCGAGATGATGTCGATGTACGACTGCGCGAACGGCGTTTGCGGCCCCATGAAGAACATCTTCCTGCAGCCGAGTTCGATGCCGAGGTCACCCACCCGCGTGCCCTGCAGTGTCACCGTGGGCGAGGTCCGGAAGACATAGCCCTGGTGCGGCAGCTTCGTGATGCTGTCCGCGCCCGAGGAGGTGGCCAGGACCGTCTTGCTCTCCCAGCACAGCGGCGCGATGGCCGAAGTCACGGACGATGCATAGGACCCGCCGATAGCGACCACGCGATCGACGTCGATCAGCTTGCGCGCAGCGCGCACCGCGGCTTCCGGGTTGCTCTGATCGTCTTCGATGACGACTTCCAGACGGCGTCCGTTCACCCCTCCGGCCGCGTTGACCTCCTCCGCGGCGATCTGCGCGGCACGGCTCATGGTCGCACCGAACTGGCTGGTGGCGCCGGTCAGGGGGATCAGGATTCCGATCCTGATCGGCTCCTTGTTCTGCGCCCACAGCACGGGGTGCGCAACACCGAGGGCCACCGCGGCGCCGGTGGAAAGAAAAGATCTTCTGCTAGTCATGGCCATGCTCCAAGGAAGTTGAATCAGTGATGAATCGGTGCGCCGCCGAGGAACAGGTGACGGATCTCGTCATCCGCCAGCAGCTCGCTGGCCTTCGTGTCCCTGAGCTTTCTCCCGGCGACAAGCACGATCCCGCGCGTGCCGTACTCCAGAGCCAGCAGGGCGTTCTGCTCGACCATCAGAATCGCAAGGCCCTGGGCGGCCAGCTCGCGGATCAGGTCGAACACTTCGTCGGCCGCGGCCGGCGACAGCCCGGCCGTCGGTTCATCGAGCAGGAGCACGGTCGGCTGCGTCATCAGGGCAATCGCCATCGCCAACACCTGCCGCTGGCCTCCGGACAGGTTGCCGGCCTTGTGCTTCAGGCGCGGCTTGAGCAGCGGGAAGCGTTCGAGCTGCGCCTCGATTCGCGACCTGGCCTGCGCACGCACCAGGTAGCCTCCCATCTCGAGGTTCTCCCTGACCGTCAGGCTCTGGAAGACGTTGCGCTCCTGAGGCACGAAGCTCAGCCCCTGTGCACAGGCTTCCTGCGCGCTGCCCGACAGGAGATGACGGCCATCGATCTGCACATGGCCGGTCTTGGGCTTGAGCAACCCGGCGACGAGCTTCAGGAAGGTCGACTTGCCAGCCCCGTTGGGGCCGATGATCACGGCAAGGTCACGCGCCCGCACCTCGAGATCGATGCCCTTGACGATCTCGTCCGCACTGCCGTAGCCGCCGCGGATGTCGCGCACGTTCAGCGTCGTCATGTGCGGCTCCTTCCAAGATACGAGGACTGGACACGCGGGTCCGACGTGACCTGGTCGAAGCTGCCGTGCATCAGGTACTTGCCCTGCGCCATCACGACGACTTCTTCGCAGAGCCGTTGAATGAGCGCCATCTCGTGTTCGATCAGGAGGATCGCGATGCCTTCGGCCTTCACGATTTCGAGCTGATCCGCGATCTCGCCGACAAGCGTCGGATTGACTCCGGCCATGGGTTCGTCGAGCAGGATCATGTCGGGCTCGGCGAGCAGCGCGCGATCTCCAGCAGCTTCTTCTGGCCGCCCGAGAGCGCGGGCACGAGGTTGTCCAGCACGTGATCCAGACGGAGCCTTCGCGCCATGGCCCAGGCTTTTTCCCGAAGATCTTCCTCGCGTGCGCGGACCGCCGCGCCGCCGAGAAGACCGGCAAGAAAACCTTCTCCGCGCTGCCGCGGGCCATAGAGCATCAGGTGCTCGAAGACGGTCATCCGCGGACAGCCGCGCGCGAGCTGGAAGGTCCTGATCAGACCCGATCGCGAAATGCCCTCGGGCCGCAACCCGGTGATGTTCTTGCCCTTGAACGCGATTCGCCCCGACGCATGCGGCAGCAAACCCGTGATGGCATTGAAGAGCGTCGTCTTGCCGGCACCGTTGGGGCCGATCAAGCCGGTGGTCTTGCCGCGCGAGACATTGAAGGTCGCACCGTCCAGTGCATGGAGTCCGCCGAACGTGGCACGCACGTTCGAGATTTCAAGGAGTGCATCCATGTCAATGCGCCAGCGAGGTGCTCGCACGTACCGGCAGTTCATTCTTGACGAACTTCCCGTCCTTCAGGATGGCGGCGATTCCCTCGCCCTGCCCCGTCAGCACACCGATGTCGCGCAGCGGGTTGCCCCGCACGACCAGCAGATCGGCGATTGCGCCAGGCCGCACCACACCCAGCTTGCCGGCATGCTGCACGATCTCCGCGGCCACGGTCGTGGCGCTGCGCAGCGCCTCCAGATTCCCGACGATCTCTGCGCGCACGCGCAGCTCCTCGCTCTGGTGGCGATGCGACTCGCCCAGCAGGTCGCTGCCGTAGCCCATCTTCACGCCGTTGCGGTGAAGCAGCGCAACCGCCTGCCGGCCTGCCTGGCGCACATCGTCCACTTTGGCGATCGACTCCACAGGCAGCCCGAGCGAGGCGCCTTCGAGCGAAAGCATGTCGAAAGTGATCAGCGTCGGCACGACGAAGACGCCCTTCTCCTTCAGCAGCACGGCCGTCGCCTCGTCCACCAGATTGCCGTGCTCGATGGTTCGGACACCGGCTTCCACCGCACGCCGGATGGCGTGCGGTGTGTAGGCATGCGCCATCACGTAGGTCTGCCACGCGGTGGCCTCTTCGACGATGGCCCGCAGTTCGTCCATCGAGTAGCCGGTGTTTCCGATGGGATCGTTCGGCGAGGTCACGCCGCCGCTGGCCATCACCTTAATCTGGGTTGCCCCTTTGGTCAGCTCTTCCCGCGCGGCGCGGCGCACCTCGTCGACACCGTCCACGACGCGCCCGATGTTGCCGATGCGGAACGAACATGCGCAGGACTCGAGCTGGTCGCTGCGTGCACGGAAGTCGCCGTGCCCGCCGGTTTGCGAGAGTGCCTTGCCGGACGTGAAGAGCCGGGGCGATTCGATCAACCCGTCTCTGGCGGCCTGGCCCAGGGCCCAGTCGCCACCGCCCGCGTCGCGCACGCTGGTGAAGCCGCGCATCAGCATCCCCTTGAGGATCGGCAGCGACCGGATGATGCCCAAGGCGTTGGGCAGCCGTGCCGCGAGTCCCAGGTTGACCGAGGAAGCCGTGACATGGACATGGCAATCGATCAGACCGGGCATCAACGTCAGGCCATCGAGGTCGTAGACGGCTTCGGCCGCCCTCGGCCGGGCAAGCCGCGCCCCGACCTCCGCCACCTGGCCGTCGACAACGACGACGTCCATGCCATCGACCAGCTCACCCTGTTCGAGATCCAGGAGGTTCGCATTCCGCAGAACGAATATCGACATGAAAATTTCCGCCCAAAACACCTAATACGATAGGAGTCTAGGAGTCGTATACTCCTACGACAATAGGTGTCGAGCACCTAAGTGTTTTTTCCTAGGGAGTTTTCATCGATGCGCAATAAGGCACCCGACAAGAACGCGGCGATCGACTACCACCGCGCCTTTCAAGATGCGCCCGTCGGCCAGGCGCTGGGACGCGACCGGCTGATCGTTGCCTGCAACCGCGCCTTCGCCGCCATCTTTCGAGCGCAGGTCGACGACCTCATCGGTACGTCGTTCGAGCGGCTCTACCCCACGCAGACGCACTTCGAGCAGACGGGCGATCGCATCGCCCCGGTGCTCGCCAAGCACCGCACGTTCTCCGACGACCGGGTGATGCGCCGGCTCGACGGAGAACTCTTTTGGGTGCACGTGAGCGGGTTCACGTACACACCGGAAGATCCGCATCACGACACGCTCTGGGCTTTCACCGACCTGTCCACCGGACGCAAGGTGAACTCGGCGCTGCGCGGCTCCATGACGCCTCGCGAGCGCGATATCGCGGCCCTGCTGATCGAGGGAAAGACAGGCAGGAAGTGGCGCGGGCACTGAACATCAGCCCGCGCACGGTGGACATCTACAAGACACGCTTGCTGCGCAAGTACAGCGTGAGCAGCACGCCTGACCTGGTGAAGCGCCTGCTCGCCGGCTAGGCGTCAAGCCTGCTCGGCCAGATACAGCCGCACTCCGAACTGGAGACGGAAGCGCCCTTCGACGCAGTCCAGGTCCAGCTTGGTCAGTTCGCTCAGGCGCCCCAGGCGGTAGCGCAACGTGCTGATGTGCACGTCGAGGCGATCGGCGGCGCGCTGCAGGTTGAACCCCTCGTCCGTCAATGCGATGGCGGTATCGATCAAGGCTTGCCCGCGCCTGTCCGCTTCCAGCGCGCCGAACAGCCGCTGGATGAAGACCCGCCGCGCGGCCGCATCGCCGGCCAGCACGCGAGGGAACATCGCTTCATCGAAGAAGTGGACGCGCCCGGGCTTGGTGTGCGGCATGAGGTCGGCCATCTCCAGTCCCGCCGAATGCATGCCTGCGACACCCTGGTGAACCTCGCTCACGCCCATCGCGCAGTGGCCATGGGAGATGCTTGACCAGAGCCATTCGATGTCCACTTCGTGCGGCACGAGCGCATGGATCTGGTTGGCCGACAGGCTGATGAGCGGCTGCGCCCCCTTCTGGCGAAGCGCCCGCGCGACCTGCCCTGCGAGTTGCTCGCGACGCCCCAGGCCTTCGCTCGAAAGCGGGTTGGGCTCATCCAGCAGGATCGTCGCCAGGCGGTAGGACTGCTCAGGGTCCCAGCCGAGCAAACGGGCGCGCTCGATGACGCTCGGCGTTTCGTCAAAACGCCCTTCCAGCAACGCGGCGACAAGCGCATAGCCAAGGCGCGCCTCGTGGGCCGACAGCTCGCGCTGATGCGCGATCTGCAAGGCAGCCACGATGCTCGCCTGCTCCACGGCACGCAGATCGATCTCGCTGAGCGGCGGCACGCCTTCGGCCACCAGAACGTAGCCGAGGCCGCCATTGCGATTGCGTACCGCACAGCCCACCACACTCTGGGCTGTCGTTGCCAGTCGCGACGGGCGCGGATGCCAGCGGATGGCGCGCGTCTGCGCATCCATCGCCTTGATGCCGCCGCCCGCGGACAGCGCCTGGAAGATACCCGGCTCGAAAGCCGGCGACGCATGGCCGCCCTGCTCCACGATGTGGCCTGCCAGCAGACCGCCCTCGGTGGCGTGAATCTGCACCGAGCGCTCCAGAACCTGGCCGAGCACGCGTGCCACGTCCTGCAGGCTGTCGCCTGTTGCCGCGGCCTCGGTGAGCTGGCGGTGGATCTGCGCCGACTTCGCCAGGGCGCGGCTCTGGCGGTCCACGAGTTCACGATGCACGTATTGCGTGATCGAACTGAACGGCACCTCCCAGGGCAGCTCGATGAGCGGCAGGTGCGCCCGGTTCGCGGCGGCAATGGTTTCGGCCGCGAAATGCTCGACGAAGTTGGGAACCGCCAGCACCACGCCGCAAGCCCCCTTGGCCGCGAGCTTGCCGATCAGCACGGCGGCGTCCTTGTCGCCCTTCGGCCAGTTGTAGCCGGTGCTCAGAAGCAGATGGCCCGGCTCCACCCATTCCTCGATGTCCGGGTGATCCACCACCTGAACCCACGAAATGTCCCTTGCCAGGTGCGCCGAAGCCGCCACCACGGTCCCCACCTGAAGGGGGGATGTGCGAAAGGCTTCATCGAGTTGCATGGGTCAAATTCTACGAATCAACGGAGAACCTGGATATCGATTCCCATCTTTCCTTCATATCCGAAGACCGCCATCGCTCTTAAATTTGCCCCATGCCCTCATCGCACATCGAGAGTCTTTCTGTCTTGGTCGGCGCCGCGAATTGCCTGGTCGAGGAAGAAAGCACGCACCCCTTCACGACCGACTACCGCGGCGTGTTCCACGGAAAGGCGCTCGCCGTCGTGCGTCCGGCCGATACGGCCGAAGTCAGCCGCGTGGTCGCGTACTGCCACGCCCACGCCATTCCGGTCGTGCCTCAGGGCGGCAACACCTCGTTGCTCGGAGGTTCGGTCCCGGACGGGGCCGGCAAAAGCATCGTGCTCAGCCTGTCACGCATGAACCGCATCCGCTCGGTGGATGCCGTGAACGACACCATGGTCGTCGAGGCCGGCGTGACTTTGCATCAGGCGCGGATGAAGGCCGAGGAGGTGCGCAAGCTCTTCCCTTGCGCATCGGATCCGAAGGCAGCTGCCAGATCGGCGGAAACATCTCGACCAATGCAGGCGGTACAGCGGTCCTGCGATACGGCAACATGCGCGATCTCGTTCTCGGCATCGAGGCCGTGTTGCCCGACGGGAACGTCTGGCATGGGCTGCGCGCCCTGCGAAAAGACAACACCGGCTACGACCTGAAGCAGCTGTTCATCGGCGCCGAGGGCACGCTCGGCATCGTCACCGCCGCCGTCCTCAAGCTGATGCCCCAGCCGCGCTCCGTCTGCACCGCCTTCCTGGCGTTCGATACAACGGAGATCGCGCTTGGCTTCTTCATGGAATTGCGCAAGTGCATCGGTCAGGATGTGACTGCCTACGAACTGATTTCGCAGCCCGCGCTCGACCTGGTTCTGAACCATCTGCCCGATTCGCGAGCGCCTCTTTCCGTGTCCGCCGAGTGGTACGTGCTCGTCGAGATGGCCTCGGGTCGATCGCAAGAGGAACTCGAGAGCGATTTCTATGGCGCCGTGCAGGTCGGTCTGGAAAACGGCAGCGTCCGCGACGCGGCAGTGGCGGCAACGCAGGCGCACGCCGCCGATTTCTGGCGGATCCGGGAGGAAATATCGGATGCCCAGACGCGCGCAGGCGGAAGCGTTCGCTGCGACATCTCCGTGCCGCTTTCGAAGATGCCGGAGTTCATCGCACAAGCCTCGGCCGGCGTACTCGCCCTGGAGCCGCACACGCGCATGGTGGTCTACGGACACGTTGGCGACGGCAACGTGCATTTCAACCCGCTGCGACCCGCCTGCGAAACGGCCGCTCGATACCTGGCCCGCGCCAGCCGGCCGATCACGCACATCGTGGACGAGATCGCCATGGCCATGAACGGTTCGATCTCCGCCGAGCACGGCGTCGGCGCGGCCAAGCGGGACGAGTTGCTGAGCGTGAAGTCTCGCGTCGAGCTCGAGATGGCATGGCGCATCAAGCGCGCCTTCGATCCCGGCAACCTGTTCAACCCGGGGAAGTTCCTTCCTCGACTGGATGCCATGAAAGAGGCCGCGCCTTGACCGCCATCGGCCCCGGCACCGCGATTTTCCAGACACTTTCAACGAGGACTTCCATGCACATGTCAGACCATTTCGCCGAACTCACCGAGATCGACCGTCGTCACTGGCTTCATCCCGTTGCCCCGCTGCGGCAGCACGAGAAGCGGGGCGCGACCATCTGGCAGGCGGCCGACCGCATTCATCTGATCGACGCCACCGGCCACCGGGTGCAGGATGCGTTCTCGGGCCTGTGGTGCGTCAACGTCGGCTACGGGCATGAATCGATCGTGCAGGCCGCCGCCGAGCAGATGCGCCGACTTCCGTATGCCACGGGCTACTTCCATTTCGCGAACGAGCAGGCCATCCGCCTTGCAGGCCGCCTGACGGCGCTGGCACCGGCGGGGCTGACCCATGTGCTTTTCGGCCAAGGCGGCTCCGACGCCATCGACACCGCCATCCGCGCCGTCCGCTATTACTTCAATGCGACCGGCAGACCGAACAAGAAGCACTTCATCGGCCTGGAGCGCGGCTTTCACGGAAGCTCCGCGGTCGGCAGCGGGTTGACGGCGTTGCCGCTTTTTCACCGCTTCTTCGACGTGCCGGCGCCGCAGCAGCACCACATTCCTTCGCCCTACCCCTACCGGCACGCGGACGGGCCCGACCCGGCGGCGGTGCTCGCGAGCACGGTGCGCGCGCTGCGTGACAAGGTGGCCGCGCTCGGTGCCGACAACGTGGCGGCGTTCGTCTGCGAGCCGATACAGGGCTCCGGCGGTGTGATCATTCCGCCACCGGGCTTTCTGGCCGCCATGCGCAAGGCGTGCGACGAACTGGGAATCCTGCTGATCGTCGACGAGGTCATCACCGGCTTCGGCCGCACGGGGCCCATGTTCGCCTGCGCTTCCGAGGGTGTGACGCCGGACGTGCTCACGCTCGCCAAGGGGTTGACCGCCGGCTACGCGCCGATGAGCGCGACCCTGATCTCGCAGGAGCTCTACCAGGGCATCGCCGACGGTGGCAGCGACGGGACTGCGTTCGGCCATGGCCAGACCTATGCCGGCCACCCAGTCAGCGCCGCCGTGGCCAATGCGGTGCTCGACCTGTACACGGACGGCGGCCTGCTCGAAAACGGCCAGCGTGTCGGCCAGTATTTCGAAGCGAAGCTGAAAGATCTCGAGTCCCTGCCGTGCGTGGGCGAGGTCCGTGTGCGCGGCCTGCTCGGGGCCGTGGAACGGCGTTGGTGCATGGATACTGCGCAGGCGTTCTGTTAGGCTCGCGGCCCTGATAAAAAGACCGCCTCCCGCCACATGCCCAACAAATTCAACGCCGATCACCGCCATCATATTCCGAAGATGCGGCACTTCGTGCGTAACTGGCCCGAATATGAATCGGGACTTCGCAACCGTGGCAGCCTGACGTTCTGGGTTACCCCGCAGGCGATGCAACTCTGGCCAGCCCAAGCGCGCAGCACACCAGGCGGGCAGTCCATCTATTCGAATCAGGCCATCCAAACCAGCCTGATGCTGCGCCTGGTATTTGGCCAAGCCCTGCGACAAACCGAGGGTTTGATGAGGTCGATTTTCCAGCTTCTCGAGATTGATCTGAAGGCCCCCGACCACACTACCTTGAGTCGCCGAAGCATGACCCTCAAGGCTTTGCCACGCCAGTGCGCGCTGCCCGCCGGGCCGCTGCATTTGTTGATCGACAGCACCGGGCTGAAGCTGTTTGGCGCAGGCGAATGGCTGCAGAAAAAGCACGGACAAAAGTCGCGGCGTAGCTGGAGAAAGCTGCACTTGGCAGTGGACGCCAGCACGGGGCACATCGAGGCGTCGGTCTTGACTGGCCAGGATGTCGATGACCCATCTCAGGTTGGTCCACTGCTTGATCAGATCGAGCACGAAGTCGCCTCTGTTACCGCCGACGGCGCCTATGACGGCGAGCCAACCTACGAGCGGATTGCCCAACGCGATACGCAAATCGACGTCATTATTCCACCGCGCGTTACCGCCCAGCCCAGCGCGCAATTCGAGGCAGCGCCGACCACACGCGACAACCACCTGTTGATGATTCAAAGCTTGGGACGGCTGGAGTGGCAAGAGGCCTATGGCTACGGCAAACGTGCGCTGGTGGAAACCACGATGGGTCGCTTCAAGGCCATCATCGGGCCAAAGTTGCGTGCCCGTGATCCACGTGGCCAGCAGGCCGAGGCAAATGCTGCGGTGGCGGTGCTCAACCGCATGCTGAGCGCTGGACGCCCGAACTCCGTCCGCACTTCAGCAGCTGCCGTCTAAGCCCCTGCGGGGTTGGGGTAACCCCGGTCCCAGCGGTATCCATGCACCAACGCCCTGCGGCACGCCAAATACGAAGGCATCCTGGACGGCAATCCAGCCATCACCGTTTTGCACGGTGAAGCGCGTTTCAAGGACGACCAGAGCCTGGTCGTCCGTTTGAACGAGGGTGGCGAGCGCGAGGTAACGTTCGACCGCTGCCTGGTCGCCACCGGTGCCAGTCCGGCCGTGCCGCCGATTCCGGGCCTGAAAGAGTCACCCTACTGGACTTCCACCGAAGCGCTTGTCAGCGACACCATTCCCGCACGCCTGGCCGTGATCGGTTCGTCGGTGGTGGCGTTGGAACTGGCGCAAGCCTTTGCCCGGCTCGGCAGCCAGGTCACGATCCTGGCACGCAGCACCTTGTTCTTCCGGGAAGACCCGGCCATCGGCGAGGCCGTGACAGCCGCTTTCCGCGCCGAGGGCATCGAGGTGCTGGAGCACACGCAAGCCAGCCAGGTCGCCCATGTGAACGGCGAATTCGTGCTGACCACCGGACACGGTGAATTGCGCGCTGACAAGTTGCTGGTTGCCACCGGTCGGGCACCGAATACGCGCAGCCTCGCGCTGGACGCGGCGGGGTCACTGTCAATGCGCAAGGGCCATCGTTATCGACCAAGGCATGCGCACGAGCAACCCGAACATCTACGCGGCCGGCGACTGCACCGACCAGCCGCAGTTCGTCTACGTGGCAGCGGCCGCCGGCACCCGTGCCGCGATCAACATGACCGGCGGCGACGCAGCCCTCAATCTGACCGCGATGCCGGCAGTGGTGTTCACCGACCCGCAAGTCGCCACCGTGGGCTACAGCGAGGCGGAAGCGCACCACGATGGCATCGAGACCGACAGTCGCACGCTGACACTCGACAACGTTCCGCGAGCGCTTGCCAACTTCGACACACGCGGCTTCATCAAGCTGGTCATCGAGGAAGGTAGCGGACGGCTCATCGGCGTGCAGGCGGTGGCCCCGGAAGCGGGCGAACTGATCCAGACGGCGGTGCTCGCCATCCGCAACCGCATGACGGTGCAGGAACTGGCCGACCAGTTGTTCCCTACCTGACAATGGTCGAGGGTTGAAGCTTGCGGCGCAGACCTTCAACAAGGACGTGAAGCAGCTTTCCTGCTGCGCTGGATAAAAAAAGGAGGTTTTCAATGAGCGCCTACACCGTGTCCCGGCTGGCCCTTGATGCCGGGGTGAGCGTGCATATCGTGCGCGACTACCTGCTGCGCGGATTGCTGCGTCCGGTGGCGTGCACCCCGGGCGGCTATGGCCTGTTCGATGATGCCGCCTTGCAACGGCTGTGCTTCGTGCGGGCGGCCTTCGAGGCGGGCATCGGCCTGGACGCGCTGGCGCGGCTGTGCCGGGCGCTGGATGCTGCGGACGGCGATGAAGCGGCCGCGCAGCTTGCCGTTCTGCGCCAGTTCGTCGAGCGTCGGCGCGAAGCGTTGGCCGATCTGGAGGTGCAGTTGGCCACCATGCCGACCGAGCCGGCACAGCACGCGGAGAGTCTGCCATGAACAGCCCCGAGCGCTTGCCGTCCGAGACGCACAAACCGATCACCGGCTACCTGTGGGGCGCGCTGGCCGTGCTCACCTGTCCCTGCCATTTGCCGATTCTCGCCATTGTGCTGGCCGGCACGACGGCCGGCGCGTTCATCGGAGAGTACTGGGGTATCGCAGCCCTCACGCTGACCGGTTTGTTCGTCCTGTCTGTGACACGACTGCTGCGGGCCTTCAAAGATCGATCATGAGCGCTTCCCATTGAGACAAACCACGCTGTCGCTACGTTGCCTCATGCCGCATCAAATTCGGCTGAGTAGCTTCTCGCCATCTGGACGTAGCTCACCCTTGGGTGAAACATGCCGATACAGGGTCTGCCGCGTGACGCCAAGTTCCTGGCACAGGTCGCCGACCTTGGTCTCTGGCTGACCCATTGCCGCCATCGCCAGCCGCAGCTTGGCGGCGGTCATCTTGAACGGCCGGCCGCCTTTCCGCCCGCGCGCGCGGCCGAGGCTAGGCCGGCAATCGTGCGCTCCGCGATCAACTCGCGCTCGAACTCGGCCAGGGCGGCGAAGATGCCAAAGACCAGCTTGCCGGCGGCGGTCGTGGTGTCGATGGCCGCGCCGTGCCCGGTTAATACCTTCAAGCCGATGCCGCGCCCAGTCAGGTCGTGCACGGTGTTGATGAGATGTCGCAGGTCGCGTCCGAGCCGATCCAGTTTCCACACGACCAGTGTGTCGCCAGTTCGCAACGCCTTCAGGCAGCTCGTCAAGCCGGGCCGATCCTCGCGCATGCCGGATGCCTGGTCCTCGTAAAGATGTACTGGATCGACCCCGGCGGCAATCAGCGCGTCGCGCTGCAAATCGGTAGCCTGGGAGCCGTCCGCCTTCGATACCCGCATGTAGCCTATCAGCATGTCGTACCTGTCACATATACGTTCGATTATGTGACAGTGTGCGCCGGAAAGTTAAGGTCGTCAAAATTTGTCACTTAACCCGTCATTCTGTCTAAGACATGCAAAGGATCCGTCAGGCTCATAATGTGACAGAAATTCCGTGGCGATGCCTTCCTTCGCGAAGGTGGCGCGCAACTGTTCCAGGGAAGCGGGGTCGCGCCGACCATAGGAAGCCAACGCGAACAGCGAGCGTGCCGTCTCGGGGTTGTGCCGCGCTTCAATGATGGCCTCGTCGATGGCCTGGACTGCACGCTGCCAGTGATTGATGGGTTCGGGCTTCGGCGCTTTCGTCGGCAGGCCACTGGTGAACCCTGTTTGGGGCTCGGACCAGAACAGCTTTGCCTGCTCGCCTGGCGGGCTTATGTACCTCACCTCAATCAAGCTGATTGCCGTTGCCGCCGCCTCCAGCATCTGCAACCGTACTGCCGGATTCAGGGTTTCATACGGTCGCCACAGACTTTGCCCAGCACGCAGCGGATGCCCGCAGCCTTCCCAGACTTGGCGGAGATACCCGCGTAGGTTCCGCACGCCGAAAGCGGTGTGTTCAGCTCATCGAGCAGCGTGCGTAGCAGCCGAAACCACAATCCGGCATGGATGCGTCGGCGCGGCAGCTCCAGGTGACCGGTCGTCAGTGCCTGCCAGGTACGCTGGTCCATCGCCGCAATCGCGTCGCTGGCGGTGCGCGGTTCGGCGTCGGCGTTCTCCCAGCCTAGAAACCGCCCTGGCACGCCCCAATAGGATTCCAGCCGGCAGCCATGCAGCGGGCAGCTCAGCATCAGGGGCAGCTTCCACGCGAGCAGTACGGCTTGGTTCTCCGGATCGTTCAGGCATAGCGGACAGGCGCGGTGTATCGGCTGGCTGGGCAGCCAGGCACGCCAGCTCGTGATGGATCGCGTCTTACGGCGGTGTGTCGGCAGCAACACCGAGAGCTGGAACGCATAGGTCTCCAATGCATCTGGAATCTGATCATCAAGGCTGTCCAGTAGCCAAGGCACCCAGCCGGCAAAGCTCATGCAACGCAGCCGGTTCAGTTCGATGCCGCTCCGCTGGGAAAGCATCGCCAGCAGCGCCAGTGGTGGCGCGGTGTCCAGGTCATCAACCTGACCGTGACCAAGATCGTGCTCCAGCAGCTCGGACACCTCTATGTGATAGCAAAGGGCCACGCGGTTGAGCCACGAAGACAAGGCTTCACCTTCCCTGGGAGCCGGATGCAGTGGCCAGCGTGGCGCTGGCTTCACATCAGTTCCCGCTCGAATTGCCGACGCCGCTCGCTGGGGCCGGTGTAATCGGCCATGCTCAGCGTGCGATGGTTGATCGCTTCCTCGCCGCTCTCCACGGCGGCGAGGGCTGCCGCCATCAGCAAGTGCGTCAGTTCGCCGATGGTGCCTTCGCTGCGTGTGAGCAGGTAGCGGGCCATGTCCAGCGTGGCAATCGACGAGGGGCGCCGCAGTGGAAGCGAAGCGGCGAAGCTGGCCAGCAGTGAGCAGCAATCGTCGTTGGCCTCCCATACCGGCAGCATCATCGGCTCGAAGCGATTTTCCAACTGGTCATCGGAGCGGATGACCAGGTAGGCGTCGCGCGTGCCGACCCCGACCAGTGGGATGCGCAGTTCATTGCCGAGGAAGCGCAGGAGATTGAGAAATTCCCGGCGGTTGACGCTGTTACCGGCCAGGACGTTGTGCAACTCGTCGATCACCAGCATGCGCACGCCGACCTTGCGCAGCAGTGCCAGCGCCAGTTGTTCCATTTCTGGCAGCCGTGGGCGCGGTCGCAATGGCGCACCCATCGCCGCGAGCAGCGCGACGTAGAAGCGGATTACCGACGGTTCGGATGGCATCTGCACGACCAGTACCGGAATGTGCTCCTGGTCGGCGTCGGCGCTGGCCGGATGCGTGCGCCGGAACTTCTCGACGATCATCGACTTGCCGTTGTTGGTCGGGCCGACCAGCAGCAGGTTGGGCATGCGTTGCTTGTTTGGCCACGCATACAGGGTTTCCAGCCGGTTCAGCGCCTCGACCGCGCGCGGATAGCCGATCCAGCGGTCGGCGCGAAGGCGCTGGATGCGCTCGTCCGCCGGCAGCCGAGCCAGCCCCTGTGCCGCTGGCAGCAGGTGTGACAAGTCGATGATGGGATATTCGTCCACGGCTACCACTCCTCAATCTGGTCGAACGGTTTGGCCGGCGGCTGGTTGTCGGCCTGTGGGTCAGCCATGTCCGCATCTGGTGGTGGCGTGGTTTTGACAGGCGGTGCCGTTGCCTTGAGATGCTGGCGTCGATCCGCGTCGCGCCGCGCCTTGCGCGTAGCTTTCTGCGCGGTGGTCACGATTTCTCGCATCTGGCCGATCATGCGGAACAGCGCTGACTCATCCACCTGTTCGCGCCCTTGCTGCCGTAATTTCGCCAGCGCCTGCCGTTGTTCCCATAGGGTGACAGCCGGGTGCGACAAGGTACGGTAGGGAATTTCCAGGTAGTGCTGCCCCTCTGGTTCCAGCACCCATATGCGGCTGATGTCGCGCGGGTCGCGCCGGATCAGGAACGCAGGCAAGCGGTCCCGCCGAGCTATCCACGGCTTGAGCGCATCGGCGTAGTAGTGGATGTGGTCGATGACGAAGCCGGTGCGGGTCAGCGTGCGGCGGATGATGGGCAGAAAATCGACCAGAAAAGCCGTAGCGCGAGTGATGACGGTTGGCACGCCGGTCCGCGTGATAGCTTCGGCCCAGCGCGCGGCCGGCGGTTGGAGCAGGCCGTTGTGCACGGAGCCGTGATAGGTGCCGACCGCCAATGTGAGCCAGCGCTCCAGCTCGCGCAGTGTCAGGGCGGCCATCTTCTCGGAGGCGTATTCCCCGCGCTGGTCAGGATTGGAGAAGGTCGTCCCCGGCAATTCGTCGTGGATCATCTGCATCGCCGTGCCGATGATCCGTTCCACGATACCGCCGTAGTGCGGCTGCCCGAGCGGGCGATAGTCCAACCGGATGCCATGCTGCTCGCAGCCACGGCGCAGCGCCTCGCTCTTGAACTCAGCCGCGTTGTCCAAGTAGAGCAGTCTGGGCTTGCCGCTCATCGGCCAATCCATCTCTACGTTCAACCCTTCCAACCAAGGGCGCTTGTCGCAGGCGGCATGCACCAAGCACAAGCCGACCGAGACGGCGGACGGGGCTTCCAGCGTAACGACCATGCCAACCACGCAGCGGGTGAATACGTCGATGGCGAGGGTCAGGTATGGACGGCCAATCGGTTGCCGGTCGCGCTCGTCCACCACGATCAGGTCGATGACTGTGTGGTCGATCTGCACCTGCTCCAGCGGCGCGGAGACGGGTGGCGGAACACCACCAACACCTTGCAGGTCGCGGGCGGCATCTTGTCCTTCCCGGCGGTGAGTGACCTCGCGCGGATCGAGGCCGGCGATCCGCAGAGCCACCGTGTTGCGCGCCGGCACCCGCAGCTTTTGCAGCTTGCACGCCCGCACAACTTCGCGGTGGAACGCCGCCAAGCTACGCTTCTGCTTGGTCAGGAAGCGCTTTTGCAGTAACTCGCGGATGATTCGTTCGACCGACTCCGGCAAGCGGCCTTTACCTTTGCCACCGCTCGACTGCCCAAGAGCCAAGTCAGTGACCAGCCCCGATCCTAGCCGGGCACGGCGGATCAGGACGTAGACCTGCCGCCGGGACAGCCCCAATGCCTGGGCTGCCGCGTCGGCCGCTTCATGCCCAACCGTCTCCGACTGCGCCAACGGCCCAATGATCTCCGCGCGACGACGCGCACGCTCCCATGCCTGTTCTGGCAGGGTGGCCACGCCGTGCTCGGTAATCGGTGCGGTATCGGTCGCCATGCTCATCTCGCTTTGGTGCACACGAGTATTGAGCATAGACGAGTTTCGTGCAGAGGAGTCCTGATATCTGGCTGTCAGGAGCCGTATGCACAAGAGGCTTCAAACCGCGCTGAATGGTGCAGTCGTCTTCTGAAAATGACAGCCGCGCCGGTTGCCTTGGCGGGCTTGTCACAAACCTACGTTTTCAAGAAGAAGGAAACCGCATGCCCCGCCGTTCGATCCTCTCCGCCGCCGAGCGCGAAAGCCTGCTGGCGTTGCCGGACACCAAGGATGAGTTGATCCGTCACTACACGTTCAGCGAAAGCGACCTCTCCATCATCCGGCAGCGGCGCGGCCCGGCCAATCGGCTGGGCTTCGCGGTGCAGCTTTGCTACCTACGCTTTCCGGGCGTCATACTGGGCGTTGATGAACCGCCGTTCCCGCCCTTGCTGAAACTGGTCGCCGACCAGCTCAAGGTCAGCATCGAAAGCTGGGGCAAGTACGGACAGCGGGAGCAGACCCGGCGTGAGCACCTGATCGAGCTGCAAACCGTCTTCGGTTTCCGGCCCTTCACCATGAGCCACTACCGGCAGGCCGTCCACACGCTGACCGAGCTGGCCATGCAAACCGACAAGGGCATTGTGCTGGCAAGCGCCTTCATCGAGCACCTGCGGCGGCAGTCGGTCATTCTGCCTGCTCTCAACGCCGTCGAGCGGGCGAGCGCCGAGGCGATCACCCGCGCCAACCGGCGCATCTACGACGCCTTGGCCGAACCGCTATCGGACATGCATCGCCGTCGCCTCGACGATCTGCTCAAGCGCCGCGACAACGGCAAGACGACCTGGCTGGCCTGGCTGCGGCAATCCCCGGTCAAACCGAACTCGCGGCACATGCTGGAACACATCGAACGCCTCAAGGCGTGGCAGGCGCTCGACCTGCCCTCCGGCATCGAGCGGTCGGTGCACCAGAACCGGCTGCTCAAGATCGCCCGCGAGGGTGGCCAGATGACGCCAGCCGACCTGGCCAAGTTCGAGCCGCAGCGCCGCTACGCGACTCTGGTTGCGCTCACCATCGAAGGCATGGCGACCGTCACTGACGAAATCATCGACCTGCACGACCGCATTCTGGGCAAACTGTTCAACGCCGCCAAGAACAAACATCAGCAGCAGTTCCAGGCATCCGGCAAGGCGATCAATGCCAAGGTGCGGCTATTCGGACGCATCGGCCAGGCGCTGATCGAGGCCAAGCAAGCCGGCCGCGATCCGTTCGCCGCCATCGAAGCCGTCATGTCCTGGGATGCCTTCGCCGAGAGCGTCACCGAGGCGCAGAAACTCGCGCAGCCCGAGGACTTCGATTTCCTGCACCGCATCGGCGAGAGCTATGCCACGCTGCGCCGCTACGCGCCGGAATTCCTCGCCGTGCTCAAGCTGCGGGCCGCGCCCGCCGCCAAGGACGTGCTCGACGCTATCGAAGTGCTGCGCAACATGAACAGCGACAACGCCCGCAAGGTGCCCGCCGATGCGCCAACCGATTTCATCAAGCCGCGCTGGCAAAAGCTGGTGATGACCGACGCCGGAATCGACCGGCGTTACTACGAACTGTGCGCGCTGTCGGAGATGAAGAACGCACTGCGCTCCGGCGACATCTGGGTGCAAGGCTCCCGCCAGTTCAAGGATTTCGAGGACTACCTGGTGCCGCCAGCGAAATTTGCCAGCCTCAAGCAGGCCAGCGAATTGCCGCTGGCTGTGGCCACCGATTGCGACCAGTACCTGCATGAACGGCTGACGCTGCTGGAAACGCAGCTCACCACCGTAAACCGCATGGCGCTGGCCAACGAGTTGCCGGATGCCATCATCACCGAATCGGGACTGAAGATCACGCCACTCGACGCGGCGGTGCCCGACACCGCGCAGGCCCTGATCGACCAGACCGCAATGGCCCTGCCGCACGTCAAGATCACCGAATTGCTGCTGGAGGTGGACGAATGGACGGGCTTCACCCGGCACTTCGCGCATCTGAAATCGGGCGACCTGGCCAAGGACAAGAACCTGCTGCTGACCACGATCCTCGCCGACGCGATCAACCTGGGCCTGACCAAGATGGCAGAGTCCTGCCCCGGCACAACCTACGCCAAGCTGGCCTGGCTGCAAGCCTGGCACATCCGCGACGAAACCTACGGGGCGGCGCTGGCCGAGCTGGTCAACGCGCAGTTCCGGCATCCCTTCGCCGAGCACTGGGGCGACGGCACCACGTCGTCATCGGACGGCCAGAACTTCCGCACCGGCAGCAAGGCCGAGAGTACCGGCCACATCAACCCAAAATACGGCAGCAGCCCAGGGCGGACGTTCTACACCCACATCTCCGACCAGTACGCGCCGTTCCACACCAAGGTGGTGAATGTCGGCGTGCGCGACTCGACCTACGTGCTCGACGGCCTGCTGTACCACGAATCCGACCTGCGCATCGAGGAGCACTACACCGACACGGCGGGCTTCACCGATCACGTCTTCGCGCTGATGCACCTGCTGGGCTTCCGCTTCGCGCCGCGCATCCGTGACCTGGGCGACACCAAGCTCTACATTCCAAAGGGCGATGCCGCCTACGAGACATTGAAACCGATGATCGGCGGCACGCTCAACATCAAGCACGTCCGCGCCCATTGGGATGAAATCCTGCGGCTGGCCACGTCGATCAAACAAGGCACGGTGACGGCCTCGCTGATGCTGCGCAAGCTCGGCAGCTATCCGCGCCAGAATGGTCTGGCCGTCGCCCTGCGCGAGTTGGGCCGCATCGAGCGCACGCTGTTCATCCTAGACTGGTTGCAAAGCGTCGAGCTGCGCCGCCGTGTGCATGCCGGACTGAACAAGGGCGAGGCCCGCAACGCGCTGGCCCGTGCCGTGTTCTTCAACCGCCTGGGCGAAATCCGCGACCGCAGTTTCGAGCAGCAACGCTACCGGGCCAGCGGCCTCAACCTGGTGACGGCAGCCATCGTGCTGTGGAACACGGTTTATCTGGAACGGGCCGCGAACGCCTTGCGTGGCCACGGTCAAGCCGTCGATGACGGCCTGTTGCAGTACCTGTCGCCGCTCGGCTGGGAGCACATCAACCTGACCGGCGATTACCTCTGGCGCAGCAGCGCCAAGATCGGCGCGGGCAAGTTCAGGCCGCTACGGCCGCTGCAACCGGCTTAGCGTGCTTTATTTTCCGTTTTCTGAGACGACCCCTCTATTGAACGAACAGTATCAGGAGTCCGCTGCACGAATGATGACCTCAAGCCGGTTCTGGTCGCGCTGGCGACCGATCAGCCCCTGGATGTGCGATACCGCGACCACGATCTTTCCGGCGATTGGGCGGGCTACCGCGAATGCCACATCAAGCCCGACCTGCTGCTGATCTACCGCAAGTCCGACGCCGACACCCTGCGACTGGCGCGGCTTGGCTCCCATAGCGAGCTGTTCGGCTGATGCCAGTCGCCTTGTCCGCCAAACGATCATTAGGCGGCCAAACCGGACGCCTGTCCGAAAACATCTTGCGCAACGGGATGACGGACAATAAGATAGGCGGACGGTATAACGGACAAATGGGCGGAAATGGCACTCATCGGCTATGCGCGGGTATCGACGGCGGAACAGGACACCGCCTTGCAGACGGATGCGCTGCGCAATGCAGGCTGCGAACGGGTTTTCGAGGACACGGCATCCGGGGCCAAGGCAGACCGGCCCGGCTTGGCCGATGCGCTGGCTTATCTGCGCGATGGCGATGTGCTGGTCGTCTGGCGGCTGGATCGGCTTGGCCGCTCCCTGCCGCACCTGATTGAGACGGTCGGCAAGCTGGAAGCACGGGGCGTCGGCTTCCGCTCGTTGACTGAAAACATCGACACCACCACGCCGGGCGGACGGCTCATCTTCCATGTGTTCGGTGCGCTGGGCCAGTTCGAGCGCGACCTGATCCGCGAGCGCACCAAGGCCGGGTTGACCGCTGCCGCCGCACGCGGGCGCAAAGGCGGACGCAAGCCGGTTGTCACTGCCGACAAGTTGCAACGAGCGCGGGAGCTTGTCGCCAACGGCTTGAATGTCCGCGAGGCCGCCGCACGCCTCAAGGTAGGAAAAACCGCTCTCTACGCTGCCTTGCAGGCGGCCAGTTCTGGCAGTGCAGCCGACTCCTGATATTTCGTGCAGTCGCCTTCTGAAAACGACAAGCATCGTCAGAAATGGCGATGCTGTCAAGGGAAGCCGGCCGGGCCTGCATCGTCAGAGCCGACGATGCGAAGCTGCTGGAGCGACCTGCAGCACCGCCAGGAATGGCGATGCCGGATCGCTCAGTAGGTGGGGATGTAGACCACCTCAATGTCCACGCGCTGGTTCTCGCGCCGGCCCTCGGCCGTCGAGTTGTCTGCCACGAAATCGGCGGCCGATGCGAAGTTCACCATGATCTTGAGCGGCGAGACGCCGCGCGCCACCAAGTACGACCTGGCCGAGAGCGCACGGCGTAGTGCAAGGGCCTCATCGGCCGCGCTGGGCCGTAGTGTGCTGGTGCGCCCGCTGATGTAGATGATCGCCGCATTCCTAGCGTCGGCCAGCAGCTCCAGGGCCTCTGGCGTCGGCTGGAATGTCGCGCTGCTGTCGGGGAAGGACACCGATACGCCGGACTTGATCGGCGTGCCGAAGTTGCCGGCGTCGCCGGCGGCCAGTGCGCTTTGCGCGCTGACCAGGAACGCCAGAGAGAGGGCCAGAAGAACGGGTTTTCGCATGGGGCAGGACTCCAATCAGAAGAACAGGTAGCCGGCCTTGCTCATGGGGATGCGGATCAACCAGAGCGAGGCCAGGTGCAGCGGGTAATAGGCGTAGAAGGCCCAGCGCAGGCGCGGCACGCGCACATCCACCCGCGAGGCCAGGAAGAGCACCGGCAGGGCTGCCAAGGCCCACAGGTTGCGATTGACGAACCACAGGGCCGCGCAGGCCAGCACCGCGACCGCCGCGGCGGCCCAGCTCGGCCGGCGCGTGTACGACCACACCGCCAGGCCGAAAGCCACGGCCGGCCACCAATATTCGACCGAGCTGCCGCCGACCAGGAACACCACGCCGGCGGCCGCCAGGTGCAGCTTGCCGCCACGTTCGACCAGGTAAGCCGTGGCCGTGACGACCAGCAGCGTGAACATCACGTTGAGCGGCCACCAACCGGCGTACAGGCCGCCGAGGGCCACGAAGGGCACGGAGGCCAGCGCGCCGAACATCGCCAGGCGCGACATGGTGCGGCCGTACACGCCGCGTTCGAGCGTGCCCGGCCGGGCCAGGTTGTAGGCCAGGACGAACACGAAAAGGGGGAGCGCCACGCGGCCGGCCTCGAACAGCACCGGCAGCGTCGCGTTGAACAGGTACTTGTTGACGTGATCGCCGGTCATGAGAACCAGTGCGAGCCACTTCAACGCTTCGACGGTTCCATCAGGAATCCGCAGGGCCTTCATCAGCGCCGGCCCCCGCGAATCGCGTAGGCGCGCAGCACCAGGAAGATGATGTAGAGCGCTGGCAGTGAGAGCACGAAGGCGATGGGCTTGCCGATCCACGCCGGCAGCGCCCACAGCAGAAGGCCCAAGGCGAAGATCGGGCCGAGGCCCAGCAGAAGCAAATCGAGCTGGTTCTTGGCCTGCCCTTCCGCCCACTTGCAATAGGCTTGAAGCAACCGGCCGACGCCCAGCGTGTACCGCATCATGAAGGCGTGGAATTTGTCCATGTTTAGCCGCTAAATCGGAAGAGCCGGCCTACTCGGCCGACCCCTCGCGTGAAGTGTTGAAAGACACCGTGCGGGGCACGTAGCCGGCCACCGACACGCTGCGAGCTGCTGCGGCCGCTGGGGCGGCCTGCTGGGGTGCTGGTGCCGGCCTGGCCGCCGGCGTCGCCCGCTGGGCCACCGTCGCGGGCTGGCTGGGCGTCGAGGGCGTGGCCCCGGCCTTCGTCACGTCAAGCGTGACGAACCGAGCTTCGAGCCAATCGGCCCACTTCGACGCCTTGCGCATCAAGTCGGCCCGGTACACCGCGTTGTACTGCGGCGTGCGCGAGTGGTAGTTCGCCGCCTTCGTCCAGAGGTCGCCCTTGTCGTTGCGGATGTGCATCCGCAGCCGCCAGGCGGCCAGGTCGAACGAGTAGCAGCCGGCAGCCGCCACATCGTTCGCCGTGATGCCGTATCGGGCCAGGTCGCCCAGGTACGCGGTGTTGAACTGCATCGGGCCAACGTCATGCGTGCCATTCGAGTTGCGCACCCACTGGCCCGGCTTGCCGCCCTCTTTCTCGGCGACGGCCAACACGATGTTGACCGGCACCTCGTACTTGACGGCGGCCGAGATCGAGCAGACGACGCGCTCCTGGAGCTGCGGCGGCAGATCGGCGAAGAACGGCATGCCCTCCCCTCCCTCAGTTCAGCCAGGACTGACGGCGGCGCTCTTCGTCCTCGCGCCGGATGCGTTCGTTGTACTCGGCCAAGGCGCGGTCATAGTCGCGCGCTTCGACCCAATACCCGCCCCGCTCTGGCGTCCCGACATAGCGCGGCAGCGTGCCGCTGCTGGCGAAGTCGGTGTAGGCGTGGCCGGTGTAGGCCCCGCAGTAGTCAGGCAACTGGTTGCTGATGTACGTGCGCCCATCGTCGTAGCCGCCCGTCCACATCACCAACGTCGAGTTCAGCGACTGCGCGTCGCAACGGCCAGCGCCGCGCGAGATCGCCGACACGAGCGACTGCATTTCCGGCGTCTGGCTCGCCACCGGGCAAAGCTGGAGGAAGTTCAGGCGGGCGCGGATCGTGTCCGACAGCTTGCGCTTCGTGATGTTGAAGTACCGCGACAGCGACGGCGTGCATTCGCTCGGGCGCGTGCCCGACGACAGGCACAGGATCGCCTCGCAGGCCAGGCGCGTGTCGCCGGTCAGCACGTCTTGCGCGCTGGCCGTGCCGGCGGTCGATCCGAGGGCTGCCACGAGGGCGGCCAGGGCAAACAGTTTCTTCTTCATGGTTGGACTCTCCTTGGTTACGCAGTTGTGCCGTCGCGGCCTTGCTCGCGGTTGGCGAACGCAGCTACTTCGGACTCGGGATCGGCATCGGCAGGGCCGCCTGCCAGGCTGTTGTCGCCGAAGCTCGGCGCGGGCTGCTGGTCGGGCACGTCGATGTTCTCGGCCGTGCCGCTTCCTTGCGCCTTGATCGCGGCGGCGATCTTTCCGCCAGTGGTGTCGGCGATCCGCTCGGCTGCGGCTTCGCGCAGGCTCGCGGCTTTGGCCTTGGCAACATCGGCGGTTCCCTTCGCCAAGTTCGCGCCGGCGTCGGCGGCGATGCGGCCGGCCGTGCCGAGGGCCGATGCGGCCGATGCGAGCAAGCCGGGGCCGGTGCTGCCCGGTGCGGCCTGCTGCCCTTGCCCTGCCCCGCCGGCGGGCTTGGGTTCGTTCTTGGCGGCCTTGTCGGCACTGCTGCCGGTGCTGGCCGTCGAGCTGCTGCCCTGGCCGCCGGCGTCGGCTTTGCCGCCGCCCTTATCGCCGCCCTTCGAGCTGCCCGAGCTGCTGCCGGTCGAGGGGCTGCCGCCACCCGACGAAGAGCCACCGCCGGAGCTGCCGCTAAAGCCCGCAGCCTGAGCGAAGGGCGTGCTGCCGGTGCCGGCGTCGCCGCCGCCGCCCGCACCGCCGCCCGAGCTGCCGCCGCCCGAGAAGGCCGACATAACGTCCGTGCCTGCCGACACGTTCTCATTGGCCTTCGAGAAGGCGGCCATGACGGCAGAGGCACCACCGGCGGCCGAGGCTGCGCCGGCGGCCAGAGCGGCGCCGCCGGTCGCGGCCGCTGCTGCTGCCATGCCTGCGGCACCCAACGCAGCACCTGCACCGAACTGGCCGATGCCGGCACCGCCCACGCTCGCGCCGGTGATGATCCCGGCGATGAGCGGCGGAATCTTGTTGACCAACGCCAAGAGGATGATGACGACGATCAGCATCACGCCCATTTCCTTGAGGCTGATGCCGGCGCTCATGCGCGAGTAGTAGTCATCGAGGAAGGTCTTGCCGATGCCCACCAGGAGCACCATTGCGAAGAGCTGCGCGGCCACGCCCAGGACGACCTTGTAGTAGTTGATCGCCATGTCGGAAGTCCAGCGCGAACCACCGAAGCCGAGGAAGAACACGCCGCCGTAGGCGAGCACCCAGCCCGACGCGAGCAGCAGAAGCATATTCACACCGACCAGGGCCAGGATGACCAGGATCGCCACGGCCATGAGGATGCCGGCCATGCTGTCCACCGGCGACCACACCGAGGACTGATCCATCACCTTGTCGAAGATCGCAAAGCCCACGTCCACGATGCCCGAGGGCGACAGAGCATTGCCCAGGCCCGTCGCGTTGCCGGCGAGCTGCCGCAACGACGCATAGATGGACGAGGCGAAGTTAGGGCCGTTGGTTAGCGCCCACCAGAAGAAGCCGGTAAAGATCGTGAAGCGGACGAACTCCGCGAAGAACTCGCCAATGTCGGCCTTGCGCAAGGCCATCATGCCGAACGTCCAGACCATCGAGATCACAACCAGCGTCCAGAAGAGCCAGGTTGCGGCCGTGGTGATGACACCGGCCCAGCCGCTCGCGGCGGCCTGGTAGCGATCCAGCACGCTATCGAACACGCCGGCGTTGTCGATGGCCGCGTGGGCATCGACCGCGAAGAACGCCAGCCAGACGAACAGCGGCAGGGCGAGGGTTTTAGATTGGCTGGCATTCTCATCGTCAGCACCTCACCATTCGCGTTTCGGGCTGGGCTTGAAATCCCCACCACGACGCAAGCACAGCGACGAAAAAGCCTGCTGGACGCCCTTGTCCTCGATCTTGGCGATGTTCTCGGGCTTGCAGTTCTCGTCGTTCACTTCCGGCATGGGGGCCGTGGCCGGCTTGTTGTCGCAGCCGGCGACCAAGGCCGCCACGAGGGCGGCCGAGGCCAAGGACAGAGCCTTGATTGCTTTCATGAATCCCCCTTACCAGGTGCGCGCCGGGCTGGCCCGGTAGCTGCCCTGGCGCAGTTGTGCGGCCGCTGCCGCCTGCTGGGCTTCCTTGTCGGCGTCGGCCTGCATCTTGGTTGCCATCGCGTTCTGCTGCGCGATCAGCAGGCCACGAATCTGCAAGAGCTGGTTGGCCTGCTGGCTGGCGAGCTGGTTGGCGTAGCCGATGGCCTGCATTTGGCCCTGCGCGCCCTGCGCTGCCGATTGAAGACGCTGCAACGTCGCTGCATCGGCCGTGAGATTCGTTTGCTGCCTATCGAGGCCCTTGAACAAGGCATCGTTGGCCTTCTTCTGCGACTCGCTCGCGAGCTGGGCCACATTCCGAAGTGCTGCGCGTTCCGCGTCGGAGCACCCTGCCGCCGTAAAGCACGGCGAGTTCTTGTAGTAGTTCACGTCCTGGAACTTGCCGATGTAGCTGTCCAGGCTGCCGAGTTGGGTCTTGTAGTAATCCAGCGTGTTGACCGCGTTCATCAACCCGTTGATGGTCGATTGCGCCTGATCCCAGATATACGCGGCCGGGGCCATCGTGTTCTGGAGTTGGTTTTGATACTGCTGGAGCTGGGTGCTGTACTGCTCAATTTGCTTGAGCGTCTGGGCCACCGATTCGATGGCCGTCATGATGTTCTGCGACAGGTTGGTGCCGTCGATGACGGGGATGCCAGCCTGCACAGGTGTGACCGCCAGCGTGCTCGAAACAGCAATGACGAGGGCCAATTTAGCGGCTAAAAACTTCGGCTTCATGGTGCTTTTCTCCTATGGCGTTAGTAATCGAAGGAACGGTACGGCTTGGAAAACGTCATGTCCTTCGTGACCACGACGTTGAAGCGATACCCCGGCCGAATTTCCAGCGTCGGCGAAATGCTCAGGTTCTTGGCGATGAGTTGCGCCGTAACCTGGCCGAGCTGCTGGCCGAGGGCTTCGCTTAGGGCACTGCTGGCGCTCGGTGCGCCATAGGTGTTTGTGGCCTGGTTCTGGCGTTGGCTGTAGGTGATGCCTGCTGTCACGCCGGACATGAGGAAGGCCGAGCCGAACAGGCGCACATAGTGGTTGTTCACCTGGTCGTGGAAGCCCGCGTATCCCGCGCTGTCCGCGCCTGGCATCGCGCCAATGTCCATCGCCTTGCCATCGGGGAACACGATGCGTTGCCACGCAACCAGCACGCGCGCTTGGCCGTAGGCCACGTCGCTCGAATACGAGCCGACGAGGCGCGATCCCTGCGGGATCAACAGGTGCTTGCCGGTCGGTGTGTCGTACACGTCCTGCGCGACCTGGGCCATGATTTGGCCCGGCAGATCGGAGTTGATGCCCGAAATGAGCGTGGCCGGCACGACGAAGCCCGCGCGCAGCTCGAACGGTGTGCGCGGCGCTTCCGGCTGCGAATCCAGCTTCCAGCGGTCGCCCTGCCCACCTTGGCCGAACTGCGCCATGCTGTTGCGCCCGCCGCCGCTGGTCGAGGTTTGCAGGAGCTGCGGCGCACCGCCCGCGCCCATGCCGCCGGCGGCCGGAGCCGCGCCGCCACCACCGACGCCCATGCCGCGAATCTGCGCCAGGCGTGCTTGATAGGCGGCGGTCGGATCGTTGCTGCGCTGCGCGTCGATTTGCTGCTGCACCGCTGCGATGCGGTTCAGCATTTCATCGCGCGTCTGCGGCGTGCCGGTGTAGGTGCTCGGGCCACCCGGCGCGGAGCCGTTGCTACGCGGGGCATCCACGCGCACGGTGGTCTTGGCCTTCACGGCTTCGCCGAACATCTGCATCTTCGCCATGCGGATGCGCTGGGCCTCGTCGTCGTTCACCGGCTGGCCCGGGTTGCCGGGGTTGGCCGGCGGGGCCGGCGGCGCGTCCGGGTTGGACGGCCGCGCGATCTCCAGCGGAGCCGACGCCGGGCCGGTCGGCATGTCGGGCACCTTGAGCGGGCTTGCCGGCTCGATCAAGCCGCCGGTCTTGTCGCCTGCGATCTCCTTGGCGAACATCGACGTGTTGCCGGCCTTCTCCTTGGGGCCGTCCGCCGGCGCGTTCTGCTTGGCCGCGCGATCCGCCGCGACCAGGGCCATGACCAGCACGAACGACAGCAGGACGCCGCCGAGGATGTACATGGGCATGTTGTTGACGCGACGGACGCCCGCCTTCTTGGACACTTCGCCAGGCGAAGCGTCAGGTGCCATCTGATCGGCGTTTTCTGTCATGGCGTCACTCCTTGCGCACCCAGTACCCGGCCGGCGCGAACGTGCCGTTTTGCGCCAGGTAAGGGCGGGTGATGGATTGATTGCCGACCATCAAGGTCAGGCGGTACAGGTTCGAGTCGCCAGCCTGGTCGAGCACGTAGCGCAACGGCAGGCCGCCCGACGCGGCCGTGGTGGCCGGTGCGCTCGCCTGCGATGCCGCCGAGGCCGGGGCCTGCGTGGAAGCGCCGGCCGGGGCGTACTCCAGGAGGGCATAGCCCTTGTCGCGCAGCGACTTGACGAGCGCCTGGCCGAACGGATCGGGCGTCGGCTGTTGCAGCTCCAGGCGCGTGCGCGCCGGCGCGTACAGCGTGGCGAGCTGCTGCACCGCGTCGGTGGCGAGCTTCTGCTGATCGAGCGCGGCCGACTGGACGAAGTTGCCGTACTGGCTGGTGGTTGCGCAGCCGCCGAGGCCCAGGGCGAGGGCGAGCAGCGCGAGAGAGACGATCTTGCGCATGGTCACTTCCTCCGGCTGATGGTCACGCGGTCTTGGCTACTGCCAACACCGGCAATCAGGATCGCGTGGTCAAACACCGTGTCCACGATGTAGCGATTGCCCTGCACGCGGTAATTGACCAGCACCGTTTCGTCGTCGGTGAACAAGCCGCCCTCTTTGCGCACGACCAGGAGCGTCGGCGCTTCGGTCTGCTGCATCGTGCCGGGCATTTCGATGATGGTCTTGCGGCCATCGTTGTAGACGCGCACAGGCTTCCAGCTCGCCGACCCGGACAGCTCATAGTCGAACGAGAGATCGCCCAGGTACTCGCCCGTCGCCGGCAGGGTGTTGTCGGTGCGTTCCTGCTTCTCGCGGCGCTGGATCGCGTCCCACTTGGCTTGCGCTTCCTCGGGGTACGTGAACGAGACTTGCGGCATGTACTCGGTGCGATGCGAGCGCAGGCGGAAGTGGTAGCTGCGGCGGTTCGTGGTCACAACCAGGCTGGTTTCGAGGCCCACGTCCATCGGCTTGATGATGAGGTGCTGAACCTCGGTCGCGCCGCTGCCGGTGATGGCCGGTTCCACCGTCCACCTGGCCGTGTCGCCCAGGTTGATCGAGTTCACTTGTTCGCCGGGCTGCAAGGCCACGTCGCACACCTGGAGCACCGCGCAAACGATGCTCGGCTGCTGCGCGCCGTACACGAACTTGATGGCACCGCCCGAGCCGGCCACCGGCTTGATGCCGGTCGCCGACCCCGCTTCCCACCGTTTGGCGATGGCGAGCGCCGCGCGCTCTTGAGCGGTCAGCGTCGGGTTGGTCTTGTTGAAATACTTGTCGGCAATGTCGTCGCCAGGGGCGGCCAGAGCCAGGGAGGGCACCGCCACAGCAGCGCCCACGATCAAAGCGGAGAGGGTTTTCTTCATGGTGGATGACCTCGAATTCATTGGATGCGGGACCAGGAGTAATCACGCACGTAGATGCTCAACGGGTTGTTCCGCAGTTGCTCATCGGTGGTGTTGGGCGTGACCTCGGCGATGTAGGTAGTCACGAGCGCGCGCCAGGTGACGGGCTGACCTTTCAGCGTGCCTTGGCGGTCGCGCGTGGTTTCCACCCACTCGACTTGCCAGGTGTCGGGCGTTTGCGGGATGACGGTCTTGATCTCGACGCTGACCATTTCCTTCTCGGCGCGCTTGAACGGGCTGGAATCGGGCGTGCCGTTCAACCACTCGTTCATCTTTGGCGTCGCCGGATCGTTGGGGGCGAGCATCGAGTACGCCTTGAACACGCACTTGCGCTGCAAGGCCACGTCAGGCGACACCATGCGCGCGCAGCTCATCCAGTCCGCAACGGCGGCGTGGATGACACGCGGATCGGCCTTCCCTGCGGCCTGCACCGGGCCGGCGGCCACCGTCTGGCCCAGCTTGTCCACCTCGACCACGTAGGGGATGAACTTCGACTGGCTGCCGATGTGGATCACGCCACCCACGCCGGCCAGCGCGATCAACAGCGACAGGATGCCTATCACCTGCCAGGTTTGGCGCTGCGAGACGACGCCGCCCACGTGATCGTTCCAGGTGCGGCGCGCGGCCAGGTAGGGGTTCTCGGCCTCGCCCGCACGGCGGCCGCCGGCGAGCGGTTCCTTCGAGCGGCGCGGATCGCGCGGCTCGGCGGAGTTGGCGGGCTTCTTGAAGATCAAGCCCTTGAGGGTGTCGGCGATGCTCATGCGGCCTCCAGGTAGTCGTTGAGATTCAGCCCACGGCCGGCCAGCCACTCATGCACCCATTCGTGGCCGAACTTGGCTTCGAGGCTCTTGATGGTGGCGACCGATTCCTTGTCGGACGCACCGACGAAGGCCAGGGCCATCGGCCCCAGGGCAAGGTCATAGAGACGGCGGCCGTTCTCCGAGACGTAGTAGTACTGACGCTTCGGAATGGCAGTCGCCAGGATTTCGATCTGACGCGCGTTGAGGCCCATACGGCGATAGAGCGCCGATGTGTCCTCATCCCTGGCGTAGACGTTAGGCAGGAAAATCTTGGTCGCGGTCGATTCCACGATCACGTCCAAGATGCCCGAGTTGGCCGCGTCGGAGAGGCTTTGCGTCGCCATCAGCACAAGGCAGTTGGCCTTGCGCAGCACCTTGAGCCATTCCCTGATCTTGGCGCGGAACGCGGGGTGGCCCAGCATCAACCAGGCTTCGTCCAGGATGATGACGGAGGGCTGGCCTTTCAGTGCGCGCTCGATGCGGCGGAACAGGTAGAGCAGCACCGGCAGCGCGAACTTCTCGCCCAGGTTCATCAGCTCTTCGATCTCGAACACCGTGAAGTCGGACAGCGACAGGCCGTCCTCTTCGGCGTCGAGCAGGTGGCCCATCGAGCCGTCCACCGTGTACTGCTTGATGGCCTCGCGGATCGCCTCGTCCTGAATCGTCACCGAGAACTCGGAGAGCGTGCGCGCGCCGCTGGCGTGCATGCTCATGATCGCGTTGCCGATCTCGTTGCGCTGCGCCGGCGTGGTGTTGACGCCGTTCAACGCCAGGATGGTGTCGATCCACTCCATCGCCCAGGCCCTATCCCCCTTCGTTTCGAGGAACTGGAGCGGGCAGAACGCCAGGCGGTCATCGTCGGCGGCCACCGTGAAATGCAGGCCGCTCTTGCCCTTCGTGGCCGCGCGGATGCCGGCCGCGAGTGGGTACATCGACATGCCCTTGTCGAAGGCGTAGATCGACATGCCGGCGTAGCGACGGAGCTGCGCGGCGATGATGCCCAGGTGCGTCGATTTGCCTGCGCCGGTCGGGCCGAACATGAAGGTGTGGCCCAGGTCGCGCACGTGCAGGTTCAGGCGGAACGGCGTAGCGCCCACCGTCACGCAGTGCATGAGCGCCGGCGACAGCGGCGGGTACATCGGGCACGGAGCCGTGGCGCTGCCCGTCCAGATCGAGCTTGTCGGCAGCAGGTCGGCCAGGTTCATCGTGTTGATGAGCGGCCGGCGCACGTTCTCGACGCCGTGGCCGGGCAAGCTGCCCAGGTACGCATCGAGCGT
The DNA here is from genome assembly GCF_022009635.1 of Variovorax paradoxus. Classification (NCBI taxonomy): domain Bacteria; kingdom Pseudomonadati; phylum Pseudomonadota; class Betaproteobacteria; order Burkholderiales; family Comamonadaceae; genus Variovorax; species Variovorax paradoxus. The sequence continues at coordinate 54,501 of NZ_CP091716.1, forward strand.
GTTGATCGTCTCGATACGGGCCGCGAAGGCCAGGCGGTTGACGGCCTTCTCGACCAGGAGCGCGGAGGCCGCCAGGCGCTCCCGATCCTCGTCCATCAGCACGACTACGCTGGTGTAGTAGCCGGCCGCCACCAAGCCGCTGTTGACCTCGGCGATGGCCGCCTCGGCGTCGCCGACCATCGCGGCCGCGTCCTGGTTGATCGAGCCGGTATTCGTGTTGAACACCTGATCGAAGAAGCCGCGAATCTTCTGCTTCCACTTCTTGCGGAACTTGTCCAGGTGCTTCAAGGACTCGTGCTGATCCATGAAGATGAAGCGGCTCGACCAGCGGTATTCGCTGGGCAGCTCGGCCAGGGCCGAGAGCACCCCAGGCGTTGACTCCAAGGGGAAGCCTTCGATGGCGACCACCTGGATGAACTTGCGCCCGATCTTGGGCACGACGCCGCCCCACAGCTCTTGCCCGCCGATTACCGCATCGAGGTACATCGGATTGCTGGGCAGCATGACCGGGTGATGGAGGCCCGTCACGCAGAACTGCAACCAGCTCAGGAAGTCATCGTGCGTGACTTCCCTGCCCTCTTCCGACACGACTTTTTGGCCGCGCAGGCGCGTCATCTTGACCGCCGAGGACAGGCGCGATTCCAGGCTGGTGATCTCGCGCTTGAACTGCGCAATCAGGCCCGTAGTGCGCGCCGTATGGTCGGGAGCCACCGCATCGTCATCGAACATGAGTTCGACAAACTTGCGCTGGGCCAGCACTGGCGGGAACCACGTGACGGTCAGGACAAAGTAGCCCTCGAACATCGCGCCCAGGCCCTCGAACAAGCGCCGGCGTTCCTCGTCAATGGCGAAGGAAACGGAGTCGGGGAACGATGACACGCCCCGCTCCGAGTAGTTCGGCGCAGGCCGACGCACAGCATCGACATGCACCATCCAGCCGTTCCCCAGGCCCGCCAGGGCCTGGTTGATGCGGAACGACACCATTTCCCGCTGTTCCTCGGTGCTGCTGGCGTTGTCATCACCCTTGTACAGCCAGGCGGCCATAAAGGAGCCGTTCTTGCCCACGATCACGCCGTCATCGACCACGGCGGCGTAATTGAGCAGATCGGCCAGGCCGGCATCCTTGGCGCGATGCTTCTTGAGCTTCAGCTCGGCATCGACAGCCCGGATGCGGGCAAAGAGGATGAGCAACAGAACCGCACCGAGCACAGCAATGGCAATTGCGATTGCTTCGATCATTTGTATTGCTTCCCTTGACTCGGCGTGTTGTCACGGAAGGGCGTGCTGCGAGCCGGGTAGTACGGCTTGTACCGGCGGTGCCGCAGGTACACGTGTCGCAGCTTCGGATCGGCCTTCGCCATGAGGCGCAGCGCGAAGAGCGCGCCGAACCACAAGGCGATGCCGAACACCGTTGCCCTCACTTCTTGGGCGCTGAAAATCAGCGCGCCGGCCAGCAGGCCCGAGAACATCACCAGCTCACGATCCCCGCCCATGAACAGGTTTTCTCGGTTGCCGGCCCTACGGATGGGGATCGCGCGCAGAGCCATGACTTACCCCGCGATGTGGCCGCGCTCGGCCCAGCGCATGACGGCTTCGCCGGGGAAGCCGGCCACGTCCAGCGCGGCGACCTTGACCTGGTGCAGCGCGCCATCGGTCAGGGCGGCGATTTCCGCGCCACGGCCGAAGAACGTGCTCATCATGTTCTGCGCGCCGACCAGCAGGGCCATGACCAGGACGATGAAGATCAACGTGCGGAAGAAGCCGTTGAGTTCGCCGCCGAAGATCAGGATGCCGCCGGCGACCACGATGCCGATGATCGACAGCGCGAAGGCCACCGGGCCGGTGACGGAGTTGCGGAGGTTGGTCAGCCAGCTCTCATACGGCAGAGAGCCGCCGGTGCCCTCGGAGGCGAATGCGTGCTGGGGGGCCAGCAGGAAGAACGCCAGGAGGGCGAAGAGGCCCATGTAGAACAGGGCGTTGCGGTTGAGGCGGAATGCCGGGAAGGTTGCTTGCATTGGTCGTAACTCCTAGTCAGAGGGTTTTGGTGATGTACTGGCCGTTGGCGAACCCGGAAACCTCCAAGATTTCCTGGATGCGCCGCGAGCCTTCGACGCGGGCGATATGAACAACCACGTGAACCGCCTCGCCGATAAGCGGTTCAATGGGTTTCGGGGAATCGGGGTGCATGCTGATGAGCATGGCGAGCCGATCCAATCCAGCTTTGGCGTTGTTTGCGTGCAGGGTTGCAGCACCTCCTTCGTGCCCGGTGTTCCAGGCCATCAACAGATCAAGGGCTTCGGGGCCGCGCACCTCGCCGACCAGGATTCGGTCGGGGCGCATGCGGAGGGTGGTTTTCAGCAGCGCCGTCATGTTCACGTCGATGCTGGTGTGGTACTGGACGTAGTTCTCGGCGGCGCACTGGATTTCGCCGGTGTCCTCGATGATGAAAACCCGCTCGGTCGGGTCTTGAATCACCATCTCGTTGATGATCGCGTTCACCAGCGTGGTCTTGCCCGAGCCGGTGCCGCCGATCACAAGGATGTTCCGGTGCGCGCGCACCACTGCAATCAATGCCTCGCGCTGCGGCGCGGTCATGATTCCGCGTTCGACGTACTGATCGAGCGTGAAGATGGCGACGGCCTTCTTCCGAATGGCGAAGGTGGGTGCGGGCACAACCGGCGGGAGCTGGCCGGCGAAGCGACTGCCATCAAGGGGCAGCTCGCCTTCCAGGATCGGCTTGGAGCGCGTGACTTCCTTGCCGTGGTAGCCCGCGATGGTTTCGATGATGGCTTGCGCCTGCGCGACGCGCAGCGTGCCGATGCACTTCATCGGCTCGCCCAGGCGTTCGAGCCAGAGCTTGCCGTCCGCGTTGAGCATGATTTCAACGGTCTTGGGATCGTTGAGGGCGGCCAGCAGCTCCGGCCCCATGTCGCGTTCGAGCTTCTTCTTCGCCCGTTCCTTGATGCTGTTGTGTTCTGGTTTCTGGTCGGTCATTCCGTATGCCCTGTATGCCGTTGCGTTTCGCGCATTCTACACAGGTTCATACGATATACCGAACTAATTTCGACCGCAACACCGAAGCGCACAAGGGTGACTTCGGCCGCGACGTTGCATCGCGGATTGCAGGGGCGAAAGAGGCGACAACGCGGCGCATGCTCCGTGCGCCCTCGCGCCGAACCCGTGGCGTTTGCGTTATGGGTTGTCCGGGGGTTGAGCCACCCCGGCGGGCTTTAGCGGCTAAAACTTGGCTGGCTCTTGTGGCTCAGTTCCGCGCCGCTTCCCTTCCCTTCTCACATCCTGGCGTCAACTCCCTCTAAGTTTCTTCCTTGTCGCTTCGCCCCACTTCTTGACGATGAACGCCTGGTGTTCTGGCAGCACGGCCGCCACGCGCTCGAAGCCTGGCGGCAGGCTTCGGGGTGCCTTGCCGCCGGCCAGGGTGTCAAGGGCTTCTTTGTCCAGGTCGGTCGATTCAAGCAGGAGCGGCAGGGGAGTTTCAAGGGCCTGCGCAATGTCCTCCATCACCTTTAGGGAGGGGTTGGCTTTGCCAGTAGTGAGATCGGACAGGAAGGAGATCGAAACCCCCGACCTGTTCGATAGCTCCTTTTTCGTCATGTGCCGCTCATCGAGCAGCCGGAGCACGTTCGTGAAGAAGATGTAGTTGTACAAGGCCCGTATGCCTTCTCGGTGCGGGCGGCAGAAAATTTTAGCCGCTAAAGTTCTTGACCACGGACGCAGGTTTAGCTAAACTGACGACTCCATTAGCGAAAGGAGCATGACGAATGAGCCACAACCTGTTCCAGTTTATCGGTAATCTTACCCGCGATACCGACGTTCGCCATAGCGAAAACAGCGCCCGCGCCGTTTTCGACCTGGCTGTCAATCGCGTGTGGCGCAACGCAGCCGGTGCGAAGCAGGAGCAGACGGACTTCTTCCGCATCAAGTCGTTCGGCGGCCTGGCCGAGAACGCGGGCAAGTACCTGGGCAAAGGCTCCAAGGTGTTCGTCCAGGGCCGCATCGAGCCGACGAAGTACGAGAAGGACGGCAAGACCGAATACGGGTTCGATTTCATCGCCGAGGAAATCGAATACCTGGACACCAAAGCGCCAGGCGGCGGCCAGTAAGGCCAGGCCCGGCCACGGCCGGGCAGTATGCTAGGAGGGAGATTAGATGCAGAACGAGTTCAACGAGCAGGAATACAGGCGCAAGCTCATCGAGGGCGGGCTTAGCGAAGCCGACGCCACCGACCTTGCCGCCCGTACCGCCGCCGCTCGCAGGGACTCGGGCAGCGCCGGCGGGGCCTTCCGCCCCGCCGGTTCCCTCTTCGAGCTGCCGGCCACGGCCGGCGACAACGAGGCGGCTTTGCCGCCGAAGCTACCGACGCCGGCAAGTGCCGCCGTCGAGCGATCCGAGCGCATGGCGCAGGAATCGGCCGAGCTTGCGCGCACGATGGGCCTGCCGCCCGAACCGCGCACCGCCGTGAACAAGATGGCCGAGCAGATCGGCGCGCTGGCCCAGGACAAACGGAGTAGTGCGATGGCGACCAAGAAGCGAACGGCCGGCGGTGAGCTGGCCGAGAAGGTCAGCGAGGCCAAGCAGACGGCCTTGCTCAAGCACACGAAGCAGCAGATCAAGGACATGCAGCTCTCGCTGTTCGACCTGGCTCCCTGGCCGGATCACATGCGGGCACTGCCCAACGACTTCGGGCGGTCGGCGATCTTCACCGTCCGCAACAAGAAGGTGCCGCGCGCCGCGCTGCAAGGCCAGTCGATCTACCACGTCAACAAAGACGTGGAGATCACCTACACCGGGATCGAGCTGCGCGCCGACGACGACGAGCTGGTATTCGCCCAGGTGCTGGAGTACGCGAAGCGCACCGCGCTCGGAGAGCCGGTTTCCTTCACGTTCTACGAGCTTTGCCAGGACTTGGACTGGTCAATCAACGGTCGGTACTACACAAGGGCCGAGGAATGCCTGACGCGGCTCCAGGCGTCGGCCATGCAGTTCTCATCCCAACGCATCGGCCGGCTCGAATCGGTGTCGCTGATCCGGCGCTTCCGCGTCCTGGATCGCGGCAAGCGCACGTCGCGCTGCCAGGTCGAGATCGACGCCGAAATCGTGGTGCTGTTCGCCGGCGACCACTACACGAAATTCGTGTGGGAGAAGTACCGCAAGCTGTCGCCCACCGCGCGGCGCATGTTCGACTACTTCGCCACCCACAAGGAGCCGTACCCGCTCAAGCTGGAGACGTTCCGGCTGATGTGCGGCTCGGATTCCACCCGGCCGAAGAAGTGGCGCGAGCAGGTAGGCGAAGCGTGCGACGAGCTGCGCGAAAACGGCCTGGTCGAAAGTGCGTGGGTGAACGACGACCTGGTGCATTGCAAGCGGTGATCGCCCCCCTGCCCTCCCCTGGAGCCGCCCGAGATCGAGGCGGCTTTTTTTCTCGAGCATCGCCACTTCCGGCGAGGCAGTACCGCGCACCAGCTCGCGCACGTCGAGCTGCAGCATCGTCACTTCCGGCGAGGCTGGCCACGTCCTGGCCACGGTCGACCATCGCCACATCCAACGATGACGGCCGCCGCTGGATCTCGCATCGGCGTTGGTGCATGGATACTGCGCAGGCGTTCTGTTAGGCTCGCGGCCCTGATAAAAAGACCGCCTCCCGCCACATGCCCAACAAATTCAACGCCGATCACCGCCATCATATTCCGAAGATGCGGCACTTCGTGCGTAACTGGCCCGAATATGAATCGGGACTTCGCAACCGTGGCAGCCTGACGTTCTGGGTTACCCCGCAGGCGATGCAACTCTGGCCAGCCCAAGCGCGCAGCACACCAGGCGGGCAGTCCATCTATTCGAATCAGGCCATCCAAACCAGCCTGATGCTGCGCCTGGTATTTGGCCAAGCCCTGCGACAAACCGAGGGTTTGATGAGGTCGATTTTCCAGCTTCTCGAGATTGATCTGAAGGCCCCCGACCACACTACCTTGAGTCGCCGAAGCATGACCCTCAAGGCTTTGCCACGCCAGTGCGCGCTGCCCGCCGGGCCGCTGCATTTGTTGATCGACAGCACCGGGCTGAAGCTGTTTGGCGCAGGCGAATGGCTGCAGAAAAAGCACGGACAAAAGTCGCGGCGTAGCTGGAGAAAGCTGCACTTGGCAGTGGACGCCAGCACGGGGCACATCGAGGCGTCGGTCTTGACTGGCCAGGATGTCGATGACCCATCTCAGGTTGGTCCACTGCTTGATCAGATCGAGCACGAAGTCGCCTCTGTTACCGCCGACGGCGCCTATGACGGCGAGCCAACCTACGAGCGGATTGCCCAACGCGATACGCAAATCGACGTCATTATTCCACCGCGCGTTACCGCCCAGCCCAGCGCGCAATTCGAGGCAGCGCCGACCACACGCGACAACCACCTGTTGATGATTCAAAGCTTGGGACGGCTGGAGTGGCAAGAGGCCTATGGCTACGGCAAACGTGCGCTGGTGGAAACCACGATGGGTCGCTTCAAGGCCATCATCGGGCCAAAGTTGCGTGCCCGTGATCCACGTGGCCAGCAGGCCGAGGCAAATGCTGCGGTGGCGGTGCTCAACCGCATGCTGAGCGCTGGACGCCCGAACTCCGTCCGCACTTCAGCAGCTGCCGTCTAAGCCCCTGCGGGGTTGGGGTAACCCCGGTCCCAGCGGTATCCATGCACCAACGCCGCATCGAACTGAACCGGCTGCGTTGCATGAGCTTTGCCGGCTGGGTGCCTTGGCTACTGGACAGCCTTGATGATCAGATTCCAGATGCATTGGAGACCTATGCGTTCCAGCTCTCGGTGTTGCTGCCGACACACCGCCGTAAGACGCGATCCATCACGAGCTGGCGTGCCTGGCTGCCCAGCCAGCCGATACACCGCGCCTGTCCGCTATGCCTGAACGATCCGGAGAACCAAGCCGTACTGCTCGCGTGGAAGCTGCCCCTGATGCTGAGCTGCCCGCTGCATGGCTGCCGGCTGGAATCCTATTGGGGCGTGCCAGGGCGGTTTCTAGGCTGGGAGAACGCCGACGCCGAACCGCGCACCGCCAGCGACGCGATTGCGGCGATGGACCAGCGTACCTGGCAGGCACTGACGACCGGTCACCTGGAGCTGCCGCGCCGACGCATCCATGCCGGATTGTGGTTTCGGCTGCTACGCACGCTGCTCGATGAGCTGAACACACCGCTTTCGGCGTGCGGAACCTACGCGGGGTATCTCCGCCAAGTCTGGGAAGGCTGCGGGCATCCGCTGCGTGCTGGGCAAAGTCTGTGGCGACCGTATGAAACCCTGAATCCGGCAGTACGGTTGCAGATGCTGGAGGCGGCGGCAACGGCAATCAGCTTGATTGAGGTGAGGTACATAAGCCCGCCAGGCGAGCAGGCAAAGCTGTTCTGGTCCGAGCCCCAAACAGGGTTCACCAGTGGCCTGCCGACGAAAGCGCCGAAGCCCGAACCCATCAATCACTGGCAGCGTGCAGTCCAGGCCATCGACGAGGCCATCATTGAAGCGCGGCACAACCCCGAGACGGCACGCTCGCTGTTCGCGTTGGCTTCCTATGGTCGGCGCGACCCCGCTTCCTGGAACAGTTGCGCGCCACCTTCGCGAAGGAAGGCATCGCCACGGAATTTCTGTCACATTATGAGCCTGACGGATCCTTTGCATGTCTTAGACAGAATGACGGGTTAAGTGACAAATTTTGACGACCTTAACTTTCCGGCGCACACTGTCACATAATCGAACGTATATGTGACAGGTACGACATGCTGATAGGCTACATGCGGGTATCGAAGGCGGACGGCTCCCAGGCTACCGATTTGCAGCGCGACGCGCTGATTGCCGCCGGGGTCGATCCAGTACATCTTTACGAGGACCAGGCATCCGGCATGCGCGAGGATCGGCCCGGCTTGACGAGCTGCCTGAAGGCGTTGCGAACTGGCGACACACTGGTCGTGTGGAAACTGGATCGGCTCGGACGCGACCTGCGACATCTCATCAACACCGTGCACGACCTGACTGGGCGCGGCATCGGCTTGAAGGTATTAACCGGGCACGGCGCGGCCATCGACACCACGACCGCCGCCGGCAAGCTGGTCTTTGGCATCTTCGCCGCCCTGGCCGAGTTCGAGCGCGAGTTGATCGCGGAGCGCACGATTGCCGGCCTAGCCTCGGCCCGCGCGCGCGGGCGGAAAGGCGGCCGGCCGTTCAAGATGACCGCCGCCAAGCTGCGGCTGGCGATGGCGGCAATGGGTCAGCCAGAGACCAAGGTCGGCGACCTGTGCCAGGAACTTGGCGTCACGCGGCAGACCCTGTATCGGCATGTTTCACCCAAGGGTGAGCTACGTCCAGATGGCGAGAAGCTACTCAGCCGAATTTGATGCCGGCATGAGGCAACGTAGCGACAGCGTGGTTTGTCTCAATGGGAAGCGCTCATGATCGATCTTTGAAGGCCCGCAGCAGTCGTGTCACAGACAGGACGAACAAACCGGTCAGCGTGAGGGCTGCGATACCCCAGTACTCTCCGATGAACGCGCCGGCCGTCGTGCCGGCCAGCACAATGGCGAGAATCGGCAAATGGCAGGGACAGGTGAGCACGGCCAGCGCGCCCCACAGGTAGCCGGTGATCGGTTTGTGCGTCTCGGACGGCAAGCGCTCGGGGCTGTTCATGGCAGACTCTCCGCGTGCTGTGCCGGCTCGGTCGGCATGGTGGCCAACTGCACCTCCAGATCGGCCAACGCTTCGCGCCGACGCTCGACGAACTGGCGCAGAACGGCAAGCTGCGCGGCCGCTTCATCGCCGTCCGCAGCATCCAGCGCCCGGCACAGCCGCGCCAGCGCGTCCAGGCCGATGCCCGCCTCGAAGGCCGCCCGCACGAAGCACAGCCGTTGCAAGGCGGCATCATCGAACAGGCCATAGCCGCCCGGGGTGCACGCCACCGGACGCAGCAATCCGCGCAGCAGGTAGTCGCGCACGATATGCACGCTCACCCCGGCATCAAGGGCCAGCCGGGACACGGTGTAGGCGCTCATTGAAAACCTCCTTTTTTTATCCAGCGCAGCAGGAAAGCTGCTTCACGTCCTTGTTGAAGGTCTGCGCCGCAAGCTTCAACCCCTCGACCATTGTCAGGTAGGGGAACAACTGGTCGGCCAGTTCCTGCACCGTCATGCGGTTGCGGATGGCGAGCACCGCCGTCTGGATCAGTTCGCCCGCTTCCGGGGCCACCGCCTGCACGCCGATGAGCCGTCCGCTACCTTCCTCGATGACCAGCTTGATGAAGCCGCGTGTGTCGAAGTTGGCAAGCGCTCGCGGAACGTTGTCGAGTGTCAGCGTGCGACTGTCGGTCTCGATGCCATCGTGGTGCGCTTCCGCCTCGCTGTAGCCCACGGTGGCGACTTGCGGGTCGGTGAACACCACTGCCGGCATCGCGGTCAGATTGAGGGCTGCGTCGCCGCCGGTCATGTTGATCGCGGCACGGGTGCCGGCGGCCGCTGCCACGTAGACGAACTGCGGCTGGTCGGTGCAGTCGCCGGCCGCGTAGATGTTCGGGTTGCTCGTGCGCATGCCTTGGTCGATAACGATGGCCCCTTGCGCATTGACAGTGACCCCCGCCGCGTCCAGCGCGAGGCTGCGCGTATTCGGTGCCCGACCGGTGGCAACCAGCAACTTGTCAGCGCGCAATTCACCGTGTCCGGTGGTCAGCACGAATTCGCCGTTCACATGGGCGACCTGGCTGGCTTGCGTGTGCTCCAGCACCTCGATGCCCTCGGCGCGGAAAGCGGCTGTCACGGCCTCGCCGATGGCCGGGTCTTCCCGGAAGAACAAGGTGCTGCGTGCCAGGATCGTGACCTGGCTGCCGAGCCGGGCAAAGGCTTGCGCCAGTTCCAACGCCACCACCGACGAACCGATCACGGCCAGGCGTGCGGGAATGGTGTCGCTGACAAGCGCTTCGGTGGAAGTCCAGTAGGGTGACTCTTTCAGGCCCGGAATCGGCGGCACGGCCGGACTGGCACCGGTGGCGACCAGGCAGCGGTCGAACGTTACCTCGCGCTCGCCACCCTCGTTCAAACGGACGACCAGGCTCTGGTCGTCCTTGAAACGCGCTTCACCGTGCAAAACGGTGATGGCTGGATTGCCGTCCAGGATGCCTTCGTATTTGGCGTGCCGCAGTTCATCGACACGGGCCTGCTGCTGGGCCAGCAGTTTGCTGCGGTCAATCGCAGGCACAGTTGCCGCAATACCGCCGTCGAACGGACTTTCCCGGCGCAGATGGGCAATATGGGCAGCGCGGATCATGATCTTGGACGGCACACAGCCGATATTGACGCAGGTGCCGCCGATGGTGCCGCGTTCGATCAGCGTGACCGTCGCGCCTTGCTCGACGGCCTTCAGCGCCGCCGCCATCGCGGCCCCGCCGCTGCCAATGATGGCGATATGCAAACCGGCGCCCTCAAGTGCATCACGGATTTTTGGTTCATCTTTGAAATCACCAACCCGGATCGAGCCTTGATAACCCAATGCGGCGATGGCGGCCAGCAGTTGGTTGTGGCTCACGGCGGTGTCTGCCATGACTTGCGCGCGGCTTTCTGGATAGGACACCACAGCGGCATTCACGCCGGGAATCTTTTCCAAAGCATCTTTGACATGGGTGGCGCAGGATGTGCAGGTCATGCCATTCACGGTGATTTCGGTCATTTTTTTACTCCATTGAATTTCGGGGTGCAGCAGGCATCGGCTTGGCGTTTTCGTTGGATGGCGTAGATGGTCAAGCCGATGAAAATCGCCAGCGCAGGCAGCAGCACATAGTCCAGATAGCCGGTCAGCGCGGACAAGCCGACCACACCGAGCAAAATGACCAGAACAGGGGTGAAGCAACACAGCGCCACGAGGGTTGTGCCAATGATGCTGACCCGCAGCAGTGTCTTCGGGTCTTTCATGATCAGTTCTTGACTGATGATGGGTAGCCCGCATCCTCGGTAGCCTTGGTCAGTTTCTGCACGCTGGTCTTGGCATCATCGAAGGTGACCACCGCTTCGCGCGTCTCGAAGGTCACGTCAACTTTACTGACGCCATCGACCTTGGAAATCGCCTTCTTGACAGTGATCGGACAGGCCGAGCAGGTCATGCCCGGTACGGACAGCGTAACGGTCTGGGTGGCGGCCCACACGGGGGCAACAACGGCAGCGAGGGCAAGGGCGGAAAGCAGCTTTTTCATGGTGAACTCCTGTGATCAATAGAAAATGGCACGACGTAGGGAAATCCGAGCGCGACCAAAACCAGCACGGCCACGCCCCAGAAAATGAGCTTGTAAGTAGCTCGCACTTGGGGAATCGCGCAAACCTCACCCGGTTTGCAGGCGGCTGACGGCCGGTAGATGCGCCGCCAGGCGAAGAACAACGCCACCAGCGCCACGCCGATAAAGATGGGGCGATAGGGTTCCAACACCGTCAAGTTGCCGATCCAAGCGCCGCTGAACCCCAAGGCGATCAGAACCAGCGGCCCGAGGCAGCAAGCCGAGGCGAGGATGGCGGCCAGCCCGCCAGTGAAGAGCGCGCCGCGCCCGTTTTGAGGTTCAGACATACGTTTGTCCTTTCGAATCTGAATTGGATAGCTTAAGCTTACTTCCGTAGTTATGTACGGAGTCAAGCGATATGGAAAACAATTTGGAGAACCTGACCATTGGCGTTTTCGCCAGGACGGCCGGGGTCAATGTGGAGACCATCCGGTTCTATCAGCGCAAGGGCTTGCTCCCGGAACCGGACAAGCCTTACGGCAGCATTCGCCGCTATGGCGAGACGGATGTAACGCGGGTGCGCTTCGTGAAATCAGCCCAGCGGTTGGGCTTCAGCCTGGATGAGATCGCCGAGCTGCTGCGGCTGGAGGATGGCACCCATTGCGAGGAAGCCAGCAGCCTGGCCGAGCACAAGCTCAAGGACGTGCGCGAGAGGATGGCTGACCTGGCGCGCATGGAGGCCGTGCTGTCTGATTTGGTGTGCGCCTGCCATGCGCGGAAGGGGAACGTTTCCTGCCCGCTGATTGCGTCACTGCAAGGGAAGAAAGAACCGCGCAGTGCGGACGCGGTGTAGCCCGAGGGAACTACGCCTTAGCGTGCTTTATTTTCCGTTTTCTGAGGCGACTCCAACGTCAGAAAAGACCGTGCGGTCGACTTTTGATATTTCGTGCTGTCGCCTTCTGAAAGTGACAGCGGCCGTCCTTGCCCATCGACCAGACGCTGCTGACCTGGTTTTCCAGCAAGGGCAGGTGGGCGCTCAGCGCATCCGGCGATGCACTGGCCAGCGCCGTGCGTTCGCGAGTTCGCCAGCGCTGATGCCAGAGCTTCTTGTCCTCGCGCTCGCTGCGGCACGTCGTGTGCCCAACGATGGGTGTCTTGCGGCGGCTGCGACTCATAACGTGTCTGTCTCCCAGAACATTCAGGACTGATCCCAGGCGTCGATGGTCAAGACCAGATCGGCAGGACAGGCGGCCACACGGTCGGCATGCACTTCGACCTTTCCCATCCAGCCGGGCGGCTGGGCGTATTCCTCGCTTTCGTCGATACCGAAAATCCAGACGCCATCCTTGGACGGCTGGATGCCGCCGCCCTCAATCAGCGGCAGCACGTCGGCAGCGCGAGCGGTGTAGCGGTTTGGGTAGCCGCCTCCGGCGAGCTTGGCAACCGTGCCCGCTTCCGTCAGGCGCTCAATCCAGCGGATGCCGTCCGCGCCTGTCTCCCACTGCGCCAGGATGGCCGCACGGCGGGCCTCCTGGTCGGCGCGGTCGCGTTCCTCAGGGCTTTGCGTCGATATGACGATCCACCAGCCGATCATTCGGCACCGTCCAATCCGCCGTAGTACAGGCTGTCCGGGTACAGCGCCGTCAACCGCGACAGCGTGTCCTGTATCTCTTCCAGCTTGGTCATCATGTAGGAAACCTGCTCGTCCAGATCACCGGCCAGCTCGAACAGGTCGGCAACCTGGCTGCGCGATCCCTCGTTGATGACGGCCATCGCCAGTTGGTGCAACTTCAGCAGGTCGGTGCGAAGCTGCGGCGGGGCGGCGTCTTCGCCATCGTTGAGATCGTCGCGCAGCTCGTCCATGGCATCGACCGCACGCAACAGCGAATGCGTCTCGAAATTCTCCGGAGACAGCTTGTCCCATTCTTCGTCGGTAATGCGCGCGGCCATCGTGACGTTCCTGGTCAGGCGGTGGCGAGCGTCAGGTGCCCGACCGGCTCGGATGCCGGGCGCACCTTGATTTCGATGTCGTAACCGAGGCGATTCAGGCAGTCCATCAGCTTGCGCTCGGACAGGTTGGTGAAATCGCCGTGCATCATGCCCGACACCTTCGGTTGCGGGATGCCCATGCGCTTGGCCGCGGCTTGTTGTGTCAAGCCAAGCGCACGCATCGCTTTCCTGATCTCGACTACCAGGCCGGTTTTGATTTTCAGTTTCTCGGCATCGGGCAGTCCAAGGTCGGCAAAGACGTTGCCCGAGCTGCGTTGAACCTCGACGCCTTCAATGATTCGTTTTTGCATTTCGTAGCTCCTGTGCCAATGCTTCGGCCACCTTCAGCCGAGCGCGGATGATGTCCATGTCCACCTTTGGCGTGGCGATCCCGCTCTTGCTCTTCTTCTGGAAGCAGTGCAGGACGAACACCGCTTCCGCAAACTTCACCGTGTAGACCGCCCGATACGTGCCACCGGCATCGTCTTCGATGACTTCCAGCACACCGGCACCGCCAAAGCCCTTGAGCACCTTGGCCGCGTCGTCCTGGTCGCCCATCTGCGCCAGCGACAGCGCGTAACCGAAACGCCGACGCACGTCCGGCGGCAACGCCATCAGATCCTTGTAGCTGCTCGCGATCCATTCGAGCGGTTTTTCTTTGTCGGTCATGATGGCATCTTATACCTGTTCAGGTAATTTCACAAGTACGGCAGGTTCAAGGGGCATGTCGTGAAACACTTGTTTTACGACACCTCCGCAAAAGTCATGTGCACCAACCCATGGATGGCCTCAAAATTGTGCGGAAAACTCTGTCGCCACGCGCTACCATACGGAAACCTATTTCTGATGGTTATCCGCCTATGTTGATTGGCTACATGCGCGTGTCGTCTGACACCGACCGACAGAGCACGAACTTGCAGCGCGATGCACTGCTCGCCGCCGGCATCGATCCGCGTCACCTGTTCGAGGATCACGCCTCAGGCGCGAAGGATGACCGCGCCGGCCTGGCGCAGGCGCTGGAATTCGTCCGGCCCAGTGACGTGCTGGTCGTGTGGAAGCTCGACCGGCTCGGCCGCTCGCTGTCGCATCTGCTTGGCATCGTGACCTCACTCAAGGATAAGCGGGTGGCGTTCCGCTCGCTGACGGAGAACCTGGACACCACGACGCCATCGGGCGAGTTCCTATTTCAGGTGTTCGGCGCACTCGCGCAATATGAGCGCGCCTTGATCCAGGAGCGCGTCGTCGCGGGGCTGACCGCCGCGCGCAAACGCGGTCGGATCGGCGGCCGACCACCTGCCATCGTTGGCGAGAAACTGGACGCCATCATTGCCGCGCTCGATGGCGGCATGTCCAAGGCGGCGGTGTGCCGTAACTTCAATGTCAAGCGCACCACCTTGATCGAAACGCTGGCGCGGGTCGGCTGGCCCGCACCATCGCAACCAGGAGCGTAGGGGCATGGCGGACGGCAACGCGGAAGATCAGTGGCTGTTGGCACCGGCCGAACGCGAGCTGGTGATGACCAAGAACCGAGCGACCCGGCTGGGCTTTGCCATCCTGCTGACCTTCTTCCGCGAGCGCGGCCGTTTCCCGCGCGACGAAACCGAAGTCGAGGCACAGGGCATAGCCGCGCTCGCCAAACAATTAGACGCACCCGCGCCCATTGACGGCGAAGCCTTCCTCACGGGCCGCACTGCCGAGCGGTTGCGCGGCGAAATCCGTGCGCGTTTCGGCTTCCGCGAAGCGACGGTGGCCGACGCTGAGCTGCTGACGGAGTGGCTGCGCGATCATGTTGCCGGAGAAGTCGGCGGTGACATCGAGCCGATGATCGAACGGCTGGAAGGACGTTGCCGCGAACTCGCCATTGAACCTCCGACACCAGACCGGATGGAGCGCATCGCGCGTAGCGCGTTGCGTGCCCACGAAGACCGCTTTCATAACGGAGTCCATGAGCGGCTGCCGCCCGCAACCCGCGAACGCCTGGATGCCTTGCTGCGCCCCGAAAAATCGGGCCACGGGGAGAGCGCCGTTGAAGATGCTCAAGGCGAAGCCGCAGGCAGCGCGCCGGCCGTTCTGCTGAAACTGCGCGGCAGTCCCGGCCGCCCAAGTCTTGCCAGCATGCAGGACGAGTTGGCGAAGCTGGAACTGATCCGGGGCATCGACCTTCCCGCCGATCTATTCGACCAAGCTTCGCCGCGCGATCTGGAGCGCTGTCGCCAGCGTGTGTCGGTCGAGGTTCCCCGCGATCTGCGCCGGCATCCCGATGCCGCGCGCCTCACTTGGCTGGCCGCTTTCGTCTACCTGCGCGCCCGCAGCCTGACCGATGACCTGGTGGACTTGTTGATCGAAACCATCCACCAGATCGGCGCGCGTGCCGAGCGCAAGGTCGAGCGCGAACTGCTGGAAGATCTCAAGCGCGTGTCCGGCAAGCAGAACCTGCTGTTCAACCTGGCCGACGCTACGTTGGCCCAGCCGGATGGCGTGGTGCGCGACGTGGTGTTTCCGGTGGTCGGCGAGCAGACGCTGCGCGATCTGGTCAAGGAGTGGAAGGCCACCGGCCCGACCTATCGCATCACGCTGCGCACGGTGATCCGCAATTCGTACCAGGGGCACTACCGGCGCATGGTGCCGACCTTGCTGGCCGCGCTGGAATTCCGTTCCAACAACGACCGCCACCGCCCGGTGATGGATGCACTCGACTTGGTGAAGCGCTTTGCCGACACCAAGGTGCACGTTTTCCCGGCTGACGTGGATGTGCCGCTCGATGGCGTGGTACGCGGCCTATGGCGCGAAGCCGTGATGGAGAAGGACGCCGCCGGCCGGGATCGCGTCAACCGCGTCACCTATGAAATCGCGGTGCTGGAAGCGCTGCGCGAGCGGCTGCGCTGCAAGGAAATCTGGGTGGTCGGCGCAAACCGCTACCGCAACCCCGACGACGATCTGCCGACCAACTTCGAGCAAAACCGCGAGGACTACTACCGGGCGCTGAGTCTGCCGCTCGATGCGGAGCGTTTCATCGCCGACTTGCAAGCCGAGATGCGCGAGGCGCTGTCCACCTTCGACGCCGGCTTGAAGAAGAACCCATTCGTCCGGCTGAGCAGCAAGGGCGGTGGCTGGATCACGCTGACGCCACTTGATGCGCAACCCGATCCGCCCAATCTGACTGCGCTCAAGGCCGAACTCAACGCCATCTGGCCGATGACCAGCCTGCTCGATATGGTCAAGGAAACCGATCTACGGCTGAGCTTCACCGATGCCCTGAAAAGCCCGACCTCCTACGAGACGATGGATCGCTCGGTGTTGCAGCCGCGCCTGCTGCTGTGTCTGCACGGCCTGGGCACCAATGCCGGCTTGCAGCGCATGGCCGGACTGGATTCCGGCACCACGGCACGCGACTTGGCTTATGTGCGCCGCCGTTACATCAGCGTGGACGCGATGCGTCGCGCGATTGCCATCGTCGCAGACGGCACACTGCATGCCCGCAACCCAGTGATCTGGGGTAGCGGCACCACCGCCTGCGCGTCGGACTCCAAACACTTCGGCGCATGGGATCAGAACCTCACCACGCAATGGCACGTCCGCTACGGCGGGCGCGGTATCATGATCTACTGGCACGTCGAGCGCAGCTCGCTGTGCATCCATTCGCAGCTCAAGTCGCCGTCGTCGTCGGAAGTGGCGTCAATGATCGAGGGCGTGATCCACCATTGCACCGAGATGGAGGTGGATCGGCAGTATGTCGATTCGCACGGCCAGAGCACGGTCGCGTTCGCCTTCTGCCGACTGCTCGGCTTCCAGTTGCTGCCCCGGTTGAAGGCGATCCACTCACAGAAGCTGTACCGGCCGGAAACCGGCAAGGCCGATGCCTACGCCAACCTGCAACAGATTCTGACCAAGCCCATCGACTGGGACTCGGTGCGGCAACAGTACGACCAGATGGTCAAGTACGCCACCGCGCTACGCCTAGGGACGGCGGAAACCGAAGCCATTCTACGACGCTTCACCAAGAAGAACGTACAGCATCCGACCTACAAGGCGTTCGCTGAGTTGGGTAAAGCGATCAAGACCATTTTCCTGTGCCGCTACCTGCACGACGAGGCGCTGCGCCGGGAAATCAACGAGGGGCTGAACGTGGTCGAGCAGTGGAACGGCGCGACAGACTTCGTATTCTTCGCCCGCCGTGGCGAGATGGCGAGCAACCGCCGCGAGGATCACGAAGTCAGCATGCTCGCGCTGCACCTGATCCAGAACTGCATGGTCTATATCAACACGCTGATGATCCAGAAGGTCTTGGCCCTGCCGCACTGGCAAGGCAGGTTCACGCCGCGCGACTACGCCGCCCTGACGCCGCTGATATGGGAACACGTCAACCCATATGGGCGGTTCGACCTGGACATGAATACCCGGCTTGATCTGCCGTGATCGAGATGGCGGTTGATGACACGACTGCTTGTTCTACCCCAGGTAAGGACTGACGTCTCGTGTCATCAGCGTGAATTTAAACAGCTCCTCGTTTACGTCGACGACCCGGTCGTAGTAGGCCGAGGGTTTCATTCAGCCCTCGTCAGTGAATTCGGTGAATGCCTTGGCGACACTCGATTGGTTTGGGATGGTGATCATGCGCATCCAGCGACCCAGGATTCGCATCTGGTTCACCGCGTTGAAACTTTGGCTGCCGCCGGAAACTTGCATAACCGCCAGAGTTTTCCCTTGGGTCGGACGGACGGCCCCGATCGACAGGGGAATCCAATCAATCTGCGTTTTCATGATGCCCGTCATGGCTCCGTGTCGTTCTGGCGAACACCAGATCATCCCTTCGGCCCACGCTGCAAGCTTGCGCAGATCCTGGACCTTGGGGTGCGTTTCGGGCTCGCTGTCGGCCAGCGGGAGTCCAGCAGGATCGAAGATCTTGACTTCGCCTCCCATGGCCTGAAGAAGACGTGCCGCTTCGAGGATCAGAAGCCGGCTGTACGAACGCTCACGCAAGGATCCGTAGAGCAGCAGGAAAGGTGGCAGGGGTCGAGACGGGACGCGACCGCCAGTCGTCGCTCGGTACCCAGCTCTGCCGGCCGTCCGAAAGTTCCTTGAGATGAAAGGACAATGCACTGCGCGAAACGCCCAAACCTAGCGCCATCGTGCCCGGAGTCAAGCCTAAACGGCCGGCGACCACCAGCGCGAGCCCCCTCCCCCATTCCGCATCCAGAAGCCCAGAAGCCTTCGGCGGGCAGGACAGCATCGACCCGCGTGACACCCGGCGGTACCTGTGCCGCTTCATCGATGGCGCGTAGTCCCGCAGCGCACCATCCTCGGACCGAAGCTCAGGGCAGGGGTGCTGCCCTCAGGGGGAACCCTGGTTCCTCATGCGGTGGGGAATCAGCGTCCCAGCAGGGCTGAGGCGACGATGCTGACGCCGGTGGCGAGAAGCAACACACAGACGGTCCTGAGCACCGTCTCGCGTCGCCAGCGGGGGGGATAGCGTCGCAGCAGCCAAGATGTCCCCAGCACCGCAGGGGCGGCGAGCAGGATCATCTTCACCGCAACCAGGCTGAACTGTCCCGTTGCCAGGACGACGACAATCCGCATCGCGCTCATCGTGGTCAGCGCGGCGACCAAGGTGGCCCGCAGTGCTTCCATTGGCATGGGCTGTCGGTAGAAGTGGTACACAAGCGGGGGGCCGCCGGCCGAAAACAGGCCGCCCAGCAGTCCCGAGAGCAGGCCGAAGCCGCCGAACCAGATGCCGCTGGACCGTACTGGCAGCACGTTTCCCGGCCGCAACATGGTGATCGCGCACGCGAAGATGGTCACGCCAAGCGTCACGCCCAACACGGTCATGACGTTTGCGCTCAGCCACTTTAGCAACATCACACCCGCGAGAACCCCCGGCGCGGATCCAGCCACCGCCTCGAGATAGGCAGTACGGTCGACGTGTCTCAGCGAGGTGCGCAGCATTGCCGCCGCGCCCAGCACGGCCAGCGTGGTTGCCACGTTCGCCAGGTCCGTCACGGGCGCAAGCTGGAAGAGTCCGGCGAGCCCAAGCAGTACCAGCACGAACGCGAAGCCTGTCAGCCCCTGCGCCAGGGTCGCGACCACCACGAAAGCGATGAACAGTGCGACCTGGGCGCCGCTCATGCGCCCCTCTCGCCACGAAAGTGCAATCCCTGGCGACCGGAAATGATCTGGAGTGTCCTCAGCACCTGCATGCCTTGCGAAGCCAGCGGAATGATGTGCATTCGTTGTATGTTCATGCGTTCAAAGGTGTTCACCATTCGACAGCATTCGATCTCCGGACCTATCACATGCCGAACGCTCGCGGAAGGCATCTAGCCCTGGCTCAATGTTCAGTCGAACGGAGGCTCAAGTTAGCTCGGCGGCGACACCTTGGGCATTCGTCGCGTACGAACTCGCTGTGTATGCCCAACAGGAAGGCTGAACGGTTCGTGCAAACCAACCTGCGCGAGTGGGCGTACGTCCGCCCTTATGAGAGTTCAGCGAGCGCGGAGCCGCCCTGCAGCCTCTTACTGACGGCAACTGGCTTCGCCAACACTCCGTTGAGAATCGCAAGCCGCCCATCAGAGGAGGATTCGCGCGTGAACAACGCCTTGGGATTCGACATTTAGAGCGGCAGATGCGTAAATGCATCGAGAACGCGTGTCTCCAGTTGCACCCGATGGACGCTGAAGCGCCAGCCGCTCCCGACCCGGACCAGCTCGTCCAGGTAGCGGCCGACCGCGAAGAGACTGGTCTCCCCCGTGGGCAAGGTGCGAAACACCGAGAACGCGGTTTCTCCACGCGCCTCGTCACCCGTCACGCTCACCAGCGGCGGTCCAAGAACATGCAGGCGTCTTGCTGGATCTCGCACGTGTCTCGGCACCTCCGAGATGGTCTTTTGCAACAGCGGCAGCTCCTGCTTCCACCAGGCCAGTTCCTTGCCTAGCTCGGTGCTGTAGGCGGTGACCTCGTACGTGCCGGCGGCATCGAACTGCTGGACCCATTCTGAAAGCTTCTCGGCGTTCAGAAGTGAGGCAGTGCGTTGAATGAACTGCTGGACCTCAAAGGCGTCCACTAGGTTTTCATAGCTCACGACGTCACCTCCTGCGCGTCCCGAGCGAATGGAGCAGAGGCGCTGCGCCCCATCAATCGGCCCCACTCTTGATAATAGGCTCGAAGGTTCGCGTCGTCGGTCGGATTGAGGTCTTCTTCGCGTGCGAGGATGCTGTAGCGGACTGCGTCGGCGCGCATGGACCGGTACTGCGATTCCACCGCAATCAGGTCTTCGGGCAGGTTGCGGCCCGCCGGACCCCAGAACATGTTGTGGTGCCGCAGCCTGAGTTCCCGCGTCTCAGCGTCGTCGTCGGCGACACCGAGCCCCCGCCATTCGATCATTGTGTGCTGCTCGTCGATGGGGCTCATGCGGTCAATTCGCACCACGTTGGAACGAATATTCACCATCAGATCGGGGAAGAAGTTGACCACCCGCATTTCGTTGTCGCGCATGCCCGGCAACGTACCGCCGGTCACGTTGGTATAGCCACCGCGCTCGTACGCGACGGCTGCCTCGCCGTCAGACCAGTAGCCACTGTGGCCATTGGGAAATAGCCTGAGCTTCATCGGGCTGCTCTTGCCCAACACCCAAGGCTGCGTGGATCGGTTGATCGTGTGCAGCATACTGTGATACCGCTCGCTGTTATTGTCCTGCCACAGCTTCCAGTTCGCCTTGACCACGGCCTTGTGAAAGTGGATGACTTGCATCGGCACAGAGCCGAGTGGACCCTGCAAGGGTTGGAGGATATCTCCGAGATATTCCTGCAACGCAGGCGCGTCCGGATCCAGGCAGGTGAAGACGAGCCCGAGCACGGACTCGGTCCTCACCGGAACCAGGCCGAGCGCAGCCTTGTCTAGACAGGCGCGCTCGTATCCTTCCGGCTTGGAGACCACCCGCAGGCTTCCGTCCAAGCCGTAGTTCCAGTGGTGGTAGAAGCAGGTGAACGAGCGCACGTTGCCTGACTCTGAGCGCACCACCTCCGCCGCGCGGTGCCGGCAAACGTTGAAGAAGGACCGGATGCTGCCGCTTTCGTCGCGGACCACGATGAGCGGCTTTCCCGCGACCTGCGTGGTGCGGAAGTCACCGCTGTTCGGCAGCTCGCTCTCATGGCAGACAAACTGCCACACCTTGGAGAACAGGCGTTCCTGTTCCTCCCGGAAGATGGATGGATCGGTGAAAATCCGGTTGTCCAGATAGTGGCTGGGCGGCAATGCCGGAGGCAAGTGGCCAGGGTTCTGCATGGGATGTACCTGCTTGGTTCGGCGCGGAGCGCGCGCCTTGGGAAAAAATCGGTTGCCGGTAACGCTACTCGGCGACGAGGCTCGCCCGCTTGGCGACGCTGCCCCAAATTTCAGCTTCCCGCTTCAGGAATTTCGCAAATTCCTCCGGTGAGTTTGCAACAACGTCGAACTCATTGGCTTCCATCCTTTTCTGGACTTCGGGACTCGTGAGCGCCCGCGCGAACTGCTGCTGCATGTCGCGTACCACCGGGTCCGGCGTGCTGGCCGGAGCAAGGAAACCGATCCAGATGGTGGCACTGAAATTCGGGAAGCCTGCCTCCGCCATGGAAGGGACATTGGGAAGCGCCTTCAGCCGCTTGCTGCCGGTAACCGCGAGCGCTTTCAGCCGGCCGTCCTTGACGTATGGAATGACGTTTGCCGCCGCGAATACCCCTGCGTGGGTCACCTTGCCGAGGAGATCGGTGATGGCGGGCGCAGCCCCCTTGTAGGGGACGTGCTTGAGCTCGATGCCCGCACGGGACTTGAACAGCTCCATCGTGAGGTGCGACGCGCTGCCGGCGCCGATGGATCCGAAGTTCATATTCCCATCGGACTTCTTCGCCAGGGCCACGAACTCAGCCAAGGTGGACACTGAGACTTCAGAGTTGACCACCAACACCTGCTCGGAAGTGACACCCAGCGTGATCGGCTTCAGATCCTTCTGCAGATCGTATTGCAGGTTCTTCGAGAGGAACGTACTGATGACGAGCGGATTGAAACCGGTGAGGATGGTGTGACCGTCACCCGGCGACTTCGCAACTAGGGTAGCGGCAATGTTGCCCGACGCGCCCGGTTTCGCATCGGCAATCACCGACTGACCGAGGGCCTGCTGCAACCCCGGGATCACGGCACGCGCGACGAGATCAACCGTTCCCCCCGATGCCGGGACCACAATGCGCACGGGCTTGCTCGGTGTCCAGGATTGCCCGAAGGCAAGAGGAGAAGCCAGAGCGGCCGAAGCAACGCAAATCAGCGTGAATATTTTAGGCATTGGAGGTCCCGAGGAGGAGGAGGGCGCGGTGTGTCTCGACGGCGGCTTCAATCTTTGATACCAGCCTATTCTAGTCGTTCCCGCGGGGCCGGCGTCTTGCGGTTTTCCCTGAAAATGTCCGGAGTGTGGACAGATCAGAGTCGCGTTGAGATGTCGCACGCCGCATTGGCGGTCTGGCTGCGAGAGGAGTGCAGTGCGGCGCCGCGCAGCCGCATCTCCGCCCCGAACACGCAGACTGCCGCCACCGGCTGGCCGCTTTTTGTCAGCACCGGCGAGGCGACGGCCACCGTCCCCGCCATCACTTCGGCGTGCGTCACGAGCACACCGTCCTGGAGCACGGTCTGGAGGTCACGGGCGATCAGGTCGCGTGCATGTCTACTGAGCTGACTAAGCGACTGCCGCCGCTGGTCCGGCGTCAAGTGCGCCAGTATGACCTTTCCGCCGGCACCGTTGTGCAGCGGCTCGGTATAACCCACTCCGCGGCTGAACGAGAGGGCCTGAGGGCTCTTCCGCTCGAAGACGCACATGCGATGGGTAGCGGAGACGGGCATCATGAGCGCGACGGTTTGCTGGGTGCTACGCCAAAGCTGTTCTAGCGGGCCGGCAGCCAGAGTGACCAGTGGAGGCGCAGGCGTCCACGTGCTCGCGAGCAAGCCGGTGCGGGCGCCCAGCTGGAAACGTAGCGGGTTCCCGAACGAGTAGATCAGTCCCCTGGTTTCCAGTGTTCGCAACAGTCGGTAGAGAGTGGGTCGGGACAGCCCGGTGCGCTGCTGCAGCGCCGGAATATCGAGAACCGGCTCCTGCTGTGTGAAACTGAAGAGCACTTCGATGGCGCGTTCCACGGAACGCACCGAGCTGTCACTCAAGATCTGGCTTGTGGTGGGTTGCGACTTCGAATAGAGCTCTGCCATACACATGCTTGCTGAGACTTACCGATTAAAGATCCAGAACAAGGCAAGCTGACCTGGAGCGGGAACAGCAAGGCAGGAACTGGTCGTTCGCGGCCTGCTCCTGCGGCGTCAGGTACATGTCCCGATGGTCGGGCTCTCCTTCGAGCACGCGTGTGAGGCAGGTCCCACACACGCCTTGCTCGCAAGAGGTCGGCACCAGGATACCTGCGGCCGCAAGCGCCGAGGTCACCGAGGCATCGGCCGCAACGCGGATGGTTCGACCGGAGCTGGCTAGCTTAACCTCGAAGCTTCCGTCGGTGGCCAGCTTCTGCGGCGCGGCGCTGAAGAATTCGTAGTGAAGCTGGTCCTGCGGCCAGCCGCTGCTGCGCGCATTGGACAGCACAGCGTCCATAAAACCCTTGGGACCGCAGGTGTAGATGTGGACTCCGCGCCGTGGCGTGCGCAGCAGCGCGGGCAAGCCGAGCTTCTGCTGCTGCGGGCCGTCGTCAAGGTGCAACTGCACGTGCGCTGCATAGCCCGCCTGCTGGATGCGCTCCCGGAACGCTGTGCGTTCCACCGAACGCGAACAGTAATGCAGGGTGAAAGGCTGCTTGAGCACGTACAGCCGCTCGGCCATGCACAGCAAGGGCGTGATGCCGATGCCGCCGGCGATCAGCAAGGTCTCCTCGGCACCCGGAGTGAGTGGGAAATGGTTCCGCGGTGCGCTGATGGTGATCACATCACCTTCGCGCACGAGCTCGTGCATCGCGCGCGATCCTCCCCTGCCCCGCGGGTCCTTGAGCACGGCAATCTGGTAGCGGTGCGACTCCTCAGGATCGTTGCACAGCGAGTACTGGCGCGTGACACCAGAGGGCAACAGAACGTCCACGTGCGAGCCCGCAGAGAACGGAGGCAGTGCCCTGCCGTCGGTGCTCACCAGTTCGAACAAGGCAATGTCCAGCGCAAGGGGAATCTTGCGCGCCACGCGCACTTGCAGCATTTGCGCATTCATGGTCTCGACTTCTCCCGACTGGCAGACGAAGAAATGCTCGCGCCGCGCTGCGAACCGGCAGCCGACGCGGCTGTCCCGATCCGTAGAATCTGCGCATGCGCAACTCTCCCCGTGTGCCCCTTGAAAACAGAATCTCTTACCGCTGCCTGTCGGTGGCATCGCGCATCACACGCCATCTCGCCCCGCGGTGGAAGAGCGAGTTCGGCCTGACGGTGACCAGCTGGCGTGTCATGGCCGTCATCGGACGCTACGAGCCGCTGTCGGCGATGCAGGTCGCCGAGCGCACCAGCACCGATGCCTTCTTCGTCGGCCGGGCGATCGACAAGCTGGTCGAACAGGGATACCTCAAGAAGGGCGTGGACCCCGACGATCGCCGGCGCTTGCGACTGAGCCTCACGGCCACCGGCAGGAAAGTCCACCGGCAGGTGGAGGACATGATCAACCTGGTGGAAGCCGACCTGCTCGCCGGGATTCCCGCCGATCATCTGAGTACTTTCTTCGCCACCATGTCCCTGCTGGAAAGCCGAGCCGGCAGGCTTGGCGGCTGCGATCCGTAGCCGGGTCACTTGTCGAGAGTGATCCCCGCCTTGCGAATCACGCCGCCCCAGCGCTTGTACTCGGCCTTCAGGTAGGTATCGAACTCCTCCGGAGTCATCCCTCGGCTTTCCACGCCGAGTTCCTTCAACTTCTCCTGGACCTCACCCTGATTCAGGATCTGGCGCATCTCATCGGAGAGCTTGCGGCGGATCTCGATGCCGGTACCTGCGGGTGCCAGCACCGCGAACCATGGGCCCGAGACGATTTCAGGGTGACCCGCCTCGGCGAAGGTCGGCACCTGCGGCAGCACGGTGCTGCGTCGGGCAGACGCGATGGCGATGGGCCGCAGCTGGCCGGATCGGATGCGCGGCACGAGGTTGATCGTGTCCCCGATCATCATGCCGACCCGCCCGGCCAGAACGTCCGTCAGGGCGGGAGGAAACCCCTGATAGGCAACGTGAGTGAGACCAAGCCCAGTCAGCTGGTTGATCAGTTCGCCGGTGACATGCCCGGTGGTGCCCACTCCTTGCGTGCCAAAGGTCATCTTGTCCGGGTTTGACTTGGCAAAAGCAAGCAAGTCGGAAAAATTAGCCACCGGAAACGCTTGGTTGGTCACCAAAAGGTTCGGTGCCTCGGCCACGAGGGTGACCGGCGCGAACGCAGTTTCGGCGTTGTAAGGCAAGCGCTTCATCAGGAACGGATTGAGCACCAGTGGCCCCTGCGCCGTAAACAGGAAGGTGTGCCCGTCGGCCGCGGCCCGCGCTACCGAGTCCGCACCGACGGTTCCGCCTGCGCCGGGGCGGTTCTCCACCACGACGTTTTGACCGAGCCGTCCTTCCAGGTGCCGGCCCATCAGACGGGCCACTACGTCGATTGAGCCGCCTGCGGCAAACGGGATCACGAAGCGGATCGGCTTGGAGGGCCATGCAGCATCCCTGGGCTGCGCCTGCGCGGCGAACGCAAAGGCGGTGGCCACTACAGCGGCAGTCAGCGCGAGGGGTCGGCGGAACTTCACGAGAACATTCACTGGAGTCTCCTTTGGATTGGTGGTGAGGCACGGGCTCGCTTCGCTTTGGCGGCGCGCGCCGACCTCCTGCAGCGGCGCGCTCAGGCGCTCGGCACGGTGGCAGGATGGGTTCCCGCCTGCTCTGCGGTCATCTCCTTGGGCAAGAGCATGGCGACGGCGCGCCGCTTGTACAGATCGGCGCGCGAGACGGCCGCCGGGATCGTGCCTTCCGTGGCGAACTTCTTCGCGGATTCGATCAGGCGCCGGCGGCACTTGACGATTGCGGTATCCGAAGAGCCCAGGTGTTCCTTGGTCCGGTCGGCGATCGCGCCCTGGCTCTCCTGCACTACGAGATCCTGCAGCTGGGCGCTCAGGACGCCGGTGAACGAGCCGCTCTTCTGGAGGGTGCGGTCCATTAGGTAATCATTGGCGCGGTTGCCCTCGGGGATGTAGGTTCCCGAAACGAGCTTCGCGTAGTCGAGCCCGCCGCCCTTGTACTCGGCGAGTTCATCGTTGCTCAGAGGACGTCCAGCGTGGTAGCGGATGCGGTACCACCAGCAGTTCTCATCGTCGATGGGGATGAACAGGTTGGCCCTGCAGACCAGGCCTTCGGCTGTCGGCACCAGGACGGCGGTGGGCATCAGCCACTGCGTGATGCGCCAGTAGAAGGTGTCCTCGCCTCCGTCCCGGCGCGCAGAGATGCGCATACCGTAGTCGGTGTCCTCGCAGAAAAAGCGTGGCGCCCCGTCGGCATCGCCGTACTCCTGCAGGTGGCCTACGTTGAACACGTCCTTCTCCATGGGCGCGATGGACCGGTGCAGAAAGGTAAGGTGCGCTGTGTCGATGCTGCCTTCCAGCGCCTGCTGGTAATTGCATTTCATCAGGCACTTCGAGGTGTAGAAGTTCTGTGCCGGCAGGCTCATGAATTCCATCTGCGGCAAAGGCGGGACGCACTCCTGCGGGCCCAGGTAGGCCCAGACGATGCCTCCGGCTTCGTGGACCGAGTATGCCTTGGCGCGAATGTTCGGATTGCACCGCATCGGGCTGCCGGCAGGTTCACTCGGCATGTCCAGCAGCTCGCCGGTGACGCTGAACTTCCAGCCGTGGTACACGCAGCGCAGCCCGCCTTCCTCGTTGCGCCCGAAGAACAGCTCGGCCAGGCGGTGCGGGCAATGCGCGTCCAGCAGGCCGACCTTCCCGCTGGAGTCCCGGAAGGCGACGAAGTTCTCGCCCATCAGCCGAACCCGCACCGGAGGGCAATCCGGCGCCGGCAGCTCCTCGCACAGAAGCGCGGGCTGCCAGAACTGCCGGAACAGGCCACCCATGGCCGTGCCGGGGCCGACGCGGGTGAGGATCTCATTGTTTGCAGAATTCAGCATGTTTGACCTCGGACGAAAATTACTTGCGGTTCGCTATTATTCGATCGCATCCACCGGCTGTCAATGCCGCCGCCCCGTCCCCACCGCCGGTGGGGCATTCACCGGTCACACATACGGGGCTGCCGAGGCTAAGCGGCCCGAAACTCAGCAATCCAGGGTGCGCAGCACGTCCGGCAGGATCCGCCGGATTTGACCGGAGATGAACGGCACCCCGAGCGGGTCGCCGAACACTCCGGCGGTAGGCGGACCGATGGCCCTCAACGTGGGTTGCGGGTTCCCGGCCGCATCCAGCGCTTCGCAGTGGGATCCCACATGCAGGCCGATGCCGGTCGGGTCCAGCCGCAGCCAACCGTGGTCTGCGAGGGCATTCAGAAAGGGGTTGAACCGCCAGCCAGCGCCGGGGTCAAGCCCGGTGCAGTTCACCACCCAGTCGAAGTGCCTGACCGCCGGTTCCCCCGAACGCGTGTCCTTCATTTCCACCCGGATTCCGCCGT
Organism: Variovorax paradoxus; assembly: GCF_022009635.1. NCBI lineage: Bacteria > Pseudomonadati > Pseudomonadota > Betaproteobacteria > Burkholderiales > Comamonadaceae > Variovorax > Variovorax paradoxus. The sequence continues at coordinate 82,364 of NZ_CP091716.1, forward strand.
CTGGCGCAGAAGGATGGACCGCAAGCAGCGTGGCGGCCGCAAAGCGCACGCGGCCGCTGCTCTCCGCCCGCCTCACGCCGGCGTCGTTCATGGGCGGGCAGCGGAACCGGTGGGCGTCGTAGTAGACGCGCAGTCGCCGCAGGAAGCGGTTTTTCTCCTCGACAGGCAGCTGCGGCCAGATCTTGAACACGGCATCGCGCAAAGCGTCGAAGCTGTCTTGCCAAGGCAGCCCCGCTGCGCTGCAGCGGCGCATCTCGCGGCGCAGCGCCTTCGACCATGCGCGGATGCGCAGGGGCTCGTCCCGAAGGAAGGCAGGCACCGGTGGATCGAATACCACCGGTGGCCGGTGTCCCTTGGGCGCTGCCGCACCGAGGATATGTGGGGCGTGCGGGCGCGGCCGAAGCCCCCGACGGGACACGACGAGGAGCTCGGCTCGGTGTTCGCGGCGCAGCAGCGTCGACACGATGTCCAGCGCCGTGAGGCCGCTGCCCACCACCAGCACGCGCGCATCGGCCGGGATGGCTTCGAGGCACCCCGGCTCCAGCGGGTTTGCGATGATTCCCGGATGCCCGGCGTGTTCTGGCAGGAAGGGCGGCCGCAGCGAGGGCTCCGGGTTGCCGGTGGCGAGCACCAGGAGGTCGGCCTCGAGCCGGCGGCCGCCCGACGTGACCACGCGATAGGCCCCGTCCGGGCGCGACACCGCCACGGCGAGGTCCCTCACGTGCTCCATGCTGGAGCCGGGGCGAGCGTGCGACGCCTCGCGCCGCAGCAGGTCGGTCAGGAACGCTCCGAAATCCCGCCGCCGCAGGAAGACGTGCCCGCCCCCGGAGCGGCACTTCTCGTCGGAGTGCAGGACCCCGGCTCCTTCAACCCATTCCCGCAGTTCGCCGGGCCGGTCCGGGTCGATGACATGACCTTCGAGCGGCGCGTTCAGCCGGTGGTCGGCGTCGGCTGCGGAGTACGCAAGCCCGCGCCCGAGATGCTCGCGCGGCTCGATGATGGAGATCGCCACGGGGAACGTGGCAGCACGCAGTAGTTGCAGGGCGAAACAGGCGGCGGAGAACCCGCCGCCCACGATCACGACGCGCCGGGACTGCACTGACCCTCCCCTGTCCGGGTGCGATCCTGCGGCGGCACGGCCCGAGGCCTGCCGCTCGGCTGGGTCGTTGGACATGCAGGAGCTGTGTCTAGCGCTGGAGCCACGATTCGACGCGGCCCGTGAAGGTGTGGTGCATCGCGCCCGATCACCTTTGCGTACTGGCCGGCGCTGAGCGTGCGATTGCTGGCTGCCCAGATCTGCGCGACGCACGGCGTGTTCACCGGGTCCCGGGTGAAGGCGGATGCCTCTGCCATGCCTGCTGGAGACGGCGCAGCTTGTCTGCATCTGCGGTTGCCTTCTCGCGGGTCGTCACATAGACCGCGACAGTCCAGCGCGTCAGCAACTCGATCCCCTTGCTTCCCGCCATGTCGAAGACCGTGTGAGCGCGGCGTTGGTGCATGGATACCGCTGGGACCGGGGTTACCCCAACCCCGCAGGGGCTTAGACGGCAGCTGCTGAAGTGCGGACGGAGTTCGGGCGTCCAGCGCTCAGCATGCGGTTGAGCACCGCCACCGCAGCATTTGCCTCGGCCTGCTGGCCACGTGGATCACGGGCACGCAACTTTGGCCCGATGATGGCCTTGAAGCGACCCATCGTGGTTTCCACCAGCGCACGTTTGCCGTAGCCATAGGCCTCTTGCCACTCCAGCCGTCCCAAGCTTTGAATCATCAACAGGTGGTTGTCGCGTGTGGTCGGCGCTGCCTCGAATTGCGCGCTGGGCTGGGCGGTAACGCGCGGTGGAATAATGACGTCGATTTGCGTATCGCGTTGGGCAATCCGCTCGTAGGTTGGCTCGCCGTCATAGGCGCCGTCGGCGGTAACAGAGGCGACTTCGTGCTCGATCTGATCAAGCAGTGGACCAACCTGAGATGGGTCATCGACATCCTGGCCAGTCAAGACCGACGCCTCGATGTGCCCCGTGCTGGCGTCCACTGCCAAGTGCAGCTTTCTCCAGCTACGCCGCGACTTTTGTCCGTGCTTTTTCTGCAGCCATTCGCCTGCGCCAAACAGCTTCAGCCCGGTGCTGTCGATCAACAAATGCAGCGGCCCGGCGGGCAGCGCGCACTGGCGTGGCAAAGCCTTGAGGGTCATGCTTCGGCGACTCAAGGTAGTGTGGTCGGGGGCCTTCAGATCAATCTCGAGAAGCTGGAAAATCGACCTCATCAAACCCTCGGTTTGTCGCAGGGCTTGGCCAAATACCAGGCGCAGCATCAGGCTGGTTTGGATGGCCTGATTCGAATAGATGGACTGCCCGCCTGGTGTGCTGCGCGCTTGGGCTGGCCAGAGTTGCATCGCCTGCGGGGTAACCCAGAACGTCAGGCTGCCACGGTTGCGAAGTCCCGATTCATATTCGGGCCAGTTACGCACGAAGTGCCGCATCTTCGGAATATGATGGCGGTGATCGGCGTTGAATTTGTTGGGCATGTGGCGGGAGGCGGTCTTTTTATCAGGGCCGCGAGCCTAACAGAACGCCTGCGCAGTATCCATGCACCAACGCCCTTGTTGAGCGCATCTTCGAACCACGGCGTGATGGTCGGGGCATTCCAGCCGGTGGCGCCGCCGTTGCTTTCGAAGGTCACGCGGGCCTGGTAGGGCGCGTTGTCCTCCAGCAGGGCCTTGAGCGTCTGCACCGTCTCGGCCGCGTCGACCAGCGGCGGCAGGCGCAGCGAGAGCTTGAAGGCGGTGTAGGGACGCAGCACGTTGCCCGCGTCCTTCAGCGCCGGAAAGCCTTCGGCGCCGGTGACCGACAGCGTGGGCTTCCAGGTGCGATTGAGCAAGGCCTCGACCGGGTCGGTGGTGGTCGGCAGCGCGAACATGGTGGAGCCGCCGCAGTCGTAGTGCGCCCACGGGAAGCGCTTGTAGACCTCTTCGCCCAGGATGGCGGCGGTGGCCTTGGCCTGCGCCAGCCGGTCGGCCGGCACTTCGCAGTGGAAGCTCGCGGGCAGCAGGCGGCCGGTGGCGCTGTCTTCGAGGCGGTCGAGCACCTGCCGCATGATGCGGAAGCTCGAGGGCACGAGACCCGAGGCATCGCCCGAGTGGATGCCTTCGGTCAGCACTTCGACCTTGAGCGTGCCGCTGGCCATGCCGCGCAGCGAGGTGGTGAGCCAGAGCTGGTCGTAGTTGCCGGCGCCGGAATCCAGGCAGATCACGAGTTCGACGTTGCCCAGGCGCGGACGCAGCGCGTCGACGTAGGGCAGCAGGTCGTAGGAGCCGCTTTCCTCGCAGGTCTCGATCAGGCCGACGATGCGCGGATGCGCCACGCCCTGGGCCTTGAGCGCCTGCAGCGCGGCGACGCTGGCGTACACCGCATAGCCGTCGTCGGCGCCGCCGCGGCCGTAGAGCAGGCCGTTCTCGTACTTGGGCGTCCAGGGACCGAGGTCGTTACGCCATCCGGTGAACTCGGGCTGCTTGTCGAGGTGGCCGTACATGAGCACGGTCTCGTCCATGTCGGTGCCGGATGCCGGCACTTCGAAGAACAGCACCGGGGTGCGGCCTTCGAGCCGCACGATCTCGAGCTTCAGGCCCTCGACCTTCTGCGCCTCGACCCAGGCCGCGGCGTTGCGCAGCACGGTCTCGAGGTAGCCGTTGGCGGCCCAGTCCTTGTCGAAGCCGGGCGACTTGGAGGGAATGGCGATGTAGTCGGTGAGTTGCCTGACGATGTCGCCGTCCCATCGGGCGGTGACGTCGGACAGGGCACGCTCGGCGTCGAGCGTGCCGGCGGGCATTTCGCGGTGCAGGGGGGCGTTCATCGGTGGGTTCTCCGCGGGTGGACGAAAAGACGCATTTTGCGCCTTGAGGCGAGCGCGCGTAGAGTGCGGGCGATCTCAAACCGGAGGCCATGTGAGCAAGTCAGCATCGACTCGGATCAAGGTGGGTATTGGAGGCTGGACCTACGAACCCTGGCGCGACAACTTCTACCCCAAGGGGCTCGCGCACGCGAAGGAGTTGAACTACGCGAGTCGCAAGGTCAGCGCCATCGAGATCAACGGCACCTACTACAGCACCTTCAAGCCCGAGACCTTCAGGAAGTGGCACGACGACACGCCCGCCGACTTCATGTTCTCGCTCAAGGCCTCGCGCTTCGCGACCAACCGCAAGCTGCTGTCGGGCGCGGGCGATTCGATCAAGCGCTTCATCGACAGCGGCGTGGCCGAGCTGGGCGACAAGCTGGGCCCGATCGTCTGGCAGTTCATGCCGACCAAGCAGTTCGACGCGGAAGACTTCGAGGCCTTCCTCTCGCTGCTGCCGAAGAAGGAAGGCAGCCGCGTGCTGCGCCACGTGATGGACGTGCGGCACGAGAGCTTCATGGTGCCCGCGTACAAGGCGCTCGCGAAGAAGCACAAGGTGTCGACGGTGTTCACCGACGCCGAGAAGTTTCCGTCGTTCGAGGAGCCCGAGGGCGACTTCGCCTATGCGCGGCTCATGATGGCCGACGCCAAGCTCAAGGCCGGCTATGCGCCGAAGGCGCTGGACACCTGGGCCGAGCGCGCGCGGGGCTGGGCCGAATCGCCGAAGAAGCGCGACGTGTTCGTCTACTTCATCAATGGCGCGAAGGAAAGGGCACCGGCCGCGGCCGGTGCCCTGCTGGAGCGCCTGGGATGGGTGCCGCCGGCTGCATGAAGCCGGGCAGCGCAAGATAAACCAGAGACTGCGTCAGCCCTTGGCGCCGAAGCTGATCTCGCCCGACAGCTGACCGCCTTCTTCGATCACGATCTTGCCGTAGCGGATCTTGCCGGTGACCTTGCCGGTCGAGTGGATGACGAGCTTCTCGCGCACGGTGAGGTTACCGTCGAACACGCCGCGGATTTCGGCGATGTCTATTTCGGCCGAGCCCTTGAACTCGCCCTGTTCGGCGATCTGCATCAGGCGCGAATCCATGGTGGCTTCCACCAGGCCTTCGACCACGAGCGTGTCGCAGTCGGTGATCTCGACGCCCTTGAGCTTGATGTTGGGGCCGACGGTGAGCTTGCTGCCGCCTTCCTTGGCTGCGGGGGCCGCCGCTGCATTGAGGCCGCCTTGCTGCGCGGTCAGCGACGAGGGATTGACGGGGGAACCGGAGAGGTTGGTGGCTGCGCCGACGAGCGGAGCGGGGCGGGAAGTCAGCGAGTCGGTGTCTCGGTCACGTTTGCCGAAGAAGGGGGACTGTGTAGCCAATGGGGAGCTCCTCAAGAAAGGGGACTATCGTAAGAACGCACTCACGGCATGCGGCACTTCATTGCGCAAGAAGCGTAACTGAATAAGTCGTCCGCGACACGACAATGCCCTCATGACCCGCCCGAATCTCGAAGCCCTCTCCACGCCCGCAGCCACCGACTCCCGCTTCGACAAGCCCGCGCACGGCTGGCGGCGCACGCTGTTCACGGTGATCTTCGAGGCCGACACGCGCGCTGGCCTGTGGTTCGACCTGGCGCTGATCGCGGTCATCGTCACCAGCGTGCTGGTGGTCATTCTGGACAGCGTGCAGTCGATCCGCGAGCACTGGCGCCCGGTGTTCAACGCGCTCGAATGGGTGTTCACGATTCTCTTCACGCTGGAGTACATCGCGCGGCTGTGCTGCGTGAACAAGCCGCTGCGCTATGCACTGAGCTTCTACGGCGTGATCGACCTGCTGGCGCTGCTGCCCACCTTCCTGGTGGCCCTTGCGCCCGAGCTGGCCTACCTGATCGACGTGCGCATCCTGCGGCTCTTGCGCGTGTTCCGCATCTTCAAGCTGTCGCGCTATTCGGCGGAGTACCGCGCGCTGGTGATGGCGGTGGCGTCGAGCCGCCGCAAGATCACCGTGTTCGTCGGCTTCGTGATGCTGGTGGTGCTGGTGATGGGCACGCTGATGTACGTGGTCGAGGGGCCGGAGCACGGCTTCACGAGCATTCCGGTGGCGATCTACTGGGCCATCTCGACGATGGCCACGGTGGGCTTCGGCGACCTCGTGCCCAAGACCGACCTGGGCCGCGCGATCGCCTCGGTGATGATGCTGCTGGGCTGGGGCGTGCTGGCGGTACCGACGGGCATCGTCACGGCAGAGATGGCGCGGCGCGGGCCGAACGACGAAGCAGTGCCCGTGCCCGTGGCCCCGCGCGGCGTTCTTGCAATGACAGCGCCGGCACCCGCTCCCGCCGTGCCGGCGAAGCGCATCACTCCGTCGGCCAGACGACGCGCCCTTGCGCAGCATCGCCGAGGCAGGCGATGAAGGCATCGGCGTCGGGCTCGGGGAGCGTGAAGGCGAAGTGCACGTCGCTGTCGTGCCGCACGCTCTCGATGACCGCACCGGCCGAAGCGAGTTCTCGACGCACCAGCCCTTCGAGCGCATAGGGCACGGCGCACCGCAGGCTGCGCTGGCGCAGCAGCGGCACGAGCGTGGCGCCGAGCAGGGCCTGCGCCACCGCGTCTGTGTAGGCCCGCACGAGGCCGCCGGCACCGAGCTTCACGCCGCCGAAGTAGCGCACCACGGTCGCGAGCGCGCCCTCGACCTGCTGGTGGCGCAGCACCTCCAGCATCGGCCGTCCCGCGGTGCCGCCTGGCTCGCCGTCGTCGTTCGCGGCCGACTGGCCGCCGGCCATCAGGGCCCAGCACACATGCGCTGCAGCGGGATGTTCGGCGCGCAACGACGCGACCACCGCCAGCGCGGCCGCGCGGTCGGCCACCGGCTGCACGCAACCGATGAAGCGGCTCTTCTTGATGAGCAGCTCGCTGTGAACCGGCTGCGCCAGCGTGAAGCTCATGCGGTGCGGTCCGGCATGTGCATCGGAGGCTCAGCCGCCGCCGCGCTCGAACTTGAAGACCGCGGTGCTGGCGCGCGCATTGGGCAGCCAGCGCACGTCGCGGCCGTCCTGCAGGCCGAAGGCGTCGAGCACGCGCAGGTTGTTCTTGCCGGCCAGCACCTCGAAGTCCTTGAAGGTGCCGACGCGGATGTTGGGTGTGTCGTACCACTGGTAGGGCAGGCGGCGCGTCACCGGCATGCGGCCGCGCGCCACGCTCAGCCGGTTGGGCCAGTGCGCGAAGTTGGGGAAGGCGACGATGCCGATGCGGCCCACGCGCGCGGTCTCGCGCAGCATCACCTCGGCATTGCGCAGATGCTGCAGCGTGTCGATCTGCAGCACCACGTCGAACGAGGCGTCGTCGAACATCGACAGGCCTTCGTCGAGGTTGAGCTGGATCACGTCGACACCGCGGCGCACGCACTGCAGCACGTTGCCGTCGGCGATTTCCACGCCGTAGCCGGTGCAGCCGCGCTCGCGCTGCAGCAGGTCGAGCAGGGCGCCGTCGCCGCAGCCGAGGTCGAGCACGCGCGAGCCCTGGGGCACGAGTTGCGCGATCAGCCGTTGATGTTCGAGGTCGCTCATTGCTGGAACTCCTTGGCGACGCGCTCGAAGTACGAGCGGACCACGCCCATGTAGCGCACGTCGTCGAGCAGGAAGGCGTCGTGCCCGTGCGGCGCGTCGATCTCGGCGTAGCTCACGTTGCGGCGGTTGTCGAGCAGCGCCTTCACGAGTTCGCGGCTGCGCGCGGGCGAGAAGCGCCAGTCGGTCTTGAAGCTCACGAGCAGGAACTTGGCCGTGGCGTTCGCGAACGCGGCGCTGAGCTTGCCGCCGTGGCTGCGCGCGGGGTCGAAGTAATCGAGCGCGCGGGTGATCAGCAGGTAGGTGTTGGCGTCGAAGTACTCGCTGAACTTGTCGCCCTGGTAGCGCAGGTAGCTTTCGATCTGGAACTCGACGTCCTGCGTGGAATAGCGGTAGTCGAGCCCCGCGGCCTCGCCTTCGACGACGCTGCGCAGGATGCGGCCGAACTTGGCGTTCATCACGTCGTCGCTGAGGTAGGTGATGTGGCCGATCATCCGCGCGATGCGCAGGCCGCGCTTGGGCACCACGCCATGCTCGTAGAAGTGGCCGCCGTGGAAGTCGGGGTCGGTGACGATGGCGCGGCGCGCGACCTCGTTGAAGGCGATGTTCTCGGCCGTGAGGTTGGGAGCGCTGGCCACCACCACGGCGTGGCGCACGCGATCGGGGTACTGCAGCGTCCATGAGAGCGCCTGCATGCCGCCGAGGCTGCCGCCCATGACGGCCGCCAGCGTGTCGATGCCGAGCGCGTCGAGCAGGGCGGCCTGGGCGTCGACCCAATCCTCGACAGTGACCACCGGGAAGTCGGCGCCGTAGACGCGGCCGGTGGTGGGGTTGACGTGCATCGGACCGGTCGAGCCGAAGCAGGAGCCGAGGTTGTTGACGCCGATCACGAAGAAGCGGTCGGTGTCGACCGGCTTGCCGGGGCCGACCATGTTGTCCCACCAGCCCTCGGAGCGGGCCTGGCCCTGGTAGACGCCCGCCACGTGGTGCGAGGCATTGAGCGCATGGCACACCAGCACCGCGTTGCTGCGCTCGGCGTTCAGGGTGCCGTAGGTTTCGTAGGCGAGCGTGTAGTCGCTGATCGATGCGCCGCTGCGCAGGGCCAGCGGGCCCGCGAACTGCATCGACTGCGAAGTGACGACCAAGGGAGGTGACGACGACATGAATGAAAAAACCCGGCCTCGCCAAAAACGAGCCGGGTCTGCCGCGCCTGTCTTTAGCTGAATTTATAAAGCGCCCGCAAGCTGAAGCAAATCGGCGCAGGGGCAGTATATCGCCCCCTCGGATGAGGTTACCAGCCGATGATCATGATCACGCCCAGCGCCAGGAAGATCGCGGCGGAAATGCCGTGCACGAGCTTGATCGGCACGCGGCGCACGATCTTGTCGCCCAGCCACACCACCGGCGCATTCGCCAGCATCATGCCCAGCGTGGTGCCGGCGACCACCCAGAAGTAGTCCTGCGTGAAGCGGGCGGCCAGCATGACGGTGGCGATCTGGGTCTTGTCGCCCATCTCGGCGAGGAAGAACGCGATTACCGTGGTGCCGAAGACGCCGAACCTGGAAACGCCGGGTGCATCGTCGTCGTCGAGCTTGTCGGGAATGAGCATCCACACCGCCATCGCGATGAACGAGCCGCCAAGAATCCATCGCAGCACGTCGGGGCCAAGCCAGTGCGTGATGTAGTTGCCGACGGCACCTGCCAGGGCGTGGTTGATGATCGTGGCGGCGAAGATGCCGAGCACGATGGGCCAGGGTTTCCTGAAACGGGCTGCGAGCAGAAGGGCCAGGAGTTGGGTCTTGTCGCCCATTTCGGCGAGCGCAACTACGCCGGTTGCAACGAGAAAAGCTTCCATTTTTTGAACGTGGGGTTTCTTGGCCGAAGGACGCAATTGACCGTGCAACACCTTCGGCCATATTCCCGAAGTTGCACGGTCAAAGGTCTCGCCAGGTGTTTTCTCACTGCACGCGCCATGTCCTGTGGGGCAGGACAAGTCTGTTGACGCGGGCCCCTCTCGCAAATCGGAAGGCGGCTACTCCCCAATGACGGGCAGGATTCTACCTGTAGCGCCAAGGGCCTCACTCAATTTTGTAAGCGTGCGCTAGCTTTTGATTGTTTTCACAGGTGCTACCTCAAGAAGCAAATTCCTGCTTGCTTTTCGGATATTTCACCCATAATGCACGAGCCTCCCTCTTCATTTTGGTGGGGAGGCAGTTCGGTGATCGGTCAGTTTCGCGCGACTCGACGGCTCTCGTTTGAGTGATGCTTTCGGGACTCCATCGCTTTTCTTGATGTGTTTATAGGAGTCCCTTGATGGGCAACAAACTGTACGTCGGCAACCTGCCTTACTCGGTGCGCGACGGTGATCTCGAACAGGCCTTCGGCCAGTTCGGCGCAGTGACCAGCGCCAAGGTCATGATGGAGCGCGACACCGGCCGCTCGAAGGGCTTCGGCTTCGTCGAGATGGGCAGTGACGCGGAAGCACAGGCCGCCATCAACGGCATGAACGGCCAGCCCCTGGGCGGCCGCAGCGTCGTCGTCAACGAAGCACGTCCCATGGAAGCTCGTCCCCCGCGCAGCGGTGGTGGCGGCGGCTACGGCGGTGGTGGTGGTTATGGCGGCGGCGGTGGCGGCGGCTACGGCGGCGGCGGTGGTGGCGGCTACGGTGGTGGCGGCGGTGGCCGCTCCGGCGGTGGCGGCGGCTACGGCGGCGGTGGCCGCAGTGGTGGCGGCGGTGGTGGTGGCGATGGCGGTTTCCGCAGCCCCTACGGCGCCGGTCCCCGTGGCGGTGGCGGCGGTGGTCGCAGCGGCGGTGGTGGTGGCTACGGCGGCGGCGGCAACAGCGGCTACTGAGCACTGCGCCTCAAAACGCAAAAAAGACAAAAGGCTCCTTTCGGAGCCTTTTTCTTTGGTCGCTCGCTTTTCCGCCGATCTGCGCGCCGCTCAGGCCTCGCCGCTTCGCTTCTTGCGCCCGCGCCCCTGCACCGCGCGGTCGAGCACGGCGTTGGGCAGCATGCGCATGATCTTGGCGACCACGCCCATCTGCCACGGAATCACCCGGTAGCTCGTGCCGGACTCGATGGCCCGCAGCGCCTGGGCCGCGAAGTCTTCGGCCTTCATGAGAAAGGGCATGCCATAGCGGTTGCCTTGCGTCAGCGGCGTGTCGATGTAGCCGGGGCAGAGCGTGACAACCTTCACGCCGCTGTTGTGCAACTCGCCGCGCAGGCTCTCGCAGTACGCGACCACGCCGGCCTTGCTCGCGCAGTAGGCGCCGTGGCCCGGCAGGCCGCGGATGGAAGCGACGCTGCCAATGCCGACCAGCCGCCCGCTGCCGCGCTGCACCATCGCCCGCACGAACGGATGGAAGGTCGCGGCCAGGCCGACGTTGTTGGTGGCGAAGGTCTGCGACAGCACGTCGAGGTCGGAGCGCTCCGCGGTGTCGATGCCGATGCTGATGCCCGCGTTGGCGATCACCACGTCGGGCAACCCCTGCTGCGCGATGCATGCGTTGCCGGCCGCCACGATGCTGTCGGTCTGCGCCACGTCGGCGCTGTAGATCCGGTAGCGGTCCGCGCTCAACCCTCGGGACTTCGCCCAGGCCTCGATCTCCGTCGTGCGCCGGGCCACCAGCGCCAGCCGGTACCCCGCGTCGTAGAAGCTCGCGGCCATGGCCTGGCCGATACCGCTCGACGCGCCGGTAATGAAGACGAGCGGGGTCGAGGTGGTCATGCGGGATCTTTCGGGAAGTCTTCTTCTTGTCAGCGCTTCTTGGCAGGCGCGGGAGCAGCAGCGGCGGCCGACGGAATCAGCACGCCGCGCACCCGGCCCCTCAGGTTGGCCACGCCGGTCAGGTTGTCGTAGTCGAGCGTGTCGCCGGTGAACTGGTCCTTGTCGCGGATCAGCGTAACCGGCTGGTTCGAGGTGACGCGCTCGGTGTCGACGAAGGCGTGCAGGAACTCGCCACGGAATTCGAGGCGCGGCGTGGGCTTGCCGTCGGCGCCAACGGACGGATCGCGGATGACGATCGCATTGCCGAACAGCTGCAGTTCGCTGCCGTCCGAATTCGACAGCCCACGGTTGGCGGTGGAGCGCGTCACCAGGCCTTCGGGCGAGATGGAGCGCATGCGCACCTTGTCGACCTCGATGGTGTCGGTGTCGGGATAGTGCCGGCCTTCGACGCCGAACAGTTCGCTGCGCAATTCGCCGTTCGGCAGGAAGTTCTTGATGACGAAGTCGCGCATGAAATAGTCGGGCTCATGCGTGGGCGCGGCCTTGGCGGTGGGCTCCAGCAGCTTGGGCGCATTGCGCACCAGCCAGTAGGTGCCGAGCGCGACGGCTGCCGTCAGGATGATCGGCAGGTAGATCGTGGCGCGGTCGAGGACGTTGCGCACCAGCCCCCATGCGCGTTTCACGTTGTTCATGTGTTCGGGCCCCGGGCAGCATCGAGCATGGCGCGGTACTGGCCGCAGGCCGTGAGGAGCAGGTCGCAGAACTCGCGCGCCGCGCCTTCGCCGCCCCGCGCCTGGGTGACATAGCGGGCGATGCCGCGCACCTCGGCATGCGCATTGGCCGGCGCCGCCGCGAAGCCGACGCGCGTGAGCACCGGCAAATCGGGCCAGTCGTCGCCGATGGCCGCGGCCTGCGCCCACGTGAAGCCGAGCTGGTCGAGCATAGCCTGCGCGGCGGGCAGCTTGTCTTCGGTGCCGTAGCGCACGTGTTCGATGCCCAGCGCCTCGAGCCGCACGCGCAGCGGCTTGGAGTCGCGCCCGGTGATCACGGCGGGCGTGATGCCCGCCTTGCGCAGCAGCTTGAGGCCGTAGCCGTCGAGGATGCTGAAGCGCTTGAGCGTTTCGCCGTGCTCGGTGAAGTACACGCCGCCGTCGGTCAGCACGCCGTCGATGTCGAAGAAGACGATGCGCACGTCCTGCGCGGCGAGCAAGGTCTCGGCCTGGAACTCGAGCGCCATCAGATGACCTTCGCGCGCATCAGGTCGTTGGTGTTGATCGCACCCACGACCACGCCCGCGCCGTCGATCACGAACAGCCGGGTGATGCCGCATTGCTCCATCAGCTCGGCGGCTTCCACGGCCAGGGCGTCGACGCGAATGGTGCGCGGGTTGTGATGCATCACGTCGGCAGCCTTGGGGCTGCGCAGGTCGGCGCCGGCCTCGATCAGGCGGCGCAGGTCGCCGTCGGTGAAGATGCCCGAGGCACGGCCGTCGGGCTCGACCACCGCGGCGGCGCCGAAGCCCTTGATGCTCATCGCGCGCATCAGTTCGCTGATGGTGGCCGAGGGCGGCACGCGCGGCACCTCGTCGCCGGAGCGCATGACGTCGCTCACGTGGGTGAGCAGCTTGCGCCCGAGCGCGCCGCCCGGATGCGAGCGCGCGAAGTCTTCCGAGCCGAAGCCGCGCGCGTCGAGCAGCGCCACGGCCAGCGCGTCGCCCATCGCCATCTGCGCGGTGGTGCTCGCGGTAGGCGCGAGGTTGAGCGGGCAGGCTTCCTTGGACACGCCGGCGTCGATCACGATGTCGGCATGGCGCGCGAGGGTGGATTCGGGGCGGCCGGTCATGGCGATCAGGGGCACGCCCTGGCGCTTGACGACCGGCAGGATGACGGTGAGCTCATCGACCTCGCCGCTGTTGGAAATGGCCAGCACCAGGTCGACCGACTTGATCATGCCCAGGTCGCCGTGGCTGGCCTCGGCCGGGTGCACGAACATCGCGGGCGTGCCGGTGGATGCGAGGGTGGCTGCGATCTTGCGGCCGACGTGGCCGCTCTTGCCCATGCCCATCACGACCACGCGGCCGCGCACTTCGAGGATCTTGCGCACGGCGTCGACGAAGCTCGGCCCGACACGGGCCTTCAGGCCGGAGACGGCTTCGGCTTCGATGTCGAAAGTGATGCGTGCCCGGGAGAGGATCGCTTCGGGGTCGACCACGGGGGCCGGGGCGGGACGGGAGCTCATCGGCCGATTTTACGGGGCGGCCAGTCCGGGGATATACGCGCCCCGGCGAAGCCCGGGGCACGGACATTGCTCTAGCATCGGCGCCTATGTCTTCGTTCGATCTCACGCTGTTGTATTTGCTTGCCGCGGTGATCGGCGTGGTGGCCTGCCGCTCCCTGAAACTGCCGCCGATGCTGGGCTACCTGTCGGCCGGCGTGCTGATCGGGCCGCATGCGTTCGCGCTGGCGCAGAACTCCGAGGGCATCCGGCACCTGGGCGAGTTCGGCGTCGTGTTCCTGATGTTCGTGATCGGGCTGGAGTTCAGCCTCCCCAAGCTGCGCGCGATGCGAAAACACGTGTTCGGGCTGGGCCTGCTGCAGGTGCTGCTGACGATGACCATCGCCACGGTCGGCGCGCTGCTGATCGCGCGGCTGCTGCCGCCGTCGTGGCAGCTCGGCTGGCAGACCGCGCTGGCGCTGTCGGGCGCGCTCACCATGAGCAGCACCGCCATCGTCGTCAAGCTGATGGCCGAGCGGTTGGAGCTGGAGAGCGAACACGGCAAGCGCGTAATGGGTGTGCTGCTGTTTCAGGACTTGGCGGTGGTGCCGCTTCTGGTGCTGATTCCCGCGCTGGGCGCGCCACCCGAGGCGCTGGCCAAGGCGCTCGGCCTCGCGCTGCTGAAGGCCACCTTCCTCATCGGTGTGCTGCTCTACGGCGGCCCCCGCGTCATGCGCTGGTGGCTCACGCTGGTGGCGCGGCGGCGCAGCGAGGAGCTGTTCATCCTGAACGTGCTGCTGGTCACGCTGGGGCTGGCCTGGCTCACCGAGCTGGCCGGCCTGAGCCTGGCGCTGGGCGCGTTCATCGCGGGCATGCTGGTGTCGGAAACCGAATACAAGCACCAGGTCGAGACCGACATCCGCCCGTTCCACGACGTGCTGCTGGGGCTGTTCTTCATCACCGTGGGCATGTCGCTCGACTGGCACATCGTGGTCGAGCGCTGGATGCTGGTGGGCGTGCTGCTGCTGGTGCCGCTGGGGTTCAAGCTCGGGCTGGTGACGGTGCTGGCGCGGGTGCTGGGCGCCACCTCGGGCGTGTCGTTGCGCACCGGCCTCTATCTGGCGCAGGCCGGCGAATTCGGCTTCGTGCTGCTGACGCTGGCGCAGGAGCGCAGCCTGTTGCCGCCGTGGCTGGCCAACCCGGTGCTAGCGTCGATGGTGCTGTCGATGCTGGCGACGCCTTTCATCATCATGTACAGCAACGCCATCGTGCGAAAGCTCGTGGCCAGCGACTGGCTGCAGCAGTCGCTGCAGATGACGAGCATCGCGCGCAAGACCATCAACACGGCGCAGCACGTGATCATCTGCGGCTACGGGCGCTGCGGCCAGAACCTGGCGCGCATCCTCGAACGCGAGGGCATTCCGTACATGGCGCTCGACCTCGACCCCGACCGCGTACGACAGGCCGCAGCGGCCGGCGACTCAGTGGTGTTCGGCGACGCGGCACGGCTGCAGGCCCTGATGGCGGCCGGCCTGGCGCGCGCCAGCGCGGTGGTCGTCACCTACCTCGACGTGCCGGGCGCCATGAAGGTGCTGGCCAACGCGCGCGCCCATGCCGCCCACGTGCCGGTGATCGTGCGCACGCAGGACGATCACGACCTGGAGAAGCTGCAGGCCGCCGGCGCCACCGAGGTGGTGCCCGAGGCCATCGAGGGTTCGCTGATGCTCGCGAGCCATGCGCTGGCGCTGGTGGGCGTGCCGATGCGGCGCGTGATCCGCGTGGTGCAGGACCAGCGCGACGCGCGCTACAACCTGCTGCGCGGCTACTTTCACGGCGCCGACGACGACAAGGCCGACGAGGTCGACCACGAGCGGCTCAACAGCTTCACCCTGAGCGCCGGCGCCCGCGCCATCGGCCAGACGCTGGAGCAGCTGGCGCTGCCGACGCTGGGCGTGCGCGTCGCGAGCCTGCGCCGCCATGACGGCCAGCCGCGCACACCGGGCGCCGACACGGTGCTGACCGACGGCGACACGCTGGTGCTTTCCGGCAAGCCGACCGCGCTGGCCGTGGCGATCGAACGGCTGCAGAAGGGCTGAGGCGGCCGAGGCCGCCCGGCCCGGCTCAGTTGATCAGCGTCGGGTTGCGCTTTTCCTCGTCGATGCGCTGCTGGCGGCGCACCGCCTCGCATTGCGCATGGGCCTTGTACTCGGCCTTCAGGCACTGCGCGGCCATGCACTGCGCCCGCGCGATGAAGTTGCGGTCGCCGCACTGGGCCAGGGGTTCGGGGGGAGGAGGGGCGGGTGCCGGTGGCGGCGGGGCTGCCGCGACGGCGGGTGCTGGGGTTTCAGGGGTGCCGGTCGCGGGGGCTGCGACGGTTGCCTGTTTGCGCGGCCGGGCCGGGGGCTTGGCGCTAGCCGCGAGCGGCGCGGCTTCGGCGGCCGGAGGTGCCTCTGCCGCTGGAGGCTCCGGCGCGGCGGGCGCCGGGGGTGATGCCGGCTCCGCCGGTGGCGCCGCGGGCTCGACGGCCGGTGCCGATACCGCCGGCTCGGTGTCTGTGATCGCGGCGGGCGCCTTGCGGGTTCCGTAGCCGTACCAGCCCGCGACCATCATCAGCACCGCCACCGCCAACAGCCCGAGCCACAACAGGATCACCCGCTTGCGCGGTGGCCGCTCGACAGGCCGCCGGACCTTGACCCGGGTGCGCTTGCGTTCGGCCTTCTCCTGTCGCGCGGTCTCGAAGCCCGACGACGGGGCGGGAGGAGGCGGCGGCGGAGGGTCGTCGTAGACCATGATCATGGTCTCCTGGTCGTCCGACGGCGCGGGGGCCGACGATCTTCCGAAGAACGAACGCCGGGGCTCAAGCTCGCCGGGGTCGAAGAGCGGCGCCGGAATGGTCGGAGCGCGCAGCTGGGCGGGGGCGGTGGTGGCCCACTCGCGCTCGGGGCTCGGCGGCGGGGGAATCCGGGTTGCCTTGCCGGACAGCGTGTTGCCGCAGCTCCGGCAGAAATTGGCGCCGTCACGGTTTTCCGTGCTGCAGACCGGACAGATCAAGGCCATGGCTTACTACTGACTACTCTCTAACTCTCGGGAACCGGAACGAAAAGGACTGCTGGCGGGCATGCCCGCAGCTGGAAAGTCTCTGGCGGAGGCTGCCAGGGCCTCAGGTCACGGCGACGCGCTTGGAGCGGTGCGCCATGCGCTTGGCGATCACGGCGCCCAGCGCCATCGAGATTTCCAGCGCCAGGTTGGGCTGGCGGTTCGACATCTCGGCAAAGCGGATCGCGGTGAGCCGCCACACGCGGCCCGCGCCGGTGACCACCACGTTGGCGGAGTGCGGCAGGCGCGAGAAGAACGAGCCTTCGCCGACCACCGAGCCGGCGGTCAGCACGGCGAGCTTCATCTGCTCCTTGCTGCTGACGCGATGCACGCTGATGGCGCCGCTCTCGATGAAGAACACCGAGCGGTCCGGCGTGCCCTGTTCGATCAGCACGTCGCCGATGCTGGTGTCTATGGGCTGCAGGTAGCCGACCAGCGTTTCCCACTGCTGGACGCTGAACGTCAACGCAAAGGCGTCGCTGCTCGTGTTCTCCGCGATGGCGCGGCTCAGATTCTGTATGGACATGGTTTTCTCAACCCCCGCATCGGTGCAGAAGTATCCGCGATGGCCACCAGATTGGGCTACAAGTGTTTACGTTTTTCCGGCGCCTGTCGCTATTTCCCAATGCAAAAGCGCGAAAAGATGACCCCCAGCAGGTCATCGGCACCGAACTCCCCGGTGATCTCGTTCAGCGCGTTCTGCGCCAGCCGCAGTTCCTCGGCCAACAGGTCGAGCAACTGGGCCTGTGCCGCGAGGTGGCTCGCCGCCAGCGCCAGATGCGCTTCGACCTGGGCCAGCGCCTGCACATGGCGTGCGCGCGCCAAATACACGCCCTCGGGCACGGCTTGCCAGCCGGCCATGGCCAGCAATTGCTCTCGCAATGCCTCGATGCCCAGGCCGGTCTTGGCGGACAGCGCGATGCCTTCGGCAGGCTCTGTCGAAGGCGCCGCGTCCTGCTTGTTCCAGACATCCAGCACCGGCACGCTCGCCGGCAGCTTGCGCCGCAGGCCCGCGAGGATCTCCGCGTCGGCGGCAGCGTAGTCCGGCAGGGCAGCGCGGGTCAGGTCGTGCAGGAACAGCACGGCGTCCGCGCTTTCGATCTGCCCCCACGCGCGCGCCACGCCGATCTGCTCGACCTCGTCGCTGCTCTCGCGCAGGCCGGCGGTGTCGGCCACATGCAGCGGCACGCCGTGGATCTGGATGGTCTGCGAGACCACGTCGCGCGTGGTGCCCGCCACCGCGCTCACGATGGCCAGTTCGGCGCCCGCCAGCGCGTTGAGCAGCGAGCTCTTGCCCGCGTTGGGCTGGCCCGCGATCACCACCTTGATGCCCTCGCGCAGCAGCGCACCCTGGCGCGCACGCTGCTGCACGGCGGCCAGTTGCGACTGCAGCTTCGCCAGCTGCCCGGCCGCATCGGCCTTCTGCAGGAAGTCGATTTCTTCTTCCGGAAAGTCGAGCGTGGCTTCGACCAGCATGCGCAGGTGGATCAGCGCATCGCGCAGCGTGTGGATCTCGCGCGAGAAGGCACCAGACAGCGAGCGCCCGGCGCTGCGCGCGGCCGCTTCGGTGCTGGCGTCGATCAGGTCGGCAATCGCCTCGGCCTGCGCCAGGTCGATCTTGCCGTTGAGGAAGGCCCGCTGGCTGAACTCCCCCGGCTCGGCCACGCGCAGGCCGGGCAGGCGCGGGCGGCCTGTGACCGGATCGGGCTCGGCCGCCGCCTCGAGACAGCGCGCCAGCAGCAACTGCAGCACGACCGCGCCGCCGTGCGCCTGCAGCTCGAGCACGTCTTCGCCGGTGAAGGAATTCGGCGACGGAAAGTGAATGGCCAGGCCGTGGTCGACCGGCTCGCCGCCTGCATCGCGAAACGGCAGGTAGGTGGCTTCGCGCGGCTTGAGTACGCGGCCGCAGATGGCCTCGATCAGCGGCGCCAGCCGGGCCCCCGACACCCGCACGATGCCGACCGCCCCGCGCCCCGAGGCAGTGGCGATGGCGACGATGGGATCGGTGGTTCGGGCGAGCATGGTGCGGATTCTTTCAGCAAAAAGGGCCGCTTACGCGGCCCTTCGTGGGATGGCTTGGATGCCGTGCGGCTGTTGCTACTTGGTGCCGAGCACGCCCAGGCGCTTGTTGATGAACCACTGCTGCGCGATCGACAGCACGTTGTTCGTGATCCAGTACAGCACCAGGCCGGCCGGGAAGAAGATGAACATCACGCTGAATGCGAGCGGCATGATCCACATCAGCTTGGCCTGCATCGGATCGGGTGGCGTCGGGTTGAGCCAGGTCTGGAACAGCGAGGTGGCCGTCATGACGATCGGCAGGATGTACCAGGGGTCCGGTGCCGACAGGTCGCTGATCCAGCCGATCCACGGTGCATGGCGCATTTCGACCGACGACAGCAGCACCCAATACAGCGCGATGAACACCGGAATCTGGATCACGATGGGGAAGCAGCCGCCCATCGGATTGACCTTCTCGGTCTTGTAGATCCGCATCATCTCTTGCTGCATTTCCTGCGGCTTGTCCTTCAGCCGCTCGCGCATTTCCATGATCTTCGGATTGATGGCCTTCATCTTGGCCATGCTGGCGTAGGCCTTGGCGTTGAGCCAGTAGAAGGCCGCCTTCAGCAGCACCACCAGCGCGACGATCGACCAGCCCCAGTTGCCCAGGATGCCGTGCAGCTGGGTAAGCAGCCAGTACAGCGGCTTGGAGATGATCGCGAAGATGCCGTAGTCCTTCACCAGGTCCAGGCCCGGTGCGATGGCTTCGAGCTTCTTTTCTTCCTCAGGACCGGCGAACAGCGCGCTGTTCACGACCTGCGTGGCGCCCGGGGCGATCTTCGGCAGCGTGGCCACCATCGAAACGGTGAACAGGTTGTCGCCCAGGTCCTTCACGCGGAACTCGCGGCGCAGCTGTTCGCTGGCCGGGTCGCCCTTGAGCAGCCAGGCCGACGCGAAGTAATGCTGCACCATCGCGATCCAGCCGTCGTTGGCCGGCGGTGGCGGTTCGATCTTGCCCTTGGCGATGTCCTTGAAGTCCAGCTTGTGGAACTTCTTCTCGTTGGTGTACGCGGCCGGGCCGGTGAAGGTGTTGGTGCCGAACATGGTGCCGGCGGCCACGGTGCCGTGACGCAGCAGCTGCATGTAGAGCAGGGCGTCGCGCGGCTGGTCGCTCACATTGACGACTTCGTGGCGCACGCCGATGGCGTAGTCACCGCGGTGGAACACATAGGTCTTGACGTACTTCAGGCCGCCGACGGGTGCGCTTTCGAAGCTCACTTCCAGCGTGTTCTGGCCGTCGGCCATTTCACGCGGGCCGGCCTTCGGCGTCATCTGCGTCAGGTGGTTGGGGAAAGCCTCGCCGGCCACCGGGTTCAGCAGGCCGGTCTGCGCGACGTAGCGCGTGGCGGGCGAGCCGTCTTCGAACAGCACGACATGCTTGCTGCGGTCGGCTTCGTCGTACTTCAGCAGTTCGAGGTAGTTGACCGTGGCGCCTTCGCTGTCGATCGTGGCCTTGAACAGGTCGGTGGTGACGTTGACCTTCTCGCGCGGCGCGGCCGGCAAGGCCGACGTCGGCACGGCACCCGCGCTGCCGGGGGCGGCGGACGCGGTGGGCACGCCGTTGGCGGTGGCGGGCGTGCCGGCGGCCGGGGCGGTGACGGCCGGCTTGCTCGACGGCAGGAAGGTCGGCTTGTTGCCGTTGAAGACCTGCCATTGGTCCCACAGCAACACCAGCGAGAACCCAAAAATCACCCACAGTATCGTGCGGCGGATATCGTTCATGACGAAGACTTCTTGTCGGAGGAGAGAAGAGACGAAAACAGCGATCCTGACTTGTCAGTGCGACGCTGTGATTTCGGTGGAACCGGATCGTGGCCGCCCTGGCACCAGGGCTGGCAGCGCGCGATGCGGTGCAGAGTCAGGTAGCTGCCCTTGAGCGCGCCGTGCACCTCGAGCGCCTCGATCGAATACACCGAGCATGTCGGCGTGAAGCGGCACGACTGGCCGAGCCAGGGGCTCAGCAGCAGTCTGTAGGCCTTCACGAAGCCGATCAGCAGGCGTTTCATGATGATGAGGAAGAGGCAGGCGCGGAAGAAGAGGGCGCCGGCGTGCGCGCGGCCCGTGCCAGCAGTTGCTGGAGTTCGGCGCGAACGGCGCTCTTGAGCTTGTCTGAGGTGGCGCTCACGAATTCCTTGCGGTCGAAGCCCGCGCGCAGCCGCACCACGTGCGCGGCACGTGGCAAAACGACACCCTGAGCGGCGCTCACGGCGTAGATCTGGCGCTTGATGGCGTTGCGCGTGACCGCGCGACGCGCCCAGCGCTTGGGCACCATGGCACCCAGCCAGACGTCGTCGGACGCGAACAGCGGCGGTGCGCCCGATGCGGAATCGAGCGCACAGCGATGCAATGCGAAATGAGCAGTGCGCGCCACGGTGGCACCTGCGAGGACGGCCTGGAATTGCGCGCGGGTCTTGAGCCGCTGCATGGAAGCCTGGCCGCGCACGTCGTTACCGGTCAGGCCGGACGCACCGGCCGCGGAAGCTGGCGCTGACGTATCGGCTGCTGGCAACGGCAGGTGGGCTGCCGTCAGACGGCCAGGCGCTTGCGGCCCTTGGCGCGGCGTGCGTTGATGACGGCACGGCCGCCGCGGGTCTTCATGCGGACCAGGAAGCCGTGGGTACGGGCGCGGCGGACTTTGGAAGCTTGATAAGTGCGTTTCATGATGATTTCCTAATTCCCTGTTCGCGCGGACTCTCTGCCTGAAAAAGCATGAGAAGCCAGCGGGGCGCCGGGGGAGCGTGTTGGGATGACCCAGGGATAACCCCTGAACTCCTACTCCTAGCTCCAGTGACGAACGCAAAGAGGTTTTCAGGGAAACCCGCAATTATCGCAAACATTGGCCGCCCGAACAATCTTCGACTGGATTTGCGGGCCTTTCGGCATCCGGGACAGCGTGTGGATAAGGTTTTGACAAGTTAGAATGCCAGCCGCCTTCCAGCAGAGAATATCCACAATACCTATACCAAGAAATGCCCGAAGGTCTCATCACTTTTTCTCCCGCCCATGTCGACTGACGGCATCGGCGAAAGCCTCTGGCAGGCCTGCGTCGACCAGCTCGCGCAGGAACTGTCCGAGCAGCAGTTCAACACCTGGATCAAACCCCTGACGGCACAGGTCGCCGACGACCTGTCGCGCATGACCGTGTTCGTCGCCAACCGGTTCAAGCTCGACTGGATCCGGGCCCAGTACGCCGGCAAGATCGCGGCCATGGCCGAGAAGATGTACGGCCAGCCGGTCGCCATCGAGTTAGCGCTTGCTCCTCGCGAAACGCCCGTGCGCTCTGCGCCTGTGGCGGTCATGACCGAGACCGACGTGCCGCGCGACGTGGCCGGCCCGGGCGAGGAGCCCGCCGCCGCCGGCTTCAAGAACCGGCTCAATTCGGGGCTCACCTTCGACACCCTGGTCGAAGGCACGGCCAACCGCATGGCGCGCGCCGCGGCCATGCACGTGGCGGGCATGCCCGGCCATCTTTACAACCCGCTTTTCATCTACGGCGGCGTCGGCCTGGGCAAGACCCACCTGATGCATGCCGTGGGCAACCGGCTGCTGGCCGACCGCGCCGATTCCAAAGTTCTCTACATCCACGCCGAGCAATTCGTGTCGGATGTGGTCAAGGCCTATCAGCGCAAGACTTTCGATGAGTTCAAGGAACGCTATCACTCGCTCGATCTGTTGCTGATCGACGATGTGCAGTTCTTCGCCAACAAGGACCGGACGCAGGAAGAATTCTTCAACGCGTTCGAGGCCCTGCTGGCCAAGAAATCCCACATCGTGATGACCAGCGACACCTACCCGAAGGGGCTGGCCGACATCCACGAGCGCCTGGTTTCGCGCTTCGATTCGGGTCTCACGGTCGCCATCGAGCCGCCCGAGCTCGAAATGCGCGTGGCTATCCTGATCAACAAGGCGCGCGCCGAATCGGCCGAAATGCCGGAAGAAGTGGCCTTCTTCGTCGCCAAGAACGTGCGCTCCAACGTGCGCGAGCTCGAAGGCGCGCTGCGCAAGATCCTGGCTTACTCGCGCTTCAACCAGAAAGAGATCTCGATCGCCCTGGCGCGCGAGGCGCTGCGTGACTTGTTGTCGATCCAGAATCGGCAGATCTCCGTCGAGAATATCCAGAAAACGGTGGCCGACTACTACAAGATCAAGGTCGCCGACATGTACAGCAAGAAACGCCCGGCCAGCATTGCGCGGCCGCGGCAGATCGCGATGTACCTGGCCAAGGAACTCACGCAGAAGAGCCTGCCGGAAATCGGCGAGCTGTTCGGTGGGCGCGACCACACGACGGTGCTGCACGCGGTGCGCAAGATTTCGGGCGAGCGCCAGCAGCTCACCGAACTCAACCAGCAGCTCCACGTGCTCGAGCAGACGCTCAAGGGCTGAAGCCAGATGTCATCCAGGATGCCCCTCGCGACAGCGGAGAATGGCGTCTTACAAGCTGATTCAAAGAGATAGAGAAGAGGAAGAAGACATGATCGTTTTGAAGGCAAACCAAGACAAAGTCCTCGCCGCGCTGCAGTCCGTGGCGGGCATCGTCGAGCGGCGTCACACCTTGCCGATCCTGGCGAACGTGCTGATCCGCAAGACCGGCGGCCAGCTGCAGCTGACCACCAGCGACCTCGAGATCCAGATCCGCACCACCGCCGAACTGGGCGGCGACGAAGGCAACTTCACCACCACCATCGGCGCGCGCAAGCTCATCGACATCCTGCGCACCATGCCTTCGGACCAGACCGTGAGCCTCGAATCGAGCGCGAGCAAGCTGGTGCTCAAGGGCGGCAAGAGCCGCTTCACGCTGCAATCTTTGCCGGCCGAAGACTTCCCGCTGGTGCAGGAAGCCGCCAACTTCGGCCCCGTGTTCAGCGTGCCGCAAAAGACGCTGAAGGACCTGCTCTCGCAAGTGTCGTTCGCAATGGCCGTGCATGACATCCGCTACTACCTGAACGGCATCCTCTTCGTCGCCGAAGGCAAGCAGCTGAGCCTGGTGGCCACCGACGGCCACCGCCTGGCGTTCTCGTCGGCCACGCTCGACGTCGAAGTGCCGCGCCAGGAAGTCATTCTTCCGCGCAAGACTGTGCTCGAAATGCAGCGCCTGCTGTCCGACGCCGAAGGCGCCATCGAGATGCAGTTCGCGAACAACCAGGCCAAGTTCAGCTTCGGCGGCATGGAGTTCGTCACCAAGCTGGTCGAGGGCAAGTTCCCCGACTACAACCGCGTGATTCCCAAGAACCACAAGAACACCGTCACCCTGGGCCGCGCGCCGCTCTTGGCCAGCCTGCAGCGCACCGCCATCCTGACCAGCGAGAAGTTCAAGGGCGTGCGCCTGAACATCGAGCCGGGCACGCTGCGCATCGCGTCGAACAACGCCGAGCAGGAAGAAGCCCAGGACGAGCTCGACATCGACTACGGCGGCGACGCCATCGAAATCGGCTTCAACGTGACCTACCTGATCGACGCGCTGTCGAACATGGACCAGGACATGGTCAAGCTGGACCTGGCCGACTCCAACAGTTCGGCGCTGCTGACCATCCCCGAGAACGCATCCTTCAAATATGTCGTGATGCCGATGCGTATCTAGCAGACAGACACCGAAGCGCCTTGCGCACACAGCCCGCGGCCCCCCGCGGGTTTGCGCTTTCAAGAGGCGGCGAATTGAGCTTTTGAGAGCCCGAAAAATCACGCGCGAATGCCGTGAGAGACAGAGGAATATCCGAATGAGTGCTGAAGAAAACAAGCCCGACGTGCCGCACACCGAGCCCGTCTACATCCCCGAGATCGAAACGGCCGCAGCGGCCGACAACAGCTACGGCGAAGGCTCCATCACCATCCTCGAAGGGCTCGAGGCCGTGCGCAAGCGCCCCGGCATGTACATCGGCGACACCTCCGACGGCACCGGCCTGCACCACCTGGTGTTCGAAGTGGTGGACAACTCCATCGACGAAGCGCTGGCCGGCCATTGCGACGACATCGTCGTGACCATCCATTCGGACAACTCGATCTCCGTCACCGACAACGGCCGCGGCATTCCCACCGGCGTGAAGATGGACGACAAGCACGAGCCCAAGCGCTCGGCGGCAGAAATCGCGCTCACCGAGCTGCACGCCGGCGGCAAGTTCAACCAGAACAGCTACAAGGTGTCGGGCGGCCTGCACGGCGTGGGCGTGAGCTGCGTGAACGCGCTCAGCGTGATGCTGCGCCTGGTGGTGCGCCGCGAAGGCAAGATCCACGAACTCGAATTCAGCCGCGGCTTCGTGCAGAACCGCCTGCTGGAAACGGTGAGCGGCGTCGAAGTCTCGCCCATGAAGATCATCGGCGACACCGACAAGCGCGGCACCGAAGTGCACTTCCTGCCCGACACGCAGATCTTCAAGGAGAACAACGATTTCCACTATGAAATCCTCTCCAAGCGCCTGCGCGAGCTGAGCTTCCTGAACAACGGCGTGCGCATCCGCCTGAAGGACGAGCGCACCGGCAAGGAAGACGACTTCTCGGGCGCCGGCGGCGTGCGCGGCTTCGTGGAGTTCATCAACAAGGGCAAGACCGTCCTGCATCCGAACTCGTTCTACGCCGAAGGCGAACGCCCGGCCGACACCTACGGCGGCATTCCCGGCACGCACATCGGCGTCGAAGTGGCGATGCAGTGGAACAGCGGCTACAACGAGCAGGTCCTCTGCTTCACCAACAACATCCCGCAGCGTGACGGAGGCACCCACCTCACGGGCCTGCGCGCCGCGATGACCCGCGTCATCAACAAATACATCGAAGAGAACGAGTTCGCCAAGAAGGCGAAGGTCGAAGTCACCGGCGACGACATGCGCGAAGGCCTGTGCTGCGTGCTGAGCGTGAAGGTGCCCGAGCCCAAGTTCTCGAGCCAGACCAAGGACAAGCTGGTGTCCAGCGAAGTGCGCGCGCCGGTGGAAGACATCGTCGGCAAGCTGCTGACCGACTATCTGCAGGAACGCCCGAACGACGCCAAGATCATCTGCGGCAAGATCGTCGAGGCCGCCCGCGCCCGCGAAGCCGCCCGCAAGGCGCGCGAAATGACGCGCCGCAAGGGCGTGCTCGACGGCATGGGTCTGCCCGGCAAGCTGGCCGACTGCCAGGAAAAGGATCCCGCCCTGTGCGAGGTCTACCTGGTGGAGGGTGACTCCGCCGGCGGCTCCGCCAAGCAGGGCCGCGACCGGAAGTTCCAGGCCATCCTGCCGCTGCGCGGCAAGATCCTGAACGTCGAGAAGGCTCGCTACGAGAAGCTGCTCACCAGCAACGAAATTCTCACCATGATCACCGCCCTGGGCACCGGCATCGGCCGCGCAGGCGCGACCACGGCGGGCGGCGGCGCGGACGACTTCAACGTCGCCAAGCTGCGCTACCACCGCATCATCATCATGACCGACGCCGACGTCGACGGCGCCCACATCCGCACGCTGCTGCTCACCTTCTTCTACCGGCAGATGCCGGAGCTGGTGGAGCGCGGCCACATCTACATCGCGCAGCCGCCGCTGTACAAGGTCAAGGTCGGCAAGGAAGAGCAGTACCTGAAGGACGGCCCCGCGCTCGACGCCTTCCTGCTCAAGGTGGCGCTGAAAGACGCGCGCATCGAGACCGGCGGGGCCAGCTCGACCACGCTCAGCGGCGACACCCTGGCCGAACTGGCGCGCAAGCACCAGGTGGCCGAGGCCGTGATTGCGCGCCTGCGCAACTTCATGGACGCCGAGGCGCTGCGCGCCATTGCCGACGGCGTGGCGCTCGACCTCGATACCACGCCCGCCGCCGAGGCTTCGGCCGTGGCGCTGCAGGCCAAGCTGCGCGAACTCAACACCACCGGTGTGCCGGCCGAGGTGAGCAGCGAGTTCGACGCCCGCACCGACAAGCCGCTGCTGCGCATCAGCCGCCGCCACCACGGCAACATCAAGAGCAGCGTGCTCACGCAGGACTTCGTGCACGGCGCCGACTACGCCGCATTGGCCGAAGCCGCCAACACCTTCCGCGGTCTGCTGAGCCCCGAAGGCGCGCTGGTCAAGCGCGGCGAGGGCGAACGCGCCAAGGAAGAAAAGGTCGACGACTTCCGCCAGGCCATGAAGTGGCTCATCAGCGAAGCCGAACGCGCCACTTCGCGCCAGCGCTACAAGGGCCTGGGCGAAATGAACCCCGAGCAGCTGTGGGAAACCACCATGGACCCGACCGTGCGGCGCCTGCTGCGCGTGCAGATCGACGATGCGATCGAAGCCGACCGCGTGTTCACGATGCTGATGGGCGACGAAGTGGAACCGCGCCGGGAGTTCATCGAGCAGAACGCGCTGCGGGCTGCGAATATCGACGTGTAAGCCTTCCAGGCTTCCCAGCACCCCAGAACGCCCGGCCCTTGCCGGGCGTTTTGCTTGGCGGATGCGTCAAACCCTTGAGGCAGAATCTCCGCCAATTTCGTTCGTGCCCACAGGACTCTTCCCATTCCCTCCAGCCTCGCCTTCTTCGAACTGACCACCGTGGCCGGCGATACCGTCGTCACGTCGCTGGCCTTTCCCGAGATGGCGTGGCTCGGCAGCAGCGCGCATGCGATGGCCCGGCGCATGGCGCAGGCAGTGCAGTCGCACCTGATCGACAAGGGCCGCTACCTCGAGGCCGTGCAGATCAGCGATCCGCCGGCATTCGAGCGCCATGAGTTCGATGTCGACCTGCCGGGCGGCAGCGACCCGCTGCTGCACCCGCCGCGCCGCTGCCACCATGTCGCGTTTCTCTCCAGCGGCCCGGCGAACACGCCCTGCATCGGCTACGTGCCCGCTCTGGGCATCGTCGCGCTCGCCGAGGCGGAGCGCCTGCGCGAAGCCGTGAGCGAAGCCATCGTGCTCGAACACCGTCGCGCCGGCCGGCAGACCGACGTGCGGCGCCAGGTGGCGGCCCAATGGTTCGAGCAGGTCGAGCTGACGCAATTGCCGCTCGACCTCGTGTTCCACAGCGCCGAAGCATTGCGCAAGCTGAAGGACGATCGCGCCAAGCCGCTGCTTCCCACGGTGGCCGACGAGATGAGCGTCGGCTCGCGCACCGCCATCGGACTGGCCGTGCCGCTGACCGCTTTGCAGCGCGCGGCGGAGGGCCGGTTCGCGCGCAGCGTGCTGGTCGTCGGCGCGGAAAGCAGCGGCAAGACGGCTCTGATCCACCAGTACGCGCGCGAGCGCCGCGACCGCGCCGCCGGCTCTCCGTGGGAAACCAGCGCGGCACGACTCATCCAGGGCCTGACGCGCGACGGCAGTTGGCAGCAGGCGCTGACCACGCTGTGCCGCGAACTGGCCACGCGCGAAGTGGTGCTCTATGTCGGCCACCTTGCCGAGCTGTTCGAGGTCGGGCAATACCAGGGCAACAGCATCAGCCTCGGCGATGCCTTGCGCGAGCCGCTGGCCCGCGGCCAGTTGATGGTGCTGGCCGAAGCCACGCCCGCCGAACTCTCGCAGATCGACTTGCGCAGCCCCGGCTTCTCGGCGCTGTTCCAGACGCTGCGCCTGCCCGAACTGCCCGAGGCCGAGCAGGAACGCACGATGCTCGCCGCAGTGGCGGCGCTCGCGGCGCAGCACCGCGTCGCGGTGTCGCCGGATGCGGTGTCCGAGCTGATCGCGCTGCAGCGCCGCTTTTCGCCGTACTCGGGCTTCCCGGGCAAAGGCATCCGCTTCTTCGAAGAACTGATCCTGCACGTGCGCGGCCAGCAGGGCGCGGTGATCGGGCGCGACGATGCGCTCGCCGCGTTCTGCGCCGAGACCGGCATGCCGCGTCGCATGCTCGACGCGCGGCTGCCGCTCTCGCTCGACGAAGTCGACGGCTTTTTCCGCAGCCGCCTGTTCGGCCAGCCCGAGGCGCTGTCGGTGGTGACGAATCTGCTGGTCGCCACCAAGGCCGGGCTCGCGCGCGGCGGCAAGCCGATCGCGTCGATGCTGCTGATCGGCCCGACCGGCGTGGGCAAGACGGAGACGGCCAAGGCGTTGGCCGAATTCATGTTCGGCGATCCGCGCCGCATGATCCGCATCGACATGAGCGAGTACGCCGACCCCGCCGCCGTGCTGCGCCTGCTCGGCGATCTTGGCGGCGACGAGGGCGTGCTGATCGGCGCGGTGCGGCGCCAGCCGTTCTCCGTCGTGCTGTTCGACGAACTCGAAAAAGCCCACCCCAGCTTCTTCGACCTGCTGCTGCAGGTACTCGGAGAAGGCCGCCTCACCGGCGGCGACGGCCTCACCGCCAACTTCTGCGGCAGCTTCGTGGTGATGACGTCGAACCTGGGCGCGGAGGCGATGCAGCGCATGCCGATGGGCCTGGGCGCGGTGCGCGGCGATCCGCGCGCCCATTTCGAGCAGGCGGTGCAGCAGGCTTTGCGCCCCGAGCTGTTCAATCGCATCGACCACATCGTGCCCTTCGCCCCGTTGTCGGCCACCGAGCGCGCACCGATCTTCGGGCGCGAGATGACGCTGCTGCGCAAGCGGGAAGGCCTGCTCGAACGCAGCGCCGAACTGACGCTCGACGACGACGTTGCCGCCCGTCTCGCCGCGCTGCCCGGCGACGAGCGCTACGGCGCCCGCGACGTGCAGCGCGTGCTGCGCCGGCAACTGCTGCTGCCCCTCGCACATGCGCTGGCACCGCATGCCTATGTCACGCCGCTGGCCGTGCGCATCGGCGCGGGCGACACCGGCCAGCCGCTGGGCGTGCGCGCCGACCCGCTGCAGCGCCCGGTCGACAACGCGCCGCTGCTGGCCGCCGAGGCATTGGCCGACGCGCGCCGCCATTGGCAACGCGTGACCGAAGGGCCGCTCTTCGTGAACCTGGTGAACCAGGTGTTCCGCCTCGACGACGAGCGGCGCCGCTACGAGAAGAAGCGCAACCGCGCACCGCACTTGCCGCACTGGGACGGCACGCCGTCCGCCAGCCGCGCCCGCACCTTGGCCGCTGTGCAACAGACGGCACAGGGCTTGTTCGCCGAGATCATGACGCTCGAGGGGCAAGCCCTGCTCGCGCTGGTAGGCGAGTCCGATGCGCCGCCAGACATCGCCGCGTGGCGCACCCGCTTCACCGCGTTCAAGCAGCAGGCCTTTCATGCCGTGCGGCCGGACAGCGGCGTGTGCACCGTGGGCCTTTACGCCGCGCCGGCATTGGCCACCACACTGCATGACGCGTGGTGCGAACTCGCGGCGCTTGCCGGCTTCGAATTCCGCCCGCAGGTGGTGCGGCTCGGCGACGAACCCCGCAAACCCGCGCCTCCAGCCGACGCAGAGGCGCGCGAGGAAAAGCGCGAGGAAAAATCAGAAGACGAGGCCCCGCCCAGCCCCTACCTGAAGTTTCCCTGGCCGCAGGCATCGAGCCGCAAGAGCCTGATCGTGGGCTTCGAGATCGAACTCAAGGGACCGGCGGTGTTCGACTACTTCCGCCAGGAGGGCGGCGTCTGGCGCATCTGGGTCGGCGACCGCAACAAGTCGGACGCCTGGGTTTCGGTGCGCAGCGGCACGCTCTCCAACTTCGAGACGCCGCACAACGTGCACCGCCAGCATTTCTTCGACAGCCGGCCTGTGCACCGCTTTCTGAGGGACGGCATGCTGGCCGCGCAGCAGGCCGACTGGAAAACCTCGTTCCCGGACGCACCCGCCTGGAAGCGTGCGCTCGACGCGCAGTTCGACGCGCTCATGGACCGCATGCTGCTCGGGGAGGACGACTGATGAGCGGACGCGGCAGCCTGCGCATCCCGGTTTTCGTCACGCATCGCAAGGAGGCGGGCTACCGGCTGCGCTGCCTGTTCCTGCCGGAGATCGACGCGACGGCCATGCGCTACGAAGCGGCGCTGAACAAGTTGCGCCAGGCGGTCGTGCATCACTTTCGCGGCACCCGCAGTACGCGCGCCACGCTCGACGAGCGCCTGTGGCTCGGCTTTGCGCCTGAACTGCGTTTCGAACTCGTGCCGCTGGGTTTCGACAGCGGCCGCCGCTGGATCGAAGGCGCATTTGCCGCGGCCCACTTCACCGTCGGCGCACGCCGCTACGCCTGCCTGCCGCAGCTCGACGGCATGGTGGCCGACCTCGGTGAACTGCATCTGGACAAGGGGCAACGCACCGAGCGGCTGGTGGCCAGCATTCAGGCCTGGTTCCGTGAACAGCGCAAGGAGCGGGGCGACGCCTTCGACCCGCAGCGCTGCCTGGCCGCGCCGAACGACGAACTCGGCGAGCTCGAAATCTCGATGCACCTGGCTCAGGGCCGCTTCCCGTTCGAGAGCGAGCACGACCTGCGCGCCGCGATGCGCGACGACGGCATCGGCGACGGGCCGACCGAGATGGCGCGCGCCGCCGTCGATCTGAACGATCTTTATCCGGATGAGCTGACCCAGGCGATCCTGCGCGACGAGGCCATCGAGGAACTGGGCCGCGCGATCTACCGGCCCGACGGCGGCGCCGGCGCCATCGTGCTCGTGGGTCCGCGCGGCGCCGGCAAGACGGCGCTGGTGCATGGCGCACTGCGGCAGTTCATGGTCTCCGAAACGGGCCGCGACCGCGCGAAGCTGCAGAAGATCTGGCATCTCGACCCGATGCGCGTGATCTCCGGCATGAGCGTGATCGGCCAGTGGCAGCGCCGCATGGCCGTGCTGCTGCAGCATCTGCAGTTCCGCCTGCGCGACGACTTCCGCATCGCCAGGCCCGATCACTTGTACTGCGACAACCTCGTCGCGCTGCTGGCCATCGGCAAGAGTTCGCAGAACACGCTGACGCTGGCCGACGTGCTGCGCCCGCTGCTCGAGAAGCGCGCCTTCACCATGATCGGCGAAGCCACGCCCGAGGCCTGGCAGAAGGTGCAGCAGCGCGACCGCCGCTTTGCCGACCTGTTCCGCGTGATCCGCGTCGATCCGCCGCCGCGCGAGGCGGCCATCCGCATCGTCGCCTGGCGCCGCGCCGAACTGGAGCGCCAGCACGAGTGCCGCATCTCCGCCGCCGCGGTGGCCGAGCTGCTGAAGATGGAGCGCCGCTTCGCCGCCGACGAGGTGCTGCCGGGCTCGGCGATCCGCGTGCTCGACCGGCTCGCCGTGCGCCATGCGCGCGGGGAGGTCGGCCGCGCCGAAGTGCTGGCCGCCTACACCGCGGCGTATCACTTCCGCGAGAAGCTGTTCTCCCGCCAGATCGGCCTGGCACCAGCGGAAGCCGCGGCGCATTTCGCGGCGCGGCTGATCGGCCAGCCCGAGGCGCGCGCGCAGCTGGTCGATGTGATCGCGCTAATCAAGTCCGGCCTCGCGGCGCCGGGCAAGCCGCTGTCGTCGCTGCTCTTCATCGGACCGACCGGCGTCGGCAAGAGCGAGGCGGCGAAGCTGCTGGCCGACTACCTGTTCGAGGACGAGGGCGGCCTGGTGCGCTTCGACATGAACGAATACGTCGACGGCGATGCGACCGGCCGCCTCATCGGCGACGCCTACCGCCCCGACGGCCAGCTCACCGCCGCCGTGCGCCAGCGCCGAGCCTGCGTGCTGCTGCTCGACGAAATCGAGAAAGCCCATCCGTCCGTGCACGACCTGCTGCTGCAGGTGCTCGGCGAAGGCCGGCTGACCGATGCGCTGGGCCGCACCACCGACTTCTCGCAATGCGTGGTCGTGCTCACCTCGAACCTCGGCGCCGCCGCGGCGAGCCGCCATACCGGCTTCGTGCGGCAGGAAGCCGACGTGGCGCATACCTACCGCGAGGCGGTCGAGCGTTTCTTCCGGCCCGAATTCCTGAACCGCATCGACCAGGTCGTCGGCTTCACGCCGCTGGGCGCGGACGACATCGCCGCCATCGCCCGGCTGCAGCTGGAGCGCGTGCTGGCGCGCGATGGCTTCGTGCGCAGGCTGACCTTCCTGAATGTGTCGGCACAGGCGCTGGACCACTTGGCGCGGCTCGGTCACGACGAGACGCTCGGCGCGCGGGCGCTGAAACGCGGCATCGAGCGAGCACTGACGCAGCCCATCGCGCAGCGCCTGGCGTCTTCGCACAGCGGCCAGCCGATGCTGCTGGACGTGAGCTTCGGCGAGGGCGGCCTGACGACCCGGGCCACCGTGCTCGACTACGCCGTGCGGCGCGCGGTGCCGCTGCCGGAAGACACCGGGTCGGCGGCCGGCTACCAGGCGCTCGCGGGCATTGCCGACGCGCTGCACGAACGCCTGCGCGCGCAGCTCGACGCAGCGCCGGCGGAACCTGAAGCACTGGCGCTGCGCGCGCTGCAGGTGCGGCTGGACCCGCTGCGCGAGGTGCTGGCACGCCGCAGCTGGGATCTTTCGGAGCGCCGCGTGGCGCCGGGGCGCACGGTCAAGCAGAACCAGCCGCGGCCACGCGAGTGGCGCGTGGCGAGCCGCCAGCAGGCGCTCGACGAGCTGATGGTGCAGCAGGACATCCGGGAATTCTTCGAGCAACTGTTTGCCGGCGCGTCACCGGTGCGCGGCATGGACACCGAACTCGTGCGCTGGCAGCTCGAGATCGACCAGCTGGCGAGCCGCGCCGACAGCCTTGGCCGGCATGGCATCGAGCGAGTGGCGGTGGAGATCGTGCCGCTGCAGACCGGCGCCGGCGAGGCCACGGTCCGGACGGCATGGGCCGACTACGCAGCGCTGATCGCGCAGCTCGACCTGCACGAACTGCCGTCGCCGCGCGCAGGCGTTCGCTGCTTCGAGGGCATCGGCCTGCGCGACGCGTTCGGCGGGGAATGCGGCATCCACCTCTGGTACGCCGGCGACGACCGGCCGTTGCCGCTGGCGGTGCGGCTGCTGTCCGCGGAGCCTGATGCCGCACCGGAACCGCTGCCCACCGAGATCGTGCGCATCCGCCTGGAGCCCGCGCGGCCAGGCGACCACCGGCGCCTGACAGACCTGCGCTCAGGCCGCGTGCGCAAGTTCAGCGGCCCGCTCACCGAAGAAGACTGGCGCCTGATGCTGTGGGACAGTCGTGCCGCAGGCCGCGCGCCCGCCGCGCAGGACTGAGAAGGAAGAGACCCGCATCCGCATGGCCACGCTTTCGTACCCCCTGGTGTGCTGGCAGCTCGACGACACGTCCGTCTGCGGCATCCTGCTCGGCACCGACTTCCAGGTGATAGAGCGCAATGCCCGCCGCGTGAAGGCCGCGCTGGCCGAAACCCTGCAGCGTGAACGCGAGCGCGACGGTTACGTGCCCGAGCCGGACATCGACGAAGCGCGGCTCAAGCTCGTGCATGTGTCGGTGAGCCTCGCGCACCGCACTGAAAAAGGCAGTTTCCCGGTGCCTCGGGCCACGGATTTCCACGTGGCGGCGGTGTTTGGCGAGAACGAGGAAGACGGCTACGCCAAGTGCTACCTGCCCTGGCTCGACCAGAGCTTCTATTACTACGACGACGCGCAGTTGCCGGTGCTGATCGAGCACTACACCCGCGAATGCCTCGACGGTCTCTCGCCCGAAGATGCGCAGCGTTTCCTGATGCCCGCCGCGCCGTGGCTCGACCAGATCGACGTGCGGCGCGACGACAGGACCACGAACAGGCAGCATGTGCCGCGCCATCTGCGCGAGGCTCATGCGCAACTCGACGCCGTGGCCGACCGCCTGCCCGAGACCGGCGCGCGCCGCGGCCTGCATGTGTTTCCCGAGGTGGCCTGGGAGCAGGGCGCACTGAGCGACGAAATAGCGGCACGGCTCGCGCGCGGCGGCAACCTGCTGCTGGTGGGCGAGCCCGGCGTCGGCAAGAGCGTGGTGATCCTCGAGGCGATCCGCAAGGCGCACCGCCTCACGGCCGCGCGCGACGCGCCGCCGACCTTCTGGCGCAGTCATGCCGAGCGGCTCGTCGGCCGGGCGAAGTACCTGGGCGAATGGCAGGCGCTGTGCGACCAGACGGTGGAATGGCTGGACATGTCGAACGGCCTGCTGTGGGTCACGGACTTCGTGAACCTGCTGCAGGTCGGCGGCGAAAGCCCCGAGGAATCGATGGCCGCCTACCTGCTGCCGGCGCTGCGCCGAGGCACATTGCGGCTGGTCGGCGAAGCCAATCCCAGCGAACTCGAGATCGCGCGCCAGCGCCTGCCCGGATTCATCGACTGCTTCGAGACCCTGCGCCTGCCCGAGATGGACAGCGTGCGCGCGCGCCGCGTGCTCGACCTGTTCGCGGGCCACGCGAAGAACACGCTGTCGATCGAGATCGAGCGGCCGGCGCTGGACACCGGCTACCGGCTGCTCGGGCGTTATGTGCGCTACGACAGCTTTCCAGGCAAGGCGGTGCGCTTCTTCGGCGACTGCGTGCGCGAAGCCATTGCCGGGCAAACAGGCGTCGTGACCGAAGCCAGCGCCATCGCGCACTTTGCCAAGAGCACCGGCCTGCCCGAAAGCTTTCTACGCGACGACCAGCCGCTGGACGACACCCAGGTGCACGGCTTCTTCGCGCAGAAGCTGTTCGGCCAGGACGCGGCCATCGGGCACCTGAAAGACGTGGTCTATCTTTTCAAGGCCGGGCTGAACGACCCGGCCAAGCCGATTGCGACCCTGCTGTTCGCCGGGCCGACCGGCGTCGGCAAGACCGCGGCGGCCAAGGCGCTGGCGCGCTATTTCTTCGGTGCCGGCGACGACGCGGACCCGCTCTTTCGCATCGACATGAGCGAGTTCCAGCACGCCTTCCAGATCGCGCGCCTGATCGGCTCCGGCAAGCGGCCCGGGAAGCTGGTGGAGCACGTGCGGCGGCAGCCGTTTTCGGTCGTGCTGCTCGACGAGATCGAGAAAGCCGACGCCTCGGTGTTCGACCTTCTGCTCACCGTGCTCGACGAAGGCCGCCTGCGCGACAGCCGCGGGCGCATGACCGACTTTCGCAGCACGGTCATCGTGATGACCACCAACCTGGGCGTGCGCCACGGCGCGTCGCTGGGATTCGGCGAGCCGGCGAACGGCGGCGGCGCGGTGCACGACATCCGCCAGTTCTTCAGGCCCGAGTTCTTCAACCGCATCGACCGCGTCGTGCCGTTCGCGCCGCTGTCGCGCACGGCCATCGAGGCCATCGCGGTGCAGGAGCTGCAGGCGATCGCGCAGCGCGAAGGGCTGGCGCGACGCGGCGTGCGGCTGAACTTCTCGCCCGAGGTCGTGGCGTTCGTCGCGGACAAGGGGTTCAGTCCGAAATACGGCGCCCGGCCGCTGCAGCGCGCGGTCGAGCAGCATGTGGTGGCCGCGGTCGCGCGAGCGATGTTCGGGCCGGTCGCGGACGGGGCTTGCCTGGAAGTGGGGCTGGTGGACGGCGTCGTCGTGGCGAGACCGGGGCTCGGCTGAGCCAGGCTCCGCGCGAGTCCTTGGCGCGCGGGTGGATCAGCCACGGATCCTTGCTCGCCATGCACCGCCGTAGAACTGCGCCATGCACCCTAGCGGATTCCGACGCGGCAGCGCCCCCCGAAAACAGCCCGCATCAGGGTTTCCGTGAGGTTTGTGAGCGAATGTGGCTTACACGGCCGTCACACGGGCGTCACCAGCTATGAAAACAATAGCATTCACATTCAATCCGAGGATCGTTCCTCGTAAACGCTATATCTAGCCCGACTCTTGCTAAGCAAAATCCTCGACGGATTTCACGTCACGCAAGTTCGAGGACCACACAGCAATGAACCCTTCGCGTCTCCGCCGGCCACTGGCCGCGCTGGTTTTGGGCGGCACAGCAGCTTTCCTCGGGGCCCTGACTTCGGCCCATGCGTTCTCCAACCCACCCATCCAGGTGGCGCAGGGCATCGAATACATGAGCGGCGGCGCCACCCGCGACGAAGCCGCCTTCATGGAAATGGTGTCGCCCCGCTGGGCCGCGACCATCGCGCTGGGCGTGAGCGACGGCAAGGGGGCGCAGCAGCCCGGCTTTCCGGCCAAGGCCCACGTCGAAATCCGCCAGAAGTACACCGGCCAGGCCGTGATGACCTTGGACTCGCAGAGCCCCTACATGCTCGCGCGCCTGAATCCCGGCGCCTATGACGTGAACGTGACGCTGGGCGGCCTGACGCTCACGCAGTCGCTGGTGGTGATTGCCGGCGTGCCGGCGCGCGCGTCGTTCGTGTGGCCGTCGAATTTCGACATGGCCTCGGTCACGCCGCCGCTGCCGCAGGCGCTGGCACAGACGGCCTCGACCACCCGTTGAGAAACCGGCGCACGGCCGCGGCCGTTGCGTCCTCGGTCAGCCTTTCCTAAGTCGCGCCCCGCACAGTGGGGACATCGTGGGTTCTCGCCACGACGACCAGGAAAGGATCCAGACCATGACTTCCCGCTTTTCATCGCGCATGCGGCCCGTGGCGGCCGCGATGCTGTGCGGCGCCGTTCTGCTCGGCGCGTTCTCGGCGGCGCAGGCCGCGGTGAACCCGCCGATCTACATGACGCACGGCGTCGAGTACATGAGCGGCGGCATCGGCAGCGACGAAGCCCAGCTGATGGAAACGGTGCTGCCGCGCTGGCCCGCCAGTTTCGAATTCGCGATCAAGGACCACAAGGGCGCCGAGTTCGCCGCCAACGTGCACGTGACGGTGCGCGACAGCAGCGGTGTCGCGCTGCTCGACAACGTGGTGTCCGGCGGTCCGTTCATGGTGGCCCGGCTCGACCCGGGCAACTACGAAGTCGAGGCCCAACTCGGCAACCAGGTTTTGAAGCAGCAGCTGCGCGTGCCGCAGGGCGCATCGGCCAAGGCGACCTTCGTCTGGCCGGCGGGCACCGACATGGCTTCGGCCGGCACGCGCGCGGTGCAATAACCGGTGAAAGTGGGCGCCGGCACCGCATGCCGCCGGCGCTGATTTTCGGGCTCCGGTTGAGCCCACAACGCCCGCTATCCGGGCGCCTGTCGCTATAGAAAAAATAGCGGCTCTGGCGCCATCGGGCGTCTTGAATGCGCGGCATGCGCCTTGCAGATGGTGTATCCCGGGCAATGCCCGACCCCATTGCCCCGATGCCGATCCGTCCCCTGAGCGCGCTCACTGCGCTGCTCCATGCCTACATCGCGCTGCGCCTGCTGCCGGCGCTCGCCGTGCTCACGCCTGCATGGCCGCTGGCGCTGCTCGCGCTGATGGTCTCGGCGCTCACGATTCCGCTGCCTTTCCTGTCGCGCCGCATCGAGCGCAACGCTTCGATGGGCGAAGCACTCAAGTGGATCGGGCTGATCAGCATGGGCTGGTTCTCCTCGATGTTCGTGTTGACGCTGGTGCGCGACGCGGGCCTGCTGCTGACGTGGCTGGCCAGCGCACTGGGCGGCGTGCAGGTGCAATGGAACACGCTGCGCCCGTGGAGCGCGCTGGCGGTGCTGGTCATTGCCACGGCCACGTCGGCCATCGGTTTTCTGAACGCTCGGCGCACGGCCAGCGTGAAGCGGGTCGAGGTGCCGATCCGCGGGCTGCCGCAGGCGCTCGAGGGCTTCACAATCGCGCAGCTCAGCGACATCCATGTCGGGCCGACGATCAAGAGCGGCTACATCCAGCGCATCGTCGAGGTGGTCAACCGGCTGGGCGCCGACACCATCGCCATCACCGGCGACCTGGTGGACGGCAGCGTGCCGGAACTGCGCGAACACATCGCGCCGCTGGCCGGGCTGCGCGCGCGGCACGGCACCTTCGTGGTCACCGGCAACCACGAGTACTACGCGGGCGCGCATGCCTGGATCGACGAGCTGCGCCGACTGGGCCTCAAGGTTTTGCTGAACGAGCACGTGGTGCTGCAGACGCGCAACGTGCGCGGCGCGCAGACCGACGAAGAGCTGTTCGAAAGCGCGCTGGTGCTGGCCGGCGTGACCGACTTCACCGCCGGTCATTTCGACGCGGCCCACGCCAGCGACCCGCATCTGGCGTTGCACGATGCACCGCCGCTGGTGCACACGCGTGTGCTGCTGGCGCACCAGCCGCGCAGCGCGCCGCTGGCCGCGGCGGCGGGCTACCAGCTGCAGCTGTCGGGCCACACGCACGGCGGCCAGTTCTTTCCATGGAATCTGTTCGTGCCGATGCAGCAGCCTTTCACGGCGGGCCTGCACCGCCTGCACGACATGTGGGTCTATGTGAGCCGGGGCACCGGCTACTGGGGTCCACCGAAGCGCTTTGGCGCGCCCTCCGAGATCACGCTGCTGACGCTGGTACCGGCCGCCTGAGCGGCCTCGGTCAATCGGGGCTGGATTCGAGTTCGGCCAGGCGCCGCGCGTTCGACGTGGCGGCCGCGTGAATCGGCTCCAGCCCTTCGCGTGCGATGTGCACCGCCATGTCCGACAACTGGCTCGCCGCGCTCACGGTGTCGGTTGCCGACTGCACCAGCGCATCGCCGTGCGCTGCCGCCTGTGCCGGCGTGACGCTGCCGGCCAGCGAGAAAAATGCCGTGGTGCTCTGCACCCACTGCTGGAGCACGCGGTTGGCCAGCGAGAGATGGCTGCTGTGCCACTGCTTCACCATTGCGATGCCCGATTCGCTGGCGGCCGCGAGCTTTTCATTGCCCATGAGCTGGAACTCCGCGAGGTCTGCCGCGCTGGGCGCGAGCCCCGCCTTGGCGATGCGTTCGGTGCGCATGCGGATCACGGAACCGGAGGAGAGCAGCATCTCGTTGGTCTTGAGCGCCAGGTCGAACCACTGCATGAGCGGATGAACCAGACCGGGAGCGGAGGTGAGAGACGGCGACATGGTGGAGGTGCGCGGAGACGCTTGGAGGAGGTCAGCCCACTATAGGCCTCACTGGTTACGATTGCTGCAGTGCAACAAATTCAAACCTGCATTTTTGTTGATCAAGTCCTACTTTTCGATGTGGAAATTACGTGCCGAACAGATGCTGAATCGCCGGGAAATTGATCATCTGGTTGTCACATCTCGCTCTCCGCATAAGAAAACCACATCATGAGATTGCAAACATGCCAGCCCCTGCGGGCCGCCGCGTTCGCGGCTTTGTTCGGCCTGCTGGCTTCGGCGGCTCATGCATTCGATGACAACCCACGCGGCGTCTATTTCGATTTCGGCCATGCCGCGCACGGCGAGAAGGGCGATGTCAACGTCGCCACCGTGGGCATGGTGTTTCCGTGGGCGCCGGGCCAGCCGGTGCAGCAGGGGTCGTTCACGCGCTACTGGGATGTGTTCCTGAGCCAATGGAACGCACCGCCGCTCGAAGCCGGCGGCCATCGCAACTACACGCAGATCGGCGCCATCTACACCTTGCGCTACCGCTTCGGCGAAGGAAGCTCGCCGTGGTTCGCCGAAGGCGGCGTCGGCGGCACGTTGATGGACCACATCTACCGCACGTCCGATCGCAGCTTCAGCACCGCCTTCCAGTTCACCGAGGTGCTGGGCATCGGCCGCAGCTTCGGCGAGCGCGGCGAGCACGAAGTGGCGCTGCGGGTGCAGCACTTCTCGAACGCGGACATCAAGAAGCCCAACCCCGGCGAGACCTTCCTGCGCCTGCGCTACACCTATCGCTTCTGAAGCCGCCGCGCGCGCACTTCCGTTACCAGATAGCCCAGCGTCGCCACCGTCAGCGGCAGCAGGTAGTACAGGCCCCGGTAAGCCAGGAGCGCACCGAGCAGCGTGGCCTCCGGCACCTGGTGCGCGAGCAGCGCCACGAACACCGCCTCGAGCACGCCGAGCCCCGCCGGCACATGCGTGACCACGCCCGCCACCGCCGCCACCAGCAGCACCGCCAGCACGTGCGGATAGCCGACCGCGCCCTGCAGCAGGAACCAGATCACGCCGCCGATCAGCGACCAGTTGGCGCACGACATCGCCAGCTGCAGCAGCGCCATCGCGAGCCCCGGCGTCTTGAACGCATGACCGCGCACGCGCCACACGCGCCCTCTGACAAAGGCGCACAGCAGCACATAGGCGAACGCCAGCATCAAGAGCACCGCGCCCAGCATGCGCAACCCGTCGTTGCCGATCTTCCAGCCCGGCGGCAAGTCCAGCGGCCAGAAGCAGAAGGCCACGCCCGCCACGAGCAGGTAGCCGATCCAGTTGGTGAACATGCTGAATCCCAGCACGCGCGTGATGGTCTCGTTGCCCAGCCCCAGTCGCGAATAGAGCCGGTAGCGGAACGCCACGCCGCCCACCAGCGAACCCAGGTTGAGGTTGAAGGCGTAGCTGATGAAGGTCACGCCCATCACCGTGCCGGTGCCGAGCCGGTGCCGCGTGAGATGCCGGCCCAATAGGTCGTAGGTGCTGTAGAGCACGAAGCTGCAGGCCGCCATCGCTCCGGCCGCGAGCAGCGTGGTGGCGGGCAACGCGCGAATCGCGTCGAGCACGTCGTCCCAGTCGATGGTGCGCGCCTGCCGTACCAGCAGCCATGCGATCAGCGCGAAGAAGCCCCACACCGCGGCGCGGCGGACCCAGGGCCACCAGGATTGGCGGGACAGGGCCATCGTGCTCATGGGTGCATGGCGCCGCGGTTCAGGCGGCTTCCGTCTGCGTGGCGCCGCCGGTCGGGTGGCTGGTGCCGGTGTCGCGGCGGCTGGCGAGTTCGGTGGCTTCGGCCAGCGTGAGGCGCGGCACGTGGCGAGGCAAGCGGCCCAGCAGCGCCGGATACCAGCGCAGGATGTGGAAAACGAAGAAGCTGCGCACCAGCCGCCAGCCGCTCCACTCGCTCGCGAGGTCGGCCGTGTCGATCTGCTTGCAGCTGTGCTGCATGAGATGGTCCAGGCGCTCAGACAGCACCGCGTTGAAGGCCTGGTCGCGCACGATCACGTTCGACTCGAGGTTGAGCGACAGACTCAGCGGATCGAGGTTGCTCGAACCCACGGTGCTCCACTTGTCGTCCATCAGCGCGACCTTGCCGTGCAGCGGGCGGTCGCAGTACTCGTAGATGCGAACGCCCGCATGCAGCAGGTGGTGATACAGCATGCTCGCGGCGGTCTTGACGATCGGCATGTCGGGCTCGCCCTGCAATATCAGCCGCACGTCCACACCGCGCCGCGCCGCGCGCCGCAGTTCCTTGATGAGCCGGTAGCCCGGAAAGAAGTACGCGTTGGCGATCACGATGCGCTCGCGCGCCGCGCGGATGGCGGCGCGGTACTGCTGCTCGATGTCGTTGGTGTGGTGCCGGTTGTCGCGCGTGACGAACATCGCGTCGGCCTCGCCGGCCGGCGCATGCGCGACCGCAGCCGGTGCCTGCCGCAGCCGGCGCCGGAACCAGCCCGCGCCCTTGCCGCCGAGCGCGATGGCGCGCAGCACGAACTGGTGGATCTCGGCCACGATCGGCCCGTGCAGCTCCACGGCGTAGTCCTGCTTGGCCTTGGGCCCGAAGTCGAGCAGGTGGTCCGCCGAGTAATTGATGCCGCCGACGAAGGCGCGCTCGCCGTCGATCACCACGATCTTGCGGTGCATGCGGCGGAACACGTTGAGCCGCTTGCCCAGAAAGCGCTGGCCGGGGTCGAACACGCGCACCTTCACGCCGGCCGACGTGAGGCCTTCGATGAACTCGCGCGACAGGTCGGGCGAACCGAAGCCGTCGATCATCAGGTCGACCTTCACGCCGCGCAGCGCTGCTTCGCGCATGGCGGCGTGCAGCTGCAGGCCGACCTTGTCCTCGAACAGGATGAAGGTCTCGACGATGGCTTCGCGCTTCGCCTGCCGGATGGCTTCGAACACGCGCGGAAAGAAGGCCTCGCCGTTCTCGAGCAGCTCCACGCGATTGCCGCCGGTCCAGTGGTTGTTGTTGTTCATGGCAATGGAGCTCAAAGATCGATGTCCGCCACCAGCGGAGCGTGGTCCGAAAGGTGCGACCACGGCCTGCGCGGCAGCACCACGGGCGCGTGCACGCCGGCGTTGCGCACGTAGATGCGGTCCAGCGGCAACATCGGAAAACGTGCCGGGAAAGTCCGGGCCGCGCGGCCGTGCGCATGCACGAACACCTCGCGCAGCGATGCGCCTTTTTCGAGCACGTCATGCGCGCGGCTGCGCCAGTCGTTGAAGTCGCCGGCCACGATCAGCGGCGCATCGGAAGGCACCTCGTCGCGCACGATGTGGCACAGCAGCTCGAGCTGCTGCTGGCGGTGCGCCTCGGCCAGGCCGAGGTGCGCGCAGATCACGTGCACGTCGACCACGCGGGCCGGCAAGCGCAACACGCAATGCAGCAGGCCGCGCTTTTCGGGGCCGCTCACCGACACGTCGTGGTTGCGGAAATGCACGATGGGGAATTTCGAGAGCACCGCGTTGCCGTGGTGCCCCTTCGGATACACCGCGTTGCGCCCGTAGGCGAACTGCGGCCACATGGTGTCGGCCAGGAATTCGTAGTGCGGCGCCTCGGGCCAGTTGCTCACCCGGCGCGAGTGGCGCGAATGCGTGCCCAGCACCTCCTGCAGGAACACCACGTCGGCGCCCACGGTGCGCACCGCGTCGCGCAGCTCGGGCAGGATGAACTTGCGATTGAGCGCCGTGAAGCCCTTGTGGGTGTTCACGGTCATGACCTTCAGCGAGGCGTGCGCGGAGTCGGGGGGAGAAGAAGACATCGTTGAACGGGTTGTACGTTGCCCCGCGCGCGCCGACTGTAGGAACGCGCCACCTTCT
This sequence comes from Variovorax paradoxus, assembly GCF_022009635.1. Classification (NCBI taxonomy): domain Bacteria; kingdom Pseudomonadati; phylum Pseudomonadota; class Betaproteobacteria; order Burkholderiales; family Comamonadaceae; genus Variovorax; species Variovorax paradoxus. The sequence goes on from NZ_CP091716.1 coordinate 125,358, forward strand.
TCCGACCCCTTCGCGCGCGGGCGGCCGGCTCCTACAGCCAGGCCTGCCGCACCCCCACAACGCACCAATCTGGTGGCTCCTACGGTGGGTTTCAGGGCTTGGAGACAACGGCCCTTCGTTTCATCCACCGATACAGAGACAGACAAGCCACAAGGAGTACTCACCATGAAGAAGCAAGCCATCTTTCACGCCGCCGTTCTCGCCGCGCTGCTGGGCGCCGCCGGCATGGCGCAGGCGCAGGCCACGTCCATTCCCGCGCAGCCGGACCCGTCGGTCGGCGGCCAGGCCAGCACCATGACGCCGGCGGGCGTCGCCAATCCGCCGCAGCGGCCGGACAACTCGATGCCGGCTTCGCGTGAGTCGGTGAAGGCCGAAGCCCGCGTGCAGAACCGCAACAACGCCAACAGCATGGTGCCCAAGGGCGAGGCGACCACCACGGTCAACCACCAGCCCAACGCCATGCCGCAGCCGACCGGCGAGATGTCGCGCGCCGAGGTCAGCCAGACCGGCCGCAAGGTCAAGCCGCAGTTCGGCCAGAAGGGCGAGCGCCCGGACGTCGTGACCAACCCGACGGACAAGACCGGCACGCCGAAGTAATTTCCGCCTTCCCGCGGCCTCGTGGCTTCGGGAATGAAAAAAGCCCGCAGCGCTTGCACGCTGCGGGCTTTTTGTCGATGGCGATCAGCTCTTGGCGGGAGCCTGGCCGCGATGGCCGTCGGGGCCGCCACGGTGCCAGCGATGGCCGCCGAAGTGGGCGGTCTCGATGTCGAAGGTCTTCTGCTGGTCAGGCGAGAGCGTGGCATAGAAGGTCTTCGTGGCGTCGGCGCGCTTGGCGAACATGGCGCTGCGTTCGGCCTGGCGGGCCTGCATGCGCTCCAGACGCTGCGGCGTGGTCAGCTTGGCGAACTCGGCGCGGTCCATGTGCGGACGCGGACCGGCGGGCGGCTGCGTCGCGGTGGTGAACGCGCTCCATGCGCTTTCCTGGCCTGCGTTCAGCTTGAGCTTTTCCTTCAGAGCGGTCAGGCGCTTGGCACGGCGTTCCTGCATGCGCTCCATGCGCTGTGCGGGGTCCATGCGCTTGTGCTGCGCCTTGGGCGCTGCTGCGGTGTCGGCCTGGGCCACCGCGGCGCTGGGTGCAGGAGTGGCGGCCGGCGCTTGAGCGAAGGCGCCCGAAGAGGCGAGGGCTGCCGAACCCAGCAGGCTGGCCCAGACGATGCGTTGGCGAAGAGAAATCATGAGAAGTGCTTCCTTTCGAAGAAGCCCGCCACCGATGGGCAGCAGGTGAGACGAAGTGTGGAAGACCTCTGTATCGCGCCGGTTAGCCCAGCGTGAGCTTGCGTAAAGAATGGTGAACCCGGCCCGGGGCCGGCGTGATTCATTTGGGCCGGGGATGCTTCAGCCCCCGGTCCGGCGCCTGCAGCTTGCCCGCGCGCAACTCGCCCACCGCGCGCGCCACGGCGCGTGCCACGTTGCGCACTTCTTCCTGCACGTCGGCGTCTGCATCCAGGGTGTCGTGGCTGGTGGCGTAGGGCTCGTAGTAGCCGATGTAGCGGTCCAGCCGCGCCTGCATGCCGGCGTCGATCAGCCCCATCCAGTCGAGCCAGTCGCAGAGGTTGCGGCGCAGGCTTTCGATGCCGGCCACGTCGCCATGCACCACTACGCCGTAGACGCGGCCGTCCAGGTGCTTGGGATAGCCCCAGCCCTCGAGCTCGAGCGCCTTGGCTTCCTCTGGCTTCTTGCCGTGGGTGCTGGTGGGGTCGGGGTTGCCGCCGTCGGCACATACAAGGCGGTCGATCATGAGCTTGAGCGGGCTGGTGGCCTGGTACCAGTGCGCGGGCGTGAGCAGCACCACGCCGTGCGCGGCCACCCAGCGTTCGTAGATCTCGTTCATCCAGTCGCCGGTCTGGCGCAGCGAATGGTTGGGATAGCAGCTGCATGGCCAGTGGCACAGCGGCATGGCGGTGGACACGCAGCCCTTGCACGGGTGGATCTGCCGGCCGTACTCGGAGGTGAGCAGGCTCAGGTCGAGCAGGTCGGTCTCGATGCCGCTGCCTTCGAGCACCTCGCGTGCAAGCTCCGCGAGGCGCCACGTCTTCGACACCTCGCCGGGACAGGTGCCGTCGTTGCGCGGCGAACCGTTCACCAGCAGCACGCGCGAGCGCGTCTGCGGATTGCCCCATGCGGCCTGCGCCGCGTCGATGCGCGCCTTGGCCTCCAACCAGTCGACGGACAGGTCGTAGTCGGGGTCCGCATAGCCGGGCCCGGCCTTGCGCGTCACCGGCGCCTTGCGGCCTTGCTCGTAGGCTTCCCACGCGATCAGCTCGATGCGCTGCAGCGACGCGGTTTCGGCCTGGAAGGCCGGGTCCTGGAACGGCTGCATGAAGCGGTCGTGGAACTGGGCGCGCTGCAGCGTGTCGGGCGCCTGTCCCTTCCTGATCGTGGGGGTCTTGGAGGAGGGCATGGGCGCAATCTAGGCGGCGCCCGCAGTGGGCCGCATCCGCGCGGCATGCCGTCTTTCGGTAGGTGGGCGACTACAGCCCCGGCGCCCTCAGCCGAGCTTGCCGTTCTGGAAGTCGTGCACCGCCTGCTTGACCTGCTCCTGCGTGTTCATCACGAAGGGGCCGTACTGCGCGATGGGCTCGTGCAGCGGCTTGCCCGCGATGAGCAGCGCACGCGCCGGGCTGTGATTGGTCGCGCCCGCGCGCAGCACCACGCCGTCGCTGCCGGCGTCGTTCGCCAGGATGGCCATGCGGCGCGTCGGTATCTCGCTGCCCGCGATCCACAGCGATTCGCGGAACACGTAGACCAGCGCGTTGTGGTCTTCGGGCAGCGGCTGCGCGAATTCGGCGCCCGGCGGCAGCGTGATGTCGAGGTACAGCGGCTCGGTGTGCTCGCGACGCACCGCGCCCTCGATGCCGTGGCTCGCACCGGCGATCACGCGCACGTGCACGCCGCCGGTGGTGGTGAATTCGGGGATCTCCTCGTTCTGGATGTCGCGATACCAGGGCTCGCGCATCTTGTCCTTGGCGGGCAGGTTGAGCCACAGCTGGAAGCCTTCCATGAGGCCTTCTTCCTGCTCGGGCAATTCGCTGTGCACGAGGCCGCGGCCAGCGGTCATCCATTGCACGCCGCCGTTCTCCAGCAGGCCTTCGTGGCCGGCGCTGTCGCGGTGGCGCATGCGGCCCGCGATCATGTACGTCACGGTCTCGAAGCCGCGGTGCGGATGGTTGGGAAAGCCGCCGATGTAGTCGCCCGGGTTGTCGCTGCCGAAGGCGTCGAGCATGAGATAGGGGTCGAGCCGCTTCTGCAGGGGCTGCTGCAGCACGCGGGTGAGTTTGACGCCGTCGCCATCGCTGGTGGAAACACCGGCCACGATGTGGTCGATGCCGCGCGGCGTGGCGACGGGATCGGTGGGGTGGTTGGCGTGGTGGTTGGCGTTCGTCATGCGTCCATGGTGGCACTAACGCGCGCCCGGCGCCACCCGTGCGCTGTCAGCCGGCGGCTTGAAATCTGGCGCGCATGTGCGCGGGATACCACTGGGTGAAGCGGATCGCGCCGGCGATGGCCGCCACCGTCACCGCGATGCCCACCCACAGCGGCAGCGCGGGCATGTAGATCATCGCCACGTCGGCCAGCACCATGAGCGCGAAGGCCGCGGCCCAGGCTGCCGTGATGACGTTGTTGACCAGCCGGAAGCCGGGCTGCTCCCAGATCTCGGGTGGTGTCTGCTCCTTGGCGTACTGCAGCGTGAAGGGCTGGCGGATGGCCATGCTGGCGAGCACCACGATCAGCAGGCCCGCATCGACGCGCAGCCGCACGCCCAGCAGCGACCAGGTGGTGTGCGTGGCCACCGCATACAGCGCGAGGCCGCCGAACAGCAGCAGGGTGCCGATCTCCAGCACCTTGACCGTGCGGCCGGGCGCGAGCCAGTCGCGCACCAGAAAGAGGGCCGACACCAGCGCGGCGGCCGACAGCGCCGGCACCACGCCCAGCAGCCGGTCGAACAGCGCGAAGACGATGAATGGCGCGAAGGCCAGCAGCATGTTCATGACGTCGCTCCTCGCTCTGCTTGTTGCCCGAACCAGTTGCCGTGAAAGCCCACCGGCACGCGGTGCGGCAACGAGGCCACGCACACGGGGCCCGCGGCGAGGGCGCGCGCATCGAACACCACCAGGTCGCTGGTGTTGGTGGCGCCGCGCCACACGGTGGCGAGCAGCCAGCCGTCGCCTTCTTCCGCGTCGGCCGAGCGCGGCACGAACACGCCTTCGGACACCACGTCGGGCGCGGGAAACAGGTACATGTCGCGGTGCGGCGTGGTGTGGTCGATGTGCACCAGCCCCGCGTACAGGCGCGGCGGCTCGCCGGGCTGCGACACGCCCCGGCACACGTACCAGCCGTGGCGGTAGGGCAGGCCGGCCACGCGCTCGTCGATGCGCGGGAACTCGCCCGGGATTTCTTCCAGCGGCGTCTGCGTGAACTCGTGCGCCGGGTTCGACAGGTCGAACTGCCAGCGCACGAGGCGGCTCACCGGCGGCTTGTCGCCGACGGGCGAGCCGTCGGGCCTGGGGAACAGCGGCGGCGTAGGGAACTGGACCACGTCGGCGAACAGGCTGCCGCCGGCCTCCCAGGCGTTCATGACATGGAACACATAGCAGGCCGGGCCCTTCCACCAGACGATGTCGGCGGTGCTGCCGTCGCGCGGCATCAGGCCGACGCGGGTGCCGTATTCGGGCTCCCAGGCGTAGGGCGGGCGGCCGCTCTGCGCGCGCTCCATGCTGGCGGTGAGCGGCATGATGGGGAACATCACGTGGCGGTCGGTCACCATGAAGTCGTGGACCATGCTGGCGTAGGGCGCCTCGAAGCGTTCGAAGCGCGTGACGCGGCCCTCGGGCGACATCACGCCGAAGCTCATGCCGTTCGACAGTGGAGCCGGCGTGCCGTAGCCGAAGAACAGCAGCTCGCCTGTCTTGGGATCGGTCTTGGGATGGGCGGTGAAGCTGCCTTGCAGGCCGCCGCCGAAGTCGGTGGCGCCCAGCGTGTCGAGCGCGGGCAGCGCCATTTCCACCGGCAGATGCGCCTCTTCCAGCGCGAGCATGCGGCCGGCATGGCCGATGACGTTGGTGTTGGCGGAGCCGTCGTCCTTCAGGTGCTCCAGTTCCTCACTCGAGAACGCGGTCTGGAAGCCGCCCGAGAGATCGCGCCCCTCGGCGCCTGCCCGCCAGCGCTGGGTGCGCACCCAGCGGTTGCGATAGTGCACCTCGCCGTTGGCCAGGTGGAAGGCGTGCAGCATGCCGTCGCCCGAGAACCAGTGCGCCTTCGGATCGGGCACCACCGGATTCGGGCCGTTGCGCACCAGCGTGCCGCGCAGACCGGCGGGCAGCGTGCCTTTCAGCGGCAGCGGGCCGAGCTCGGTTTCGAAATCGATCGGGTCCATATTGGGAGGCGGGGCGCTGCGGGGAATGGCGTCGTTCATCGGGGCTCCTTGGGGTTCGTCGAAAAGGTGTCGTGGGATATCTTTCCAGTGGAAATATCTGCGACCTCGCATGCGAAGTCAAGAAATTTTTCCAGTGGTAAGATTTTTAGGCCTCACGAACTCCCGACGATGACCGACGAAACCCTGCTGCCCAAGCGCTACCACCACGGCTCACTGCCCGAAGCCCTGCTGGCCGCGGCCGAAGCCGTGCTGCTGCGCGATGGCATTTCGGGGCTGGGCCTGCGGGCGATCGCGCGCGAGGCGGGTGTGTCGCACACCGCGCCCAAGCACCATTTCGACGACACGACCGGGCTGGTGAGCGAACTCGCGGCGGTCGGCTATCGGCGCCTGGGCGACGCGATGCGCGATGCGGCCGCCGGCAGCACCGAGACGCGCGAGCGGCGCAATGCCATCGCCCGCGCGTATGTGCACTTCGCCCACGACAACCCGGCCATGTTCGGCCTGATGTTCCGCAACGAAAAGATCGACATGGAGCGCCCGGCCCTGTCGGAAGCCTCGCACGAGGCGATGCGGGTGATGGCCGCCGTCATCGGCGCGAGGAACGAGCCGCCGGGCGGCGCGCCGGTCTCATTGAGCAGCGGCGAGGCAATGCGCATCACCGCGGCCTGGGGCTATGTGCACGGGCTGGCGATCCTGCTGGTCGACCAGCGGCTGCGCGGCATCGTCAAGGTGGCGCCCGATTTCGAGAGCCCGATCGACCTGGTCGACAAGGCGCTGAGCGACGTGCGTTTCGGCTTCGAGGCGGGCTAGGCGCGCTTCCAGTAGCGGTACTGCCAGCAGGTTTCGAAACCCGCGCGCTTGTACAACGCCAGTGCCGGCGGATTCGCCGCGTCGACCTGCAGGAACACCCGCTCGAAGCCGCGCGACATGGCCGCCTGCGCCAGGCCGGCCAGCACGCGCCCCGCCAGCCCCCGGCCGCGCTGCGCCTGGTCGGTGCGCATGCCGTGCACGCTGCACCAGCCGTGGCCGAACGCCATTGCGCCGGCCGCCAGGGTACGGCCGTCTTCGCGCACGCTGGCGAACAGCGTGCCCTTGGCGCGCGACAGGGTACGCACGCGGTGCGCGCCGTCCACCGGGTCGAAGCCTTCGCCGAGGAACAGCGCCGCCCAGGCGTCGTCGGGGGTGGTGTCGACATCGGCCGGCGCACCGCGCCCCTCGGCCACCTGCAGCATTCGCGGCGTCGAGCCGAGCTGCACCAGCGTCGGGTTGTCGCGGGCGTAGTGGCGTCGCTCCAGTTCGGCGCGCAGGCCGTCGAAACAATCGGCGTCGGCCAACCGCAGCAAAGGCACGGACTGGCGGCTGTCGTAGCGGTCTTCGATGCGGTCGAGGGTGGCCGCGTCGACCGCGCCGCGATGCAGCGGCACGGCGGATTTGGCGCGATTGACCGTGCCCTCGGCAAAGGGCAGCAGCCAGCCGTCGAGTTCTTCGGTGAGGTCGGGCGCCACCGCCGCGACGGTGGCGCGTTCGATGGCTTCGATGTCGGTTTCTGGGATCGGATTCATGAGCTTCATTGCGTGACGGCCTCGGGCGCCGTGAACTTCGCCGCGGCCACGCTCTTGAGCAGCGCCTCGCGCTGGTTCCTGTTGATGCCGCGGATGCTTTCGGCGACCCACTTGGTGCGGTCGGCGTCGATGTGGCCGTCGCGCCGCCATTGCTCGAGCACGGCCTGCGGCTTGTGCAGCATGGCCGCGAGCCACACGGCCTGCGCCGGCTCCAGCGTGCGCGCGCTGCGCTTGAAGTAGCGCCGCGCCGCCGCCTCGGCGCCGCAGATGCTGCCGCCCCACGGTGCGTTGTCGAGGTACAGCTGCAGGATGCGGGCCTTGCCCAGCGTCTGCTCCATCTCGACCGCGTAGAGCATCTCGCGCAGCTTGCGTTCGGCGGTGCGGTCGCTGCCCGTCACCAGCAGCTTGGCCAACTGCTGCGTGAGCGTGCTGCCGCCGCGCTTGGTCTGGCCCGGCTTCTGGTTGTTGTCGATCGACGCGAGGATCTCGGTCAGGTCGTAGCCGGCATGGGTGAAGAAGCGCTGGTCCTCGGCCGCGACCACCGCGCGCGCCAGCCAGCTGTCGTTGGTCAGCCTGGCCGACGGGCCGCAGCTGGTGCGGGCATTGAGCATGGCCTCGGTGCCCAGCCCCTCGACCGTGAACTGGCTGATGGTCGGCTGCACCGAGAAGGTGGCGTCGGGCAGCAGCAGCTGGCCGTGCAGCGCCAGGGTGCCGCCGATGCGCGCGCTGCGCAGCTCGGGCAGGGTGGGCACCAGCACCGCGTACCAGCGGGCGATGGGCGCATCTTCCACGTTGGCGCTGAGCTGCAGGCTCTTGGGCGTGAGCTTGCCCTCCCAGTGGCCGTGGAGCCGGGTCGTGTCGGTGCTCTCGGGCGTGGCCTCGAAGGTGCCGTTGAGCGTGTTGCCATCGCGCTTGACGGTGGCCACCAGCCGCTCGACCTTGATCGGCTGCGTGCCGAGCGCCGGCACCTCGGCACTGCAGGGGGCGCATTGCATTTCGAGCAGTTCGCCGGTCGGCTTCCAGGCGAAGCGCACGGCGCCGGCGCGGGTGTCGAACGAGCGCCCGTCCAGGTACGGTGCGAACCACGGCGAGGTGGCCACGCGCAATGCGGTGGGCACGCCGATCTCGAAATTCAGCGGGCCCGCCTTCACCGTGGTGCTCCATTCGCCGGCAGCCGGCGCGAGCGCCAGCTTGACTATCAAAAAGATAGCAATACACGCCGTGATGACAAGGGCCATCAGGCTGAAAAGCACAATACGCAGGGTCTTCTTCACAGGCTCGTTTCTCAGATCGGTCTCGCCACGGTGACAGCTTGCCACGGTCCATGCGATTGGCCGCTGGCAGCTGCCCAGTACCAGCTTGAAGTGTCTGTGAAAGCCGTGCCCCGGGCGTCGACGATGCGCTCGCAAACACGGATTTTTTGCGCGCCGTGCCGTTGCGCAACAAAACAGCGCCACAAACGTTCCTGCGCGTCGCGTTCCAGCCGGGCCTGCTCGATGCGATAGCCCAGCGCGCGGTAGCAGTCGGCCGCCGGGTGCAGCATGCGGGTGGGCTGCTTCACCTCGCGCATCACCAGGGTCTGCGTGCCGTCGGTCATGCGGCCGATGGCACCCGGAAAGTTGTCGGCAAAGCGCTGCTCCACGTCGCTCAGTGCCAGTGGCCGCAGCGGCAGGCCGTCCCACTGGCTGGGCCATTCGTGCGACACGGCCACGGCCGGCGGCTCGGTGGGCGCACGCAGCGCCACGCCGGCCGACCACAGCATGCACAGCAGCATCGCCAGCGCGAAGGCCGACTTGTGGCCGATGCGGTTGATGAAATGGTTGGCGAGCCAGCGCTCAAAGAACGGTGTCGACACGGCGGCCTCCTTGGGCGGTGATCAGGCCCGGAATGGGTTGTTCGGCGAGTCCGGGCACATGGCGCTCCGGCACCATGAGACGGGCGATGGCGCCGCACACGACGGCAAGCACCACCAGGCCCAGCGTGTTGTGCGCCCAGGGTGCCAGCGGATGGCCGGCGCCTTCGAAGGCAATCAGCAGGCTGTTGCGCACGATGTTCCCGGCCAGCACCAGCAGGCCGACCATCGGCAGGCGGCGCAGGAAAGTCTGGTCGCCGCGGCGTGCCCACAGCGCCACCGCGCAGGCCGTGAAATAGCCGAGCCAGACCATCTGCACGCCGGAGCAGGGCGCATCGACGATCACGAGGCGGCCGTCGACCATCAGGCTGGCGCCTTCACGCATCACCTCGAAGCCTGGCGCGAGCAGCCACCGGCTGGCCTCCGCCGTGACCACGCGCAGCGGATAGCCCGCATAGAACTGGAGCGACGACAGCAGCGGCAACGCCAGCACCGCGAGCCCCGCCAGCGGCAGCCTGCCCACGTTGCGCGGCAGGAAAGCCAGCAGTCCGCAGGCCAGCGCCAGCACGGCCACCAGCCCGGCCGCCAGCGGCGGCAGCGCGGGCAGGCCGCCGAGCCCTGTGCGCAGCAAGGTCGCGAGCACCGTGCCCGCGCCCGCCAGCGCGAGCCAGCCCAGCCGCGGCGAGGCGCGCAGTTCACGCCGGCGGTTCCAGGTCAACGCGGCCAGCGCGACCAGTGCCAGCAAGCCCAGCGGATCGTCGGAGCCGTCGCGCATGCGCTGGACCATCCAGGCCCAGGTCGGCATCAGCGCCAGGAATTGCAGGCCGAGCCAGCCTGCGGCCGGCGCGCGGTCGATGAAGATGCCCCAGTCGACGATGCGCGGGTGACGATGGGCAAGTGCTGCCAGAGACATTCTTTTCTTTCTCGGTGGTTCAGGCAGTGAAGCGGCGCGCGTCGTTGCGGCGGGCCCGGCGGCGCAGCATGGCGAGCATCGACAGCACGACGGCGATGGCGCCCAGCGTTTCGGGTTCGGGCGTGCTCGGCACTTCGGCGCCGAGCGCCAGCTCGCTCACGCCTTGCGGAAGAGGCAAGGGCTGGTTCACGTCCACGCTGTTCTGCGGCGCCAGGTTGCGCACCACCTTGTCGACGGCGATGAAGCTCGTGTACTGGGTGAGCAGGCTGTATTTCAGGCCCAGTTCGGTGATGCGTTCCTTGAAGGCGGTGCCGCCTTCCAGCGTTTCCTGGTCGCTCAGGCTCTGGATGCGGTGACGCGCCCAGAGCGTGCGCAGTGCCGCCGTGTCCTGGCGGGTGCGGTCGTCGATGCGCACTTCCTGGCGATAGGGGCCGTTGGCGCCCAGGCCTTCGATGATCACGCGGCCTTTTGCTTCACCGCGCCACTTGCCGAACACGATCACCGGGCGTTCGCCGAGCACGTCGGGCAGGGCCTGCGGCTCCACGTCGTACACGTCGAGCCCGCCGAAAGTGGCCTTCACGTTCGTGAGCACCGGCGACTCGACCATGCGGCGAAAACGCGCGGCCTGCTCAGGCGCCTGGATCGGGTCGGTGATGATGAAGGGCTCGCCCATGCCGGCGCGCGCAATGCCTTCCATCAGGCTGCGGTTCACCGACGAGCCGATACCGAAGGCGAACACGTTGGCCTTCGACAGGTTCTTGCGCACCAGCTCGAAGGCTTCGCGCTCGACCGTCACGTAGCCGTCGGTGACGACCACCACGGTGCGCGACACCTTGTCCTCCTTCGGCTCGGCATACACGCGCTTGAGCGCGGGAATCAGCTCGGTGCTGCCGCTGCCGCTGTAGTTCTGGATGGTGGCCAGCGCCTGTTCGATGTTGGCGCGCGTGGCCGGCACCGACTTGGGCGAGAGCATCTTGTTGCTGCCCGAGAACAGCAGCACGTTGAAGGTGTCGCTCGGACGCAGGCCGCCGATCAGGCGCTCGAGCACCGTCTTCGCGGTGTCGAGCGGAAAGCCGTGCATCGAGCCCGAGATGTCGACCACGAAGATGTAGTCGCGCGGCGAGATGGCGCTGGCGGCCACGGCCTTGGGCGGCTCGACCATCGCGAGGAAGAAGTTCTCCGCGTTCTCGCCCTGGCCCTTGTAGAGCATCAGGCCCGATTCGATCTTTTCGCCGGCCAAGCGGTAATCGAGCACGAAGTCGCGGTTGTCCGCGGGGCGGCCGTCAGCCGTGAGCACGATGTCGGCGTGCTGGTCTTCGTCGCTCTTCTTCACGTCGATAGCGTGCGTGGTCGAACGGATTTCCTTCAGGCCCATCGGCGTGTCGATGCTGGCCCTGAGCTTGAAGCTGGTGCCGCTCGCCGCGCCTTCCGCGAGCGTGGGCTGCGCCACCCACTTGGCCTGCGCGTTGGACGACTGCGGGCTGTTGTAGCGCGGGCCCACCACCGTGGGGAACACGAACTCGTAGTTGCCCGACTGCGGCACCAGCAGCTCGGTGTAGCGCAGCTCCACCTTCACGTCATCGCCCGGCAGGATATTGGCGACGTTCATCTGGAACACGTTGGGCAGGTGCTGCTCGAGCAGCGCGGCGGTCTTGCCTTCTTTCTTGGCCGTGTCGTATTCGATCTGCGCCTGTTGCTTCTCCCGGATCTGCGCGGTGATGAGCCGGTCGGCCAGCCGCACGTTGAGGCCGCTCACGGCCGCCTTGGTCGAGCCCGGGAAAACATACTTGGCCTCGATGGCGCGCCGGCCTTCGTTGCGATAGGTCTGCGTGACCGTCACGTCGGCGATCACGCCCGAGATCTTCACGGCCACCTCGGTGCCCTTCAGGGGCAGGCGGTCGACCGAGGGGTCGTCGCTCTTGACGAAGAAATACGGGCTTTCCGTCTTCAGGCGCGGGCCGGCGGGCGCTTCCTGCGCATGCAGCGGGCGCACGCCCAATGCGACGAAGCCCGCGGTCGCCAGGCTCACGGTGGCGAGCCAGAGCCAGCGGCCGGGGCGTGGAGTGGAGGGGGCATTCATGGCGGTGTCCTTGTCCGTGCGAACTTGCACGGACATGAATGTCGGCACCGCGCGAGAAGCCAGTTGGAAGGCTCCTTGAAGTCGAACGAGGCGCTTTCCCGCTGTGTGAAGTCTGTGTGAAGTGAGGCGCGCAGGGTGCTTCACACAAGCTTCGGGTCGCGCGAAGAGCATCGCCGCTTCACCGATACCGATGCAGACGAGGAGAGAAAAACATGCTTCAGTTGTTGAAGGCCTTGCAGAGTTCGATGCTGGTCAAGGTGGCCGGCCTGTTCTTCCTGCTGTTGCTGCTGTGCATTCCGCTGGCGGAAATCGATTCGATCAACCGCGAGCGCGGCGAGAGCCAGCGCGAAGCGGCCCGCGAACTCGCCGCCACCTATGCCGGCCGCCAGACAGTGGTCGGCCCGCTGCTGCTGGTGCCGTATGTCGAGCGATGGATGGAACCGCTGCGCAACGCGCAGGGCAAGGTGATCGGCCAGGAGCCGCGCAGCAAGGAAATGGCTCATGTGGTGTTTCCGGACAAGCTGCACATCGAAGGCACGATGGCGCCGCAGGAGCGCTACCGCGGCATCTTCAGGATTCCGTTCTACACACTGAACGCCACGCTCGGCGGCGGCTTCGCCGCTTTCGACCCGAAGGCCGTGTCGCACAGCGAGACCGATTCGAAGATCGAGTTCAAGGCGCCCTTCATCGCTTTCAACGTGAGCGACCTGCGCGGCCTCGACGGCTCGCCCGCGATGGTGATGGGCGGCGAGGCGCTTCGCTTCAGGCAGCGCGTGCCCGGCCTGGCCGACGACGCATGGTTCGCCGACGGCATCCACGCGCCCGTCACCGGCGCCGCGCTCGCCGCATGGCAGGCCGGCACGCCGGTCGCCTTCGAAATGAAGATCGGCCTCGTCGGGCAGGACACGCTGGCCATCGCTCCCATTGCCGAGGAAACCACCGCGCACCTCACTTCGCCCTGGGCGCATCCGAGCTTCGGCGGCCGCTTCCTCGCGGCGGAGCGCAGCGTGACGCCGCAAGGCTTCGATGCGCACTGGCGCGTGTCGTCGCTCGTCACGTCGGCGCGCGAGCAGGTGCGTTCCGGTCTTTCGGGCCGTGGCGGCCCCGCCGACGGCGACACGGCCGATGTGGTCAGCGCGAACGCCACGACCGCCAACGCGCCGCGCCGCAACATGGGTCCGCTGCAGACCTTCGACGTGTCGCTCGCGCAGCCGATCAACGTCTATTCGATGAGCACGCGCGCGGGCAAGTACGGCGCGCTCTTCATCGGCCTGGTGCTGATGGCCGCCTTCATGTTCGAGCTGTTCCGAAAGCTGCGGCTGCATCCGATCCAGTACGGGCTGGTGGGCCTGTCGATCGCGCTGTTCTTCCTGCTGCTGCTCGCGCTGTCCGAGAAGTTCGCGTTCTGGATGGCCTACGCCGGTGCCGCGACGGCCAGCGTGGTGCTGCTGGCCGTGTATTTCAGCGCGGTGCTGGAAGGCTGGCGGCGCGGGCTGTCGTTCGGTGCCTTCGTGGCGCTGCTGTATGGCGCGCTCTATGGTCTGCTCGCATCGGAAAGCAATGCGCTGCTGCTGGGCGCGTTGCTGATCTTCGGCATGCTGGCCGTGCTGATGCTCGTCACGCGCAAGGTCGACTGGTATGCGCTTTCGCGCCGTACGGACAACGCGCCGGCATGAAAGCCTTGCGGGTCGTCGCCGGAGCACTGGGCTGGCTTGCCCTGGCCGCGCTGTGGTTCTGGGCGTGGCACCTGAAAGACCCGCATCTGCGTTTCATGCGCGAGTGGGAACTGAGCTTGCTGCTGGGAGTGCTCACAGCCGGCATCGCCGTCGCATGGCGATTCGCGCGCGGCAGGCTGCGTCCCGTGGCGCTGGGCCTGGCCTTCGCGGCCTTGCTCACGGCCCTGGGCAACGAAGCTGCGTCGCGCCAGCACCGGGCCGAAGTCGAAGCCGCGTCGGGCCCCGTGGCGCAGGCGCTCGGCGCGCGCTTCATCGTCGGTTATGACGATGCGGCGCAGCTGCGCGACCGCGTCCGCAAGGGGCTGATCGGCGGCATTTTCGTGACCGGCCGTAATGTGAAAGGCCGCACCGCCGCCGAACTGCGCGATGAAATCGCCGGCCTGCAGGCGCTGCGCCGCGAAGCCGGGCTGCCGCCGCTGGTGGTCGCGACCGACCAGGAGGGCGGCGCCGTCTCGCGGCTGTCACCACTGGTCGAGCCGCAACCCGCATTGGCCACGCTGCTCGATGCGGACGTGTCCGACGAAGAACTCGCGCAACGCGCCCACGCCTACGGCGCACGACAAGGCAGGGCGCTCGCCGCTTTAGGCATCACGCTCAATTTCAGCCCGGTGGTCGACCTGCGCCCCGGCCGTGCGCCGGGCCGCTGGGACTTTCACACCCGCATCGACGAACGCGCCATTTCGGCCGACCCGGCAGTCACCGCACAGGTAGCGCTCGCTTACGAGCTGGGCCTTGAATCGGCTGGCGTTCGCGGCACGCTCAAGCACTTTCCGGGACTGGCCGGCGTGACCGAGGACACCCATCATTTCGCCGCCGTGCTGCACACGCCGGCGGCCCGGCTTGCAACACATGACTGGAAACCATTTCAAGAAGTGTCGAAACAATCTGACGCAGCGATCATGCTGGGCCATGTGATCCTTCCGGAACTCGACGCGGAACATCCGGTCTCTTTCTCGCGCAGAATCGTGCGGCAGGTGATTCGGGGCGAGTGGGGCTACCAGGGCCTGCTCGTCACAGACGACCTCACGATGGGCGCGGCCTACAACCGCGGTCTTTGCGACGCCACCGTCCGCGCCCTCGGCGCCGGGGTGGATCTGCTGCTGATCGCCTACGACCACGACAAGTACTTCGACGCCATGCACTGCGCGCTGCAGGCCGCGCAGCGCGGCGCACCCGATCTCCTGTTGCCGGAACGCGACGACGCGCGGCGGCTCCAATCTTCTCGCTAGCTAGCCAGTAATTCCTTTCTATGTCCAAACGCTCAAGCTCCACCCCTCCCGACGACGACGGTTCCGCGCCCGCCGATCCGAACCGCCGCTGGAAACGCATTGCCGGATGGGGTGCCGTGGTGGTGGGTTCCGGCGCGCTGGTGGTGCTGGTCGCCGCCATCGTGGCCGTGGTCGCCATCTATCCGAAGCTGCCGGATGTTTCGGCGCTGTCCGACTACCGCCCCAAGCTGCCGCTGCGCGTGTATTCGGCCGAGGGCCAGATGATCGGCGAGTTCGGCGAAGAGCGCCGCAACCTCACGCCGTTCGCGAACATCCCGAAGGTCATGAAAGACGCGGTGCTGGCCGTGGAAGACGCGCGCTTCTACGACCACGGCGGCGTCGACTACAAGGGCTTCCTGCGCGCGGCCGTCGCCAGCCTGAAGGGCGGACGCAAGCAGGGCGCCTCGACCATCACGATGCAGGTCGCGCGCAACGTGTACCTGAGCTCGGAGCGGACCATGAGCCGCAAGACCTACGAGATATTGCTCGCGCTGCGGCTCGAGCAGCAGCTCACCAAGGACCAGATCCTGGAGATCTACCTGAACCAGATCTACCTGGGCAACCGCGCCTACGGTTTCGCCGCCGCCGCCGAAACCTACTTCGGCAAGCCGCTGCAGGACGTGACCATCGCCGAGGCCGCCATGCTGGCCGGTCTGCCGAAGGCACCGGGCGCGAACAACCCCGTGGCCAACCCGCGCCGCGCGCGGGCGCGCCAGCTCTACGTAATCGACCGCATGCAGGAAACCGGCTTCATCACCGCCGAGCAGGCGGCAGCGGCGAAGAAGGAAGAACTTCACCTGCGCGATGCCGCCGACCCGAACCGGCTGCATGCCGAATACGTGGCCGAAACCGTGCGCCAGATGATGTACGCGCAGTACGGCGACAGCATCTACACCAGCGGCCTGAAGGTCTACACCTCGCTGGTCGCGGCCGACCAGGCCGCCGCCTACAAGTCGCTGCGCAAGGGCATCATGGACTACGAGCGCCGCCAGGCCTACCGCGGCCCCGAGAAGTTCGTCGACCTGCCGACCGAGCAGAAGGAAGTCGACGAGGCCGTCGACGACGCGCTGGCCGAACACCCCGACAACGGCGACGTGATCGCGGCCGTGGTGCTCGATGCCAATCCGAAGGAAATCAGCGCCGTGCGCGCCAACGGCGAAACCATCCAGATCACCGGCGATGGTCTGAAGCCCGCCCAGTCGGGCCTTGCCGCCAAGGCACCGCCCAACATCAAGATCCGCCGCGGCGCGGTGATCCGCGTCGCGAAGACGCCGAAGAACACCTGGGAGATCACGCAGCTGCCCGAGGTCGAGGCCGCCTTCATCGGCATGGACCCGCGCTCCGGCGCCATCAAGGCGCTGGTCGGCGGCTTCGATTTCGGCAAGAACAAGTTCAACCACGTGACCCAGGCCTGGCGGCAGCCGGGTTCGAGCTTCAAGCCCTTCATCTATTCGGCCGCGCTCGAAAAAGGCTTCACGCCCGCCACCGTGGTGAACGACGCGCCGCTGTACTTCGACCCCAGCGCCAACGGCGGCCAGCCGTGGGAGCCGAAGAACTTCGAAGGCACCTACGAAGGCCCGATGCCGCTGCGCACCGCGCTCATGAAGTCGAAGAACCTGGTGACGCTGCGCGTGCTGCAGTCCATCGGCGCGCCCTATGCGCAGGACTGGGTCACGAAGTTCGGCTTCGACAAGGACAAGCAGCCCGCCAACCTGCCGATGGGCCTGGGCGCCGGCTCGGTCACGCCGATGCAGATGGCCGTGGGCTATTCGGTGTTCGCCAACGGCGGCTACCGCGTCAACCCGTACCTCGTGACGAAGGTGACCGACATGAAGGGCAAGGTCCTCATGGAAACCGAGCCGCCGGTGCTCGACGAATCGCGCCGCGCCATTCCACAGCGCAACGCCTTCATCATGAGTTCGCTGCTGCAGAGCGTGGTGCGCAACGGCACCGGCTTCAAGGCCTACCAGGCGCTCAAGCGCGACGACCTCTACGGCAAGACCGGCACCACCAACGATTCCTTCGACACCTGGTTCGCGGGCTTCCAGCCGACCATGGTCGGCGTGGCCTGGGTCGGCTACGACACGCCGCGTCAACTGGGCGTGCGAGGCGAAACCGGCGGCAGCCTGAGCCTGCCGATCTGGACCGGCTACATGCAGACCGCGCTGCAGGGCGTGCCCATGACGCAGCCGGCCGAACCGCCGGGCGTGGTGCGCATCGACGGCGAGCTGTACTTCGACGACTTCACGCCGGGCCACAACGTGGCCAGCCTGGGACTGGACAGCACCGAGGCGCCGCAGCCGGTCGAGGAACTCACGAGCGCGCCGATCGGCGCGCCCCCGCCGCCCGAGGAACGCAACAAGATCCTCGATTTCTTCCGCTAGCGCAGCTCTGCGAAAAACAAGGCGGGATGGCGGTGCCTACACTCGGTGCTGCTTCCCGCCTTTTTTCTTTCATTCCCCCGCATCCATGGAAATTCTTACTCTGGTGGCGCTCATCGCCGCCGGCTTCTACATCCTCAAGTCCAGAGACCAGCGACAGCGCATCGCACTGCTGGGCAGCCACCTCGGCCGCTACCAGATCGAGAAGCTGATGGAGAGCCTCACTTCGGGCTACCTGCGCTGCCTCGGCGAGGACGATGCCGAACGCCGCCAGCAGATCTGGAGCCTGCTCGACTCCACCGAAGAAAAGCTCGCGGGCCAGTTCGACAGCTTCGCCGCCGAGTTCTCGCGCCTGCCCGAACCGCTCACGCGCGTGAGCAAGCTGCCGGTGGGAATCCCGATGGCCACCACCATCTTCCCGGCCGCGAGCTTCGACTTCCGCCAAGCCCTGCTGATCCATGCGCGCGGCATTGCCGGCGTGATGCGCAACGAATCGAACCGCACACCCAAGTCCAAGGCCTTCACCATGTCGGCCGAGCTCTTCTTGATGCAGCACACCTGCCACTGGTACTGCAAGTCGAAGACCGTGGCGTCGGCGCGCATGCTCGCGCGGCACCAGACCTCTTACGAGCAACTGCTCGATGCGGTGAGCCCGGAAACGCGCAGCGCCTACGCTGCGCTCACCGGCCAATAAGCGCTCAGTGACTCCGCCCCGGATGTGACAACAACGGCAACGTGAGCGTCGCCACCGCACCGCCGCGCGACGCGTTGCCCAGCTCGATGCGCCCGCGGTGCAAGGCCGCGATTTCCTTCACGAACGCCAGCCCGAGCCCGGTGCTTTTCTTCTTGCTGTCCGGCCTGGCCAGCGAATAGAACTTCTGGAAAACCTTTTCCTGCGCGTACTCCGGAATGCCCGGTCCGTGGTCGCGCACGCTCACGCGCGCCAGCCTCGAAGTGGTTTCCAGCGTGAGCAGCACCTCGCTGTCGCGCGGTGAAAAATCGATCGCGTTGTCCAGCAGGTTGCTGATCGCGCGGCGCAGCAAGAAGGGGTCGCCTTCCGTGCTGGCTTCGCTGCGGATGTTCACCAGCAGCCTGATGTTGCGCTTGGCCGCCGCGGGCTGGGCGCTGATGGCGATGTCGTCGATCAGCGAAGCCAGCGCCACGGGCTCGGTGCGGTCGAGCGCGCGCCGCGTCTCGAGCGCGGTGAGTTCCATCATGCGGTCGACGATTTCCTGGATGCGCTGCGTCTCCCGCTCGATGTTCTTCAGAAAGCGTTCGCGCTCGGGGTGCGGCATCGACGGTTCCTGCAGCAGCTCGGCCGCGCCGCGGATGGCGGAGAGCGGGCTCTTCACTTCGTGGGTGAAGGTCTGCACGTAGTCGGCCACGTAGTTGCGTCCCGTCAGTGCATCGCGCATTTCGCTGAAGCCGCTGCGCACGCCGTCGATGGCGCGGCGCACCATGCGCGACAGGCTCAGGGTGCGCTGCGCGCGCACCCAGGTCCAGTAGTCGCGGATCAGCCCGAAGGGCCGCACCAGCCACACCGACACGATCACCGCCAGCAGCAGCAGCGCCAGCCCCGAGCCCACGCCGACCCACAGCGTGCGCGCCCGCGCGTCTTCCACGAACTGGCCGAAGCTCTGCACCGGCTTGCCGACGCTGACCATGCCGACGATCTCGTTGTTCCAGCGTATCGGCGCGCCGACGTACATGACCGAGGTGCGCGGATCGCCGTCGACGTCGCGCGAAGTGCGCGCGCCATAAAGGCCGGCGAGCGTGCGGCTCACGTCCATCCACTGCGAATAGTCGGCGCCCAGGTGCCTGCCGAGCGAATCGAACATCACGCGGCCGTTGCGGTCGGTCACGTACACGCGCAGTTCGACCTGGCTCTTGTGCAGGTTGTAGATCTGCGCCGAGAACTCGCGCGCATAGGCGGTGCGAAACAGCGGCTCGAGCCGCGCGGTGTTGATGGCGCCGGCGATCACGTCCTGCTCGACCAGGCTGGCCAGCAGCTGCGAGGTCTCGACCAGCGATTCTTCCGCCGACTCGCGGTAGCGCGGGTCGATGTCCGAGACCACGCGGTACAGCAGGAAAGCGATGCCCGCCGTGTAGATCAGCAGGATGCCGATGAATATGCGCGTGCGCCTGGTCACGGCGCCTTGGCTGGCAATTCTTCGTTCAGTGCATAGCCGGTGCCGCGCAGGGTGCGGATCGGCTCGACATCCGGCGCAACCGCCTTGAGCTTGGCGCGCAGGGTCTTGATGTGCGCGTCGACCGTGCGGTCGAAGCTGTCGCTGGCGTCGTCCCAGACCAGTTCGAGCAGTTCGTCGCGGGTGAACACGCGCCCTGGACGCTGCACCAGCAGTTTCAGCAGGCCGTATTCGTAGCGCGAGAGTTCGAGCAGGCGCCCGTAATAGCGGATCTGCATCCGCTCGCTGTCCAGCGAAAACGGCATTGCAGGGGGTTGGGGGGTCGCTGGAGACGCGTGAGTGCCGATTTGATGGGGTACCCCATGGTTCGGTGCTGAAGCCATTCCCGGGCTTCCTGACGCGTTTCTGGCACTGCGCCGCAGGATGGTCCGTACGCGGGCGACCAGCTCGCGTGGAGAAAACGGCTTGGCAATGTAGTCGTCTGCGCCCAGTTCCAGGCCCACCACGCGGTCTATTTCGTCGCTGCGGGCGGTCAAAAAGACCATCGGCACCTCCGGCCCGCCCATCGACTGATTCAGCGCCTGGAGGCGTTTGAAGAGTTCGAAGCCGTTGAGATCGGGCAATCCGATGTCCAGGATGGCCAGCGCGGGCGGTTCCTGGGCGAACTGCGCGATCGCCTCCTCGGCCGTGGCGCACCAGATGGGCGTGAAACCGTCGCTTTTCAGGACGTACTGCAGCGTGTCGGCGATGCCCGATTCGTCTTCGGCGATCAGGATCCGGGGTTTGAAGCTCATCCCGCGGATGTTACCGACGGGGGACCGCGCCGGGAGGACCGGTTTTCGACCAAGGCGCCGGGGCCGGCGCGGCCTTTCGCGGCTTTTTTTTCGGGCGAGGCTTGTCCCTTTCCCATCTTCTTATTCTTCTTATTCAAATTAGTAGTAGTAGATAAGGGTCGGCCTCCTCTGTGGACATGCCGCTTTTTTCGTTATGTGACAACGACTTGTCATGCACGCGTCACTGTGCGTAGCCGCGCTTTCGCGATGTACCCGGCAAATGAACAACTTTGGGTAACCCGACCGCGCTGTGGATAACCGATGGCTTGTGCCACAACTGTCCCCAGAGTTGTCCTTTGACACCCCCTTGGAAATCTGCGAAAGACGTTTTTCGGGCAGGGAAATACATTGCGCAAAAATGAGGCAGTCTGTAGATTTCCCTTGTAAATCAACAGCTTGCAACGGCCCTACATAAAAGCTCCAACGTTATCCACAGAGTTGCTCAAGTTTTGTGGGGAGAACGTGCCCGAATGAGGCCGCGCCGTCGCAGGCAAGAAAACCCAGCCCTTCTTCACCTCCGAATTGCGAAATATCGAAAATGACACCTTCTGAAACACAGGCCATCGTGACCCTCAGCCTGCTGGCGGCCTTCGTCGACGGCGAAAAGCACGAACGCGAGCGCGCCGAGATCAAGCGGATCGCGGAAGGTCTGTCCCAGGCCGACGGCCTGAACCTGCCCACGCTCTACCAGGACGTGCTGATGAAGCGCGTGTCGCTGGCGTCGGTGGCGGGAGAACTGAAGAGCACCGAGTCGCGGCAGCTCGCCTATGAAATGGCGGTGTGCGTGTGCGACGCCGACGGCACGCAGTCGGATTCGGAGCGCATGTTCCTGGCGGACGTGCGCACCTCGCTGGGGCTGGATGCCTCGGCGGCCGTTTTTTCTCAGCGGGCGGAGGAAATCGCGGCGGTGCCGGTGGCGGCGACGGCGGCAACCGCCGCGGCGGCCGGCACGGCGGTGGCCACCGCTGCTGCGAATTCACCCGACAGCGCCGAGCTCGACAAATCGATCCTCAACGCCGCCATCCTCAACGGCGCGCTCGAGCTGCTGCCCGAGACGCTGTCGACGATGGCGATCATTCCGCTGCAGATGAAGCTGGTCTACCGCATCGGCCAGGCTTACGGCTACCAGCTGGACAGCGGCCACATCAAGGATTTCCTGGCCACGGTCGGCGTGGGCCTGACCTCGCAGTACCTGGAACAGGCAGGGCGCAAGCTGCTCGGCGGCTTGCTGGGCAAGGTGGGCGGCGGCCTGTTGCGCGGGCTGGGCAACCAGGCCGTGAGTTCGGGAATGAGCTTCGCCTCGACCTATGCGCTGGGCCACGTGGCCAAGCGCTATTACGCCGGCGGCCGCACGCTTTCGACGCAGATGCTGAAAGATGCGTTCTCCGGCGTGGTGAAGGAAGGGCAAAGCCTGCAGACGCAGTACCTGCCGGCGATCCAGGAAAAGGCCCGCACGCTGGATGCGGGCAAGGTGCTGTCATTGGTGCGGGGCGCCTGAACGGTTTTTTCCAGGAACACCGTGGAACCGGCTTTGCCGGGCCACCGGTGTTGCCCCCGGCGAGGGGGTTGGCGCAGCGACACGAAGTGCGCGAAGCCTGGGGGCGTACCTAGTTCGCCAGGTCGTCGAGGATCGGGCAATCCGGCCTGGCGTCCCCGTGGCAGCAGTGAACCAGGTGAGCCAGCGTGTTGCGCATCGACTGCATGTCGGCAATGCGCTGTTCCAGTTCGCCGAGGTGCTTTTCGGCGATGCGCTTCACGCTCGAGCTGGCGCGCCGGCGGTTGTGCCACAGCCCCACCAGCTCCGCGATTTCCTCCATCGAGAAACCGAGGTCGCGCGAGCGCTTGATGAAACGCAGCGTATGGATGTCGGCGTCGTCGTACTGGCGGTAGCCGCTCTCGGTGCGCGCCACTTCCGGCAGCAGGCCCAGCCCTTCATAGTGCCGGACCATGCGGGCCGACACGCCGGAGCGCTGCGCCGCCTCGCCGATGGTGACGCGGCCTGTCATTGCTGGACGGTGTAGCCCGCGTTCTCGATCGCGGCCACGATGTCCTTGCGCGGCTGCTCGCTCAGCACGTCGACATGGCCGGTGGGCAGGTCCACCGTCACCTGCGCTTCGGGGTCGACCGTCTGCACGGCGTTCTGCACCGCGTTCACGCAGTGGCCGCAGCTCATGCCCGAGACCTGGAATTTCTGGCTCATCGTCTTTGCTCCTGTTGAAGAAGTGATTGGGGAGAAGGCCTTAGTTTGAACCCTCTCACGATGTCAATGTCCAGGAAAGGGGTTCTGGAAATTTCCGCTTGACCTTGCCATGGTGTGAGGCTTTAGCCTTGGCGCATGGAAAACCTTCTGCAGCAACCCCAGACCACGCTCGACCTCTCGGTCGGCGGCATGACCTGCGCCTCGTGCGTGATGCGTGTCGAGCGCGCGCTCAAGAACGTGCCCGGCGTGCAGGACGTGAGCGTGAACCTCGCGACCGAATCGGCGCGCATCGTGGCGGCGCCCGGCGACGACATCGACGTGCGCGTTCGCCGCGCGGTGCGCGCCGCCGGCTACGAGCCGCGCGCGGCGGCAAGCGCGGCCGACGAGGCCGCGGCGCTGTCGCCCTGGCATGGCTTCGGCCCCGTCGCCGTCGGCCTGCTGCTGTCGATTCCCCTGATGGCGCCGATGGTCGGCAGCCCGTTCGGGCAGGACTGGATGCTGCCGCCGTGGGTGCAGCTGTTGCTGGCGGCGCCGGTGCAGTTCTGGCTCGGCGCGCGTTTTTATCGCGCGGGCTGGCATGCGGCGAAGGCGCGCACCGGCAACATGGATCTGCTGGTGGCGCTGGGCACCAGCGCTGCCTTCGGGCTGTCGCTCTGGCTGTGGTGGCGCGCGGCCACCGGCGAGCATGCCGGCCATGGAGAAATGCCGCACCTGTATTTCGAAGCCTCGGCGGTGGTGATCACTCTGGTGTTGCTGGGCAAGTGGCTCGAGGCGCGCGCCAAGCGCCAGGCCACGTCGGCCATCCGTGCGCTGCAGCAGTTGCGTCCGGAGGTGGCCCACCTGGTCGGCGCGCGTGGAAAGGAAAGCGATGTGCCGCTGGCCGAGGTGATGGTCGGCGACCACCTGGTGGTGCGTCCCGGTGAACGCGTGCCGGCCGATGCGCGTGTGATCGAAGGGCAGTCCGAAGTCGACGAGTCGATGCTCACCGGCGAGCCGCTGCCCGTGCCGAAGGGCCCCGGCGATGCACTGACCGGCGGTGCGGTGAACGGCGACGGCCGCATGGTGATCGAGGTGAGCGCGGTCGGCGCCGAAAGCGTGCTCGCGCGCATCATCCGGCTGGTCGAAGACGCGCAGGCCGCGAAGGCGCCGATCCAGCGGCTGGTGGACAAGGTCGCGGCCGTGTTCGTGCCAGTGGTGCTGGTGATCGCGTTCGTCACGCTGGCGGGTTGGCTGATTGCAGGCGCGGGCATCGAGACGGCCTTGATCCATGCGGTGGCGGTGCTCGTCATCGCCTGCCCGTGTGCGCTGGGTCTTGCGACACCGGTGGCGGTGATGGCCGGTACCGGCGTTGCAGCGAAGCACGGCATTCTCATCAAGGATGCGCGCGCGCTCGAAATCGCGCACCGTGTTGACACGGTCGCCTTCGACAAGACCGGCACGCTGACATTGGGCCGGCCCGTGCTGACCGAACTGCTGCCGGTGGCGGGCGCCATCGCGGCGGAAGACAAGTTGCTGGCGGTCGCAGCCAGCCTGCAAGGCGGCAGCGAGCATCCGCTCGCGAAGGCGGTGCTGGCCGCTGCCGCACAGCGCAATCTGCAGGCTCCGGCATTGAGCGCGATGCAGGCCATGCCGGGCCGCGGCGTGCGCGGCAATGTCGACGGCGCGAACTGGGCCATCGCCAGCCTGCGCTGGTGCCGCGAACTCGATGCGATGCCCGACGCGACGGATGTCGAGCGCCTGCAGGCCAAGGGCGCGACGGTGTCCGCGCTGCTGCGGCTGGATGACGCGGGTTCGGCGCATGTGCAGGCGCTGCTCGCCTTTGCCGACGAGCCCAAGCCGCAGGCCGCCGAAGCCATTCGCACCTTGCGCGCGCGCGGCCTTCGCGTGGTGATGATCTCCGGCGACAACCTGCGCGCCGCGCAGGCGATGGCGGCGCGGCTGGGTATTGCCGCAGAAGATGTTCGCGCCGACGTGCTGCCGGCCGACAAGGCCGCGCAGGTCGCTGCCTTGAGAAAGAACGGGCACGTGGTGGCCATGGTCGGCGACGGCGCCAACGACGCGCCCGCGCTGGCCGCGGCCGATGTCGGCATCGCGATGGCGCCTTCGGGCGGCGGCACCGACGTGGCCATGGAAGCGGCCGGCATCACGCTGATGCGCGTCGACCTCGCGCTGGTGGCGCAGGCCTTCGAACTCTCGGGCCGCACGGTCGCGAAGATCCGGCAGAACCTGTTCTGGGCCTTTGCCTACAACGTGGCCGGCATACCGCTCGCGGCCTTCGGGCTGTTGAGTCCGGTGGTGGCCGGCGCGGCGATGGCGCTGTCGAGCGTGAGCGTGATGGCCAATGCGCTGCTGCTGCGGCGCTGGAAGCCCTGACCCGGTTTTTTCAGTCGACCAGCAGCGCCATCATGTGGTCGTCGATGGCTTCCGCGTCGCTGGCGCGCTTGTAGAACTTGCGCAGCGTGCCTTCGCGTTCGAAGCCGAGCTTCTGGTAGAAGCGCAGCGCCGGCGCGTTGTCGCTTTCGACGATGAGTTCGATGCGCTTGACGCCGTCCGACTTGAGCCGCTCGATGGCGTCGGTCACCATGGCCAACGCAATGCCCTGGCCGTGCAACGCGGGATCGACAGCGAGCGTGCCAAGGCTGGCCACGTGCCGCACCCGGCCCGGGTAGCGCGCGGCGCGGTAGAAGCCCGCGATGCGGCCATCACGCTCGTAGACGAAGAAGTCACGGCCGTCGAGCAGCTGCCGGTAGATCGGGCGGAAGTCTTCGAGCGGCATCGGGTCGTAGCCCAGGTAGGGCACGACCTTCTCGTGCATGTAGAGGGCGAAGACGGTGTCGATGTCTTCCGGGGTGGCGAGCCTGCGCATGGGGGAGTGCCTCGGGGCGATGGAAAGCGCCGAGCATAGCGAGCAGGCGCCGTGCGCCGCTCAGCTGGAAAGCAGTACCGCCGAAACCGCCAGCAGCGCCGCTTGCGCGACCCAGGCCCAGCGCAGCCGCAGCTTCGAGTCGAGCACCGCGCCGATGGACCAGAAGCCCCCGACCGCCAGCGCGAGCAGCGCCAGCCCGATCTGGAAGGCCAGGTCGTCGGCGCGCCACAGGAAGGCCAGCGTCACGCCGACCCAGCATGCGAAATGAAGTGCGGCCGAAGCGACCTGCGGGCGTGTCAGTTGGGGATCGTGGATGCGCATGGCTTCTTCCAGCGAAAAAGGTGCTTCCGGAAAGCGTGCCGCCACGTCGGCCGGCCGCCAGCCCGGCGGCTTGAACCACACGGCGATCTTGTCCTGCCAGCGACGCGTGTGCCAAGCGTCGCGCAGCAGCGGCGCATAGGGTCCGAGGATGGCGCGCAGCGGATCGAAGCTCGCGAGCGCCTTGCGCGTGCCGTACACGCAGCGTTCGGTTTCCTCGGCGAAGGTACCGAACATGCGGTCCCATATGACCAGCATGCCGCCGTAGTTGCGGTCGACGTAGCCGTCGTTCACCGCGTGATGCACGCGGTGGTTCGACGGCGACGAAAACACCCGGTCGAACCAGCCGAGCTTGCCGATGTGCTCGGTGTGGATCCAGAACTGGTAGACCAGCACGATCAGCCCCGCCAGGCCGAACTGCTCGGGCGGCACGCCGACCACCGCCATCGGCAGGTAGAAGGCCCAGCCCAGGAAGGCGACGGTGCTTTCCTGCCGCAGCGCGGTGGAGAAGTTGAACTGCTGGCTCTGGTGGTGCACCGAGTGCGCGGCCCAGAACACCGCCGACTCATGGCCCGCGCGATGCAGCCAGTAGTCGAAGAAGTCGAACAGCACCACGGCCAGGATCCAGCCGAGGGCGCTGTCCCAGAAGCTGGGCCGGGTCCAGATGGCGACGGCCGGGTAGACCATCGCGTACAGGCCGATCTGGAACAACTGGGTGCAGACCGCGAGGGCCTGGCTCAGCAGGCCCTGGCTCAGGCTGCCGAGCGTGTCGCTGAAACGGTAGGTGTTGCGCCGCTTGAGCCAGCCCCAGGCGAACTCGCACGCCATGAGCAGCGCGAACACGGGCACGACGAAGACAACCAGCCGATGCACCGCGTTCGATTTTTCAGGAAGTGTTCAGCGAATCTTCAGCGTTCGGCCGCGCGACCGGCCACGATGACCGCATTCGTGCCGCCAAAAGCGAAGGAATTGGACAGCGCGTAACGGATTCCCTTGGCCTCGCGCGCCTCTCCCTGGACGAAATCCAGGTCGAATGCGGCGTCCGGGGTCTGCAGGTTGGCGATGGGCGGCAGCGCTTCCCGGGCCAGCGCGCGCAGCGCCGCGATGAGCTCGATGGCGCCGCCGCCGCCGAGCACGTGGCCGTGGATGGCCTTGGTCGCGCTCACCGGCGTGGCGTTGCCGAACACCTCGCGGATCGAGGCCGCTTCGGCCGCGTCGCCGGCCGAGGTGGCCGTGCCGTGGGCGTTGATGTGGCCCACGTCCGAGGCTTCGATGCCGGCGTCGCGCAGCGCGGCGCGCATGGCGCGCACCTGGCCGGCGGTGTCGGGGTTGGTGATGTGCGTGCCGTCGCAGTTGGTGGCGTAGCCGGCCAGCACGAAGGGCGCGGCGCCGGCGCCGCGGGCGGCGGCGTGCGCTTCGGATTCGAGCACCAGCGCGGCCGCGCCTTCGCCGATGGCAAAGCCCGCGCGGTCGCCCGAGAACGGGCGGCAGGCGGAGGAGGGCGCGTCGGCCGGCGGCGGCGCCATCACGCGCATGGCGTGCCAGCTGGCCATCACGCCGGGCGTGAGCATGGCGTCATGGCCGCCGACGATGGCGACGTCGATCCAGCCGCCGCGAATGGCGCGCATGGCCTCGCCGATGGCCACGGCCGACGAGGCGCAGGCACAGGCGTAGGCAATGGCCGAGCCGCGGGCGCCGAAGTGCAGCGCCAGTTCGGCCACCGCGGCGTTGGGCATCACGGTGAGCACGGTCGTCGGGCGCATGCGGCGCTGTTCGCCGTAGAGCACGCTGGTGGTGTTGTCGAAGGTGCCGGCGCCGGCCAGGCCGCTGCCCCAGAAGATGCCCAGGCGGTCGCGGTCGATGGTCTCCAGGTCGAGCCTGGCTTCGGCGGCGGCGTCCTGCGCGGCGGCCAGGGCCATGGCCGTGCCGCGGTCCAGCGGCAGGCGGGAGGTGCTGCGCACGCCGTTCGATTCGAAATCGCAGGCGGCGACGGCAAGCTCCATCGTGTCCATGCCCTTGATCTCGAGCGTCTGCGCGCGAACCGCCGAGCGGCCGGCGAACAGGGCGTCGTCGAACTCCTCGACGGTGCGGCCGATGGGCGTGATGAAACCGAGGCCGCTCACGCGCACCGGAGCGGATGCGGCGCTCGCGGCGGAAGCGGCGAGCACGGCGTGGGCGGCTCCGCTGCTCATGCCGTAGCTTCGGCCGGTTGAGCGGGCTTGGCGGCGGCGCCGTTGCTGCTTTCGGCGTCGATCACTTCGCACAGGCGCTGCAGCGTGATGCCGGCTTCGCGCGGATCGAGGCGGTCTTCGGGAATGCGCAGGTGGAATGCGTCTTCGACGGCGAAGACGAATTCCATCAGCGCGAGCGAATCGAGGCCGAGGTCGGACAGCGCGGTGGCGGGCGAGATGGCCGAGCGCTCGACGCGGAAGTCGGTCTCGAGGATCGTCGCGATGCTGTTGAAGGTGGGCGAAGAGGAGTCGGAAGAAGACATGGGAATGCTTTCCTTTCAGGCGTGGGCGGTCGGGTCAGGCGTACAGGGGATGTTCGGGCATCGTGCCATGCGCCACCGCGTCTGCAAAAGACACTGTTTCACGCACCACCTGTTGACGGTCGTTGTCGATTGTGATCATGTGGTAGCTGTTCGCGACCACCACCGTGCGGAAAGCGCGGCAACGCAGGCCGCGCGCCAGGATGTCGAGGTTGGCCACGCTGGCCACCTCGTCCTGCTGGGCATGCAGCGCGAGCACGTTGTCGCATTGCACGCTGTTGAGGTTGCGGCGCACGTGGCGGATGAGCCGGTCGTGCTCGCGCAGATGGCCCACGCCGATGACCGAGCTGCCCGCGCGCGACACCTTGCGGTGGCGCAACTCGCGCTCGATCCAGGCGCGCACGCGCTCGTTCTTCACGCCGTAGGGCGGGCGTTCGCGGTATTGCCAGAGCCGGCCCAGTGGCGTGTAGAAGGCCAGCGGCAGCAGGAACTGGGTGCGCGGGATGGCCCAGCCATCGAAGCGCAGCGTGGTCGACATGAGCACCAGCGCGTCGACGTCGGTGCCGCAGCGGATGGCCGCGCCCAGCGCGAGCGAGGAGCCGGCCGAGATGCCGATGAGCATCACGCGGTCGTGCTGCGCGCGCAGCGCCTTGACCTCGGCCTGGATGGCATCGATCCAGCGTTCGAACGGCGCGGCGTGCTGCAGCGGCACGTCGGCATCGAACGAGTAACCCTCGATCGACAGCGGGTGCACCGAGTAGCCGCGGCTGCGCAGTGCCGATTGCACCGTCAGCAACTCGTCAGGCGTGCTGCACAGACCATGCAGCAGGACCACGGCGGTGCGTTGCACCTCGGGGGGCACCATGCTCAACAGATCGGAGGGTTCGCGTGCGCTCATCGTGTTGCGCCGGCCATGAAAATGGCCCGTGGTTCATATTGCTGTCGTATGCTCATGTTGCGTTTATCGCTGGAGCGACTGACCGGCTGCTGACCCGTCATTCGTGAGGGCAGATTACCCCAACCAATCAAACACCATGCGAATTCTGCTTGTCGAAGATGACGCCGTTCTGCGCGATGTCATGGTCCGCAGCCTTGCGGACGCGGGCCACCGGGTCGACGTTTCGACCAATGTCGAAGATGCCGACCACCTCTGGCGCGTGCAGCCCTTCGATGCGGTGCTGCTCGACCTCAACCTGCCCGCCACCGCCAGCCCCACCAGCGGCCTGGCCAGCGGCCTCACCGCGCTGCGCCAGGCGCGTGCCCGCGGCGACCGCACACCGGTGCTGGTGCTCACCGCGCGCGGCCGCACCGAGGAACGCATTGCAGGCCTCGACGCCGGCGCCGACGACTACCTGGGCAAGCCCTTCGACCTGGCCGAGGTCGAAGCCCGCCTGCGCGCATTGGTGCGCCGCGCCAAGGGCACCGAAGACATTGTGCTGCTGGGCCAGCTCAAGCTGGACCGCAAGGCACGCCGCTTCTCCACCACCAGCGGTCCGCTCGACCTGCCCGCGCGCGAATTCGAAGTGCTGTGGGAACTCATGAGCCCGCCGGGCCGCACCGTGAGCAAGCGAGCGCTCTCCGACAAACTCTCCAGCTTCGACGAATCGCTCGGCGACAACGCGCTCGAGGCCTTCATCTCCCGCCTGCGCAAGAA
The DNA here is from genome assembly GCF_022009635.1 of Variovorax paradoxus. NCBI lineage: Bacteria > Pseudomonadati > Pseudomonadota > Betaproteobacteria > Burkholderiales > Comamonadaceae > Variovorax > Variovorax paradoxus. The sequence continues at coordinate 155,093 of NZ_CP091716.1, forward strand.
GCTGCAGGGCACCGGCGCCAGCATTCGCACACTGCGCGGCATCGGCTACCTGCTCGAAGCCGAGGCGTGATCCGCGCGTGACCGGCGAGCCCACAGACCCGCAACAGGCCGTGCAACGCGCGCCGTCGCTCACGCGGCGGGTGCTGCGCAATGTGCTGGTGCCGCTGGCGCTCACGTGGATGGTGGGTGCGGTCATCGCGCTGGTCATCGCCAACTATTTTTCGGAGCAGGCCTTCGACCGCGGCATGCTCGACGACGCCTACGCGCTTTCTGCCAACGTGCAAGCCGGTGAACGCGGCATCGAGCTGCTGCTGACGCCGCGCGAAGTGGCCACGGTGCTGTTCGACCAGGTCGACAAGGTGTACTTCGCGGTGCAGCGGCTCGACGGCACGTTGATCTCGGGCCAGTCGGGCCTGAATGCGCCGCTGCCGGTGGACGGCTCGCGCTACCGCTTCTCCGACATCACCTACGAAGGCAGCGCGTTGCGCGCCGTGGTGCTCGAGCACGACGCCGAGCCCGACATCAGCATGCCCTACCGCGTGATCATTGCGCAGACCACGCTGAGCCGGACCGCGCTGGTGCGGCAGCTGCTCGGCTATGCGTTGGCGCCGCAGATCCTGCTGCTGGTGCTGCTCGCGATCTGGCTCTGGTACGGCATTCGCAGCGACCTGCGGCCGCTGGCCGACCTGCAGCGCGCGCTCGACCGGCGCGACGTGCACGACCTGTCGCCGGTGCAGGTGGCGCAGACATCGCGTGAGCTGCAGCGCTTGGGCAATGCGGTCAATTCGCTGTTCGAGCGCCTGGGCCAGAGCGTGCAGGCGCAGCGCGAGTTCGTGGGCAACGTGGCGCACGAGCTGCGCACGCCGCTCGCGGGCATTCGCGCGCTGGCCGAATACGGCCTCGCGCAGCACGACACCAACGTATGGCGCGAGCAGCTCGAACGCGTGTCCGAACGGCAGGGGCGTGCGAGCCACCTGATCGACCAGCTGCTGGCACTGGCGTTGGCCGAAGAGGCACGCACCGAACTCAAGCGCGTGCCGGTGCGGCTCGACGTGCTGGCCGAGCAGACGGTGCTGCGCCACCTGGCACGCGCCGATGCGCGCGGTGTCGACCTGGGCGCGCGCGGCCTCGACGACGGCGTGGTGGTGTATGCCAACGAAGCGCTGGTGGAAGGCATCCTCGACAACCTGATCGACAACGCGCTGCGCTACGGCGGGCGCACTATCACGGTCGAACTGGCGGGCCGCACGCTGAGCGTGATCGATGACGGCCCCGGCATTCCGATCGAGGCGCGGCGCGACCTGATGCAGCGCTGGGCGCAGGGCCCGGCCGGCGAAAAGCTGGGGCAGGGCTCGGGGCTCGGCCTGTCGATCGTGTCGCGCTATGCGGAGTTGCTGGGCGCCGAGCTGCGCCTGGAGGCCGCCGAGCCGACCGGCCTGCGCGTGAGCGTGGCGTTCGGCGAAGTGGCCTGAAGCCTTCGCGCTTTCATTCAGCGCGAGAGCGGCGTGCCCTGGTGGAACGCCATGCGCCAGCGGCCATGCCGCCGTCGCCACAGCGAGCTGCGCAATGAGTCCGCCGCGGGCCGTTCGGGAATGGCCTCGCGGTGCACGCGGTAGGTGACCAGCGCCACGTCGGGCGCCATCCGCATCACGCGAAAGTCCGCCATCGTGCGCTGCGAAAAAGTCTCGTCGCGCAGCGCTTCGATGATCGCGGGGCGCGTCCATATTTCGCCCGAAACGCCGAGTTCGTGAAAGCCGTCGTCGAGCAGTTCTTCGAGCTGTGCAGCATCGGCGCGCACCTCGCGCAAGTGCAGTGCGCCTTCGAGTTTGAGCAACAGCGCATCGAGGTCTTCGTGCGGCGCGGCTTCGTACAGCTCGAGCGGCAAGCCGTCAGGGTCGGCGAAGAAGGTGAAGCGCCGGCCGGTGTATTCGTCGGTGCGCAGCGGTTCCACGGCAATGCCTTGCGCCGCGAGTTCATCGGCGGCGGCCTGCACGTCGTGCACTTCGAAGGACAGATGCCGCAGGCCCTGTGCCTCGGGCCGCGTGAGTCGCGCGGGCGCGGCGGGGAACGAGAAGAGCTCGATCTGCGAGCCGTCCGGCAGGGCCAGGTCGAGCTTGTACGAATCGCGCGCGGCGCGGTGGTTCTCGGCGACCACGCGCAGGCCCAGCACCTCGGTGTAGAAGCGTCTGGACACCGCGTAATCGGCGCAGATGATGGCGGCGTGATGGATGCGTTCGAGCTGCATCGCAAGGCTCACTTCAATGGCTTGCGCAGGAACACGCGGGTGCGTTGCTCGAGCACGTGGCGCTTGTATTCGACGTAGCCGATGCGCTCGTAGAGCGAGCGGTTCTCGGTCATCTTTTCGTTGGTGAAGAGGTAGATCGAATCGTGGCCTTGCCGCAATGCCTCGCGCTCCGCCAGCTCCAGCAGCGCGCGGCCGACGCCTGTGCCCTGGTGCTGCGGACGCACCGCGATCACGTCGATGAGAAAGCCTTCGTCCGTGACGTCGAGCACCAGCGCGGCGACGGTCTGCGCCTGTTGTGTCGCGACCCAGACTTGCGCATTCGCGATGGCGATTCCGTAGTCCTTCGTCATCGGCAATGGCGTGAGGCCGAGGCGCGGAATGTAGTGGCGAAAGGCTTCCACAGCGCATTCGGTGATGGAGGATGCATCGGCCGCATCGGCGCGGCGCAGGGTCCAGCTCGTGTCGTTCATGCCTCGAATTCCACCTCGCCCTCGATCTCGACCGGAATGTTGAACGGCAGCTCCGCCATGCCCACGGCGCTGCGCGCATGCATGCCGATCGCCGGGCCGAAGAGTTCGAGGATCAGGTCGGAAAAGCCGTTGATCACGGCCGGCTGCTTATCGAAGCCCGGCGCCGAGGCCACCATGCCGAACACGCGGGTCCATGCGGTGATGCGGTCGAGATCACCGAGCGCACGCTGCAGGCTCCCGAGCATCGCGAGCGCGGTGAGCCGTGCGGCCGCATACCCTTGTTCCACCGTGAGCTCACGGCCCAGCTTGCCGAGCGGCGTGGCGATGTTGCCGTCTGCATGGAGCGGGCCGTGACCCGAGACGAAGGCACGGCGACCGAGCAAGCGCACGAAGGCGAAAGGCAGCACCACGCCGGGTGGCGGCGTGATGGTGGGCGGCAGCACGAGGCCGAGGGCGGCGAGCTTGTGTTCGATGTGGGCCATGGATGAGCGCGCGGCGGGGAGCGAGGAAAGAACAGAGACAAAGGCCCGCGGCGCGAGTGCCGAGCGTACGGGCTGGCGGGCGCGCACGCAAATCGGCCCGTGCACGCCAACGGAGTGCACGGGCCGTGGAAGAAAGAACCAGGAACCGACCGAGATCAGGCCAGTGCCGGATAGTCCGTGTAGCCCTTGGCGCCGCCGCCGTACATGGTGGCCTTGTCGAGCTCGTTCAGCGGTGCGTTCTCGCGCAGGCGGCGAACCAGGTCGGGGTTCGAGATGAAGGGCTTGCCGAAGGCCACGAGGTCGTCGCCTTCCTTCAGCGCTTCTTCGGCCAGCGGGCGGTCGTAGCCGTTGTTGACCATCCATGCGCCCTTGCCGCCGGCTTCGCGGTAGGCGGCCTTGAGGGCTTCGTAGTCGAAGGGGCGGTCTTCGATTTCGCGCGGGCCGCCGGTGGCGCCTTCGATGATGTGGATGTAGGCCAGGTTGAGCTGCGCGAGCTGTTTCACCACGTAGGTGAACAGGGGCTGCGGGTCGCTGTCGTGCGCGTCGTTGGCGGGCGTGACGGGCGACAGGCGGATGCCGGTCTTGCCGCCGCCGACCGCGTCGACCACGGCGCGGGTGGTCTCCAGCAGCAGGCGGGCGCGGTTCTCGATGCTGCCGCCGTAGTCGTCGGTGCGCTTGTTGCTGCCGTCCTTCAGGAACTGGTCGAGCAGGTAGCCGTTGGCGCCGTGCACTTCCACGCCGTCGAAGCCGGCGGTCTCGACCGCGCTGCGTGCGGCCACCGCGTAGGCGTGCACGATGCCGGGCAGTTCGCCGGCGTCGAGCGCGCGCGGCTCGGAGGTCTCGACGAAGGTCGGCACACCGTCCTTGATGAGCACGGTCTTGGTCTTGGCGGTGATGGCCGAAGGTGCCACGGGCTTGCCGCCACCGGGTTGCAGTTCGGTGTGCGAGACGCGGCCCACGTGCCACAGCTGCACGACGATCTTGCCGCCCTTGGCGTGCACGGCGTCGGTCACGCGCTTCCAGGCGTCGAGCTGTTCGGTGCCGTAGAGGCCGGGCACGTCGGAGTAGCCCTGGCCCTGGTGGCTGATGGCGGTGGCCTCGGTGATCAGCAGGCCGGCACTGGCGCGCTGGGCGTAGTAGGTGGCCGCGATGTCGGGCGGAATGGCATTGGGCGAGCGATTGCGCGTCAGCGGCGCCATCACGATGCGGTTGGCGAGCTTCAGGTCGCCGGCCTGGACGGGGTCGAAGAGGGTGGACATCGTGCGATCAAAGGCAAAGTTGAAACAGGCGCAAGGCTAAGCGCCCGGACTCAACCCTGCTGCCGTACGGTTGTCCGGATTGATGCTATGCAAGCAGCGCCAGCAACGCCGGGCTCGCGCGCAGCGGCATGGCGAGCAGGATCTGCCCCATGCCCTTGCCCAGCGGGTCGTTGCGCAGCGAAGCCATGCCGCCGCCGCCCAGCGCTTGCTCGCAGACGAAGTTGAAGGCGCCGATGCCCGGCACCTCGTATCGAGTGACGCGGCCCTTGACGAGATGCGCCAGCCAGTCGGCCACGCGTGCCTCGGTGAGCTGCTCGCGCAGCAGCGGGAGCAGGGCGGGGTGGCGCGCGATGACGCCGATGTTCGAGGTGTCGCCCTTGTCGCCGCTGCGGGCCCAGGCCAGGCGCAGCAGGGGTACTTCGACCGTGTCCTGCGATGGCGTCGTCGTCGTTTGTTCGGCTCTGGCAGCCTGTGGGATGGGTACGAAGGGTGACGAGGGAGTTTCCGTGCGAGGCACGTCGATGCGCTCGCCATTGATGGTCACGCTCGCCTCGACCAGCGACTTGTCGAGCAGGAACGCGTACTGCCGTATCGACGGCGACACCGATGCGCGTCCGCCGCCCGCGCCCGTGGTGCCCGGAGCCCACGAGGTGCCGGCTGGCGCCACTTCGCGCGCGAACAGCTCCAGCGCGTCCTTGCGCGAATGCGTCACCGCGAGCCGCAGCACCGCCTCGCGCGTCTGCAGGGCCTGCGCATGCGGGCCGTAGCACGACTCCGCGCCCAGCACCTCGAGATGCGTCGCGCTGTAGGGACCGAAGCCGTTCCGCGCGAACAGCGTGCCGGTGCGCGAGAGGATCGCCTCGCCGGTGCGCCGGGCCTTGGCCACCGCGTCGAAGCCCACGATGGTGAGCTGCGCCGCCGTCTTGAAGCCATCGACGTAGGTGGCGCTGACCTTGTAGCTGGCGGTCGGCGCATGGCCGCGCGCGCCGTGCACGCGCACCCGGTGCTCGCCGGCCTGTTCGATGCGCACCTGTGTGAAGTCGGCCACCACGTCGGGCAGCAGGTAGGCGGCGGGGTCGCCGATTTCGTAGAGCATCTGCTCGCCGACGACGGCGGGCGTGAGCTTGCCGCCGGTGCCCGCGGGCTTGGTCACGACGAAGCTGCCGTCGGCGCCGCATTCGACGATGGGGTAGCCGATGTTCGGCCAGTCGGGCACCGTGTCCCAGTCGGTGTGCAGGCCGCCGGTGGCCTGGCAGCCGCATTCGATGATGTGACCGGCGAGGCTGCCGGCCGCGAGCAGATCGAAGTCGTCCGGCTGCCATTTGAATTCGTGCATCAGCACGCCGAGCGTGACGGCCGAATCGACGCAGCGGCCGGTGATGACCACCTGCGCGCCCGCGTCGAGCGCGGCCTGTATCGGCCCTGCGCCGAGGTAGGCGTTGGCTGTGAGCACGCGTTCGGGCAGCGCGGCGCCGCTCTGCAGTTCGCGCACGGGCGGCTGCGACTGGCGCAGCTGGGGCAGCAGGGGCGACACGTCGTCGCCGCTCACCACGGCGATCTTCAGCGACACGCCTTGCTCCGCCGCGAGCGCGGCCAGTGCGTCGGCGCAGCCTTGCGGGTTCACGCCGCCCGCGTTGCTCACCACGCGGATGCCCTGTTTCACGACATCCTTCAGCACCGCCTTCATCGCCACCGAGACGAAGTCGGTCGCATAGCCCAGCTCGGGCTTCTTGAGCCTCGCTCCCGCAAGGATGGACATGGTGAGTTCGGCGAGGTAGTCGAACACGAGGTAGTCGATCTGTCCGCTCTTCACGAGCTGCGGCGCGCCGACGCTGCTGTCGCCCCAGAAGCCGGATGCGCCGCCGATGCGGACGGTGCGTTGGTTGTCGTTCATCGGCCGCTCCACTGTGGCTTGCGTTTCTCGCGGAAGGCGAGCTGTCCTTCGGCGGCGTCCTCGGTCAGTGCGAAGAGGCCGATCTGGCTTTCGGTGAAGGCCATCGATTCCTCGAAGGCCATCGCCTCGATCTTCTTCATGGTGTACAGGCCGCGCCGGATGGCGGCGGGCGACTTGTCGAGCATGCGGCCGAGCAGCCAGTCGAGGCTTTCGTCGACGTCGTCGCTCACGCGGTTGACGAGCCCGAGTTCGAGCGCCTGCGCGGCAGTGACGGGCTCGCCGGTGATGCACATCTCGGCCAGCACGCGGCGCGGCAACAGGCCGCCGAGCACGCTGAGCACCTGAGCGGGGAAGAGGCCGACCTTCACCTCGGGCAGGCCGAACACGGCCTGGCTGCTGGCCACGGCCATGTCGCACATCGCCATGATCCCCATGCCGCCGGCCATGCAGGCGCCGTTGACGCGTGCGATCAGCGGCACGGTGGATTGGCGGGCCTGGCGGAACAGGTTGGCGAAGCCTTGGTAGGGCGCGGCGTAGTCGAACTTGAAGGAGGTGCCGCTCTGCAGGTCGGCGCCGGCGCAGAAGGCGCGCGTGCCGGCACCGGTGATGACCACGGCGCGAACCGCGCCGTCGTCGTTGGCGCGGCGAAGGGCATCGCCCAGGCCGGCGAGCACGGCGGCGCTGATGGCGTTGCGGCGCTCTTCGCGGTCGATGGTGAGCCACATGACGGGCCCGCGCATCTCTTCGCGCAGTTCGGTGGGGGGAGGGGTTTCGGACATGGCGCGATGGGTTCCTTCGTCGGTGCTTCGGTCTTCTTGCGAAGCGGTCCCCCGAGCGTGACCCGAAAAAAAAGCCGCGACATGCGGCTTGTGGCTGAAGCGGGCCGGGTTTTCCCTGAGGGTCGCCCGGCCGTCTTGCTGCTTCTGCTGGCTTCGGCTTACTTCAGCAGGCCTTCAGCCTTCATTGCTTCCTGCACCGCGGGGCGGGCGCCGACGCGTGCGTGCCAGGCCAGCAGGTTGGGGTAGCCGGAGATGTCCACGCCGGTGGGCTTGCTCCAGTTGGTGACGGTGAACAGGTAGCCGTCGGCCACGCTGAAGGTGTCGCCCATCAGGTATTGCTTGCTGGCGAGTTCGCTGTCGAGCCACTTGAAGCGCGAAGCCAGCTTGTCCTTGGCGATGGTCTTGGCTTCTTCCGGCATGGCCGGGTTGAACAGCGGGCTGAAGCCCTTGTGGATTTCCGTGCCGATGAAGGTCAGCCACTCTTGCAGGCGATAGCGCTGCATGGTGCCGGAGGCCGGTGCGAGGTTCTTGGTGGGCGCCAGGTCGGCGATGTACTGCAGGATGGCTGGGCCTTCGCGCAGGCGGGTGCCGTCGTCGAGTTCGAGCATCGGCACGTAGCCCAGCGGGTTGATGCCGTAGTAGTCGGTGCCGTCTTGCAGCTTGTGGCTCTTGGTGCTGGCCAGCACGGGTTCGAAGGCGAGGCCGGCTTCGTGCATCGCGATGTGGGGAGACAGCGAGCAGGCGCCCGGCGAGTAGTACAGCTTCATTCGAAATAACTCCAATGGTTTGGCGAGGTGTGATTCTTCTGGGAGACCACGGCGGATGCTAGCGGGTTTGGCGGCATCGCGTTTTTGTCCTACGGCGGCTCGCGCGAGGCGACTATCGGGCACCGCGGCGGCCGTTTCTAAGCTCCCTGACGCGGTGGGCAAGGCCCTGCCGAAGGAGTCTTGAATGTTGAAGTACGCGATCATTTTTGCCGTCATCTCGCTGGTGGCGGGTCTGCTGGGCTTCGGCGGCGTGGCTGCCGGCGCGGCCGGCATTGCCAAGCTGCTGTTCGGCCTGTTCCTGGTGCTGGCCGTGCTGTTCGTGGTGCTGGCCGCCCTGGGGGTGGGCGCCGTGAAGAAAGCGCTGGACTGACCGATGCTGCGCAACAAACCCCGGTGGCCGCAGGCGCGGTCGCTGGGCTGGCTTCTGCAGAGTCCGGCGCATCGCGTGCTGCGAGTGCTGCTCGTGACGCAGGCCCACTGGCAATTGCCTGAACACCGTTCGCGTCGACGACGCACCTGAAGAGAAGCTCATGCACATCTCCCACATCGACGCGCAGCTCGACTACGAGGTCGCCGCGCCGGCGCACATGCTGCTCAACATCGAGGCGGCGCGCTCGGGCGGGCAGGCTGTTGTCAGCGAGGCGCTGAGCATCGAGCCGCCGACCGAGATGCAGGTGTTCTGCGACGAGTCGAGCGGCAATCGCTTCATCCGCTTCGACGCCAGGCCGGGGTCGCTGAAGATCAGCTACAAGGCCACGGTGCAGCGTGCCCATGTGCAGGTGCCGACCGATCTGCGCGAGGTGCCGGTGAGCGAGGTGCCCGACGAAGTGCTGCACTACATGATGCCGACGCGCTACTGCGAGTCGGACCTGATGTCGCGTTGCGCGCAGCAGCTCTTCGGCGATCTGCCGCCGGGCATCGGCCGCGTGCAGGCGATCGTCGACTGGATCCACGAAAGCATTGCCTACGAGCCGGGCAGCAGCGACTCGACCACCACCGCGCGCGAGGTGTTCGTGGAACGTGCCGGCGTGTGCCGCGACTTCGCGCACCTGGGCATCACCTTCTGCCGCGCGCTCAACATTCCGGCGCGGCTGGTGGTGGGCTATGTGTGGTTCGACGAACCGCCGCAGGATTTTCATGCCGTGTTCGAAGCCTGGCTCGGCGGGCAGTGGGTGCTGTTCGACGCCACGCGCATGGCGCCTGTCGACCGTCTGGTGCGCGTGGGCACCGGGCGCGATGCGAAGGACGTGGCTTTCTGCACGATCTTCGGCAACGTGCGCATGACCGACAAGAAGCTGGTGATCCGCGAACTGCAGGACGAAAGCCTCGCGCCGTCGAAGGCGCCGCCGCCCACGGGCACGCTGGTGGGCATCGAGAAGCCCGTGCCGGTGGTGCAGGTGGCTGAAGTGACGGGCTGACGCGGCTTGTTTGCTATCAAATAGATAGCGAACTTGTCAATTGCCGTGGGCCTTCGAGACTGATTTGGCATGGCCCTCTAGCTTGTCCACACAACGGGCGCGAGGCGGCACCGGCGATTAAAATTGGTGCCCCCTTTTGCGCCGCGCACGCGTCAGTTGTGCGCCCCCATTTCAAATGCTGTACCCCGAAGAATTCGACGTGATCGTCGTCGGCGGTGGCCATGCCGGCACCGAAGCCGCGCTCGCCGCCGCGCGCATGGGCGCCAAGACGCTGCTGCTCTCCCACAACATCGAAACGCTGGGCCAGATGAGCTGCAACCCCTCGATCGGCGGCATCGGCAAGGGCCACCTGGTGAAGGAAGTCGATGCGCTCGGCGGCGCGATGGCGATTGCCACCGATGAAGCCGGCATCCAGTTTCGCATCCTCAATTCGAGCAAGGGCCCAGCCGTGCGTGCGACGCGTGCGCAAGCCGACCGCGTGCTCTACAAGGCGGCTATTCGCCATCGCCTGGAGAACCAGCCGAACCTGAGCCTGTTCCAGCAGGCGGTCGACGACCTGATGGTGGAGGGCGACCGCGTGGTCGGCGCCGTCACGCAGGTGGGCATTGCTTTCCGCGCGCGCACCGTGGTGCTGACGGCGGGGACTTTCCTCGACGGCCGCATCCATGTCGGGCTGGACAACTACCAGGCCGGGCGAGCGGGCGATCCGCCGGCGGTGAGCCTGTCGGCGCGGCTCAAGGAACTGAAGCTGCCGCAGGGCCGCCTCAAGACCGGCACGCCGCCGCGTCTCGACGGCCGCAGCATCGATTTTTCGAAATGCACCGAGCAGCCGGGCGACGGCATGCCGGGCGGGGCAGGGCCGATGCCAGTGTTCAGCTTCATGGGCCGCACGGACATGCATCCGCGGCAGATGCCCTGCTGGATCACCCATACGAATGCGCGCACGCACGAGATCATCCGTTCGGGCTTCGACCGCAGCCCGATGTTCACCGGCAAGATCGACGGCGTGGGTCCGCGCTACTGCCCGAGCGTGGAAGACAAGATCAACCGCTTCGCCGACAAGGAGAGCCACCAGATCTTCCTGGAGCCCGAAGGCCTGACGACGAACGAGTACTACCCGAACGGGATCTCGACCAGCCTGCCGTTCGACATCCAGTACCAACTGGTGCGCTCGATGCCTGGCCTGGAGAACGCGCACATCCTGCGTCCGGGCTACGCCATCGAGTACGACTACTTCGATCCGCGCGAACTCAAGAGCAGCTTCGAGACCCGTTCGGTCAAGGGCCTGTTCTTTGCGGGACAGATCAACGGCACGACCGGCTATGAAGAGGCGGCGGCTCAGGGTCTGTTTGCCGGCATCAATGCCGCGCTGCAATGCCGGGGCGAAGAAGCCTGGCTGCCGCGCCGGGACGAAGCCTATCTGGGCGTGCTCGTCGATGATCTGATCACCAAGGGCGTGACCGAGCCTTACCGCATGTTCACCAGCCGCGCGGAGTTCCGCCTGCAGCTGCGTGAAGACAACGCCGACATGCGCCTGACCGAAGCCGGCCGCAAGCTGGGCCTGGTGGACGATGCACGCTGGGATGCATTCAGCCGCAAGCGCGATGCTGTTTCACGTGAAACAGAGCGGCTCAAGTCGATCTGGGTAAACCCACGAAACCTGCCGGCTTCCGAGTCCGAGCGGGTGCTGGGCAAGGTCATCGACCATGAGTACAACCTGGCCGATCTGCTGCGCCGGCCCGATGTGAACTACGAAACGCTGATGTCGCTCGACGGCAGCAAGTACGCCGCTCCGGTGGCCTTGAGCGAAACCGAGATCGAGCAGATCGAGATTTCGGCCAAGTACTCCGGTTACATCGAACGCCAGCACGACGAGGTAGAGCGTGCCGCGCACTTTGAGAACCTGAAGCTGCCGGCCGATTTTGACTACGGGCAGGTCAAGGCGCTGAGTTTCGAAGTAAGGCAGAAGCTGGACAAACACCGCCCAGAGACGCTGGGCCTGGCCTCGCGCATCTCCGGGGTGACGCCCGCCGCCATTTCGCTCCTGATGATCCATCTGCGCAAGGGTGGTCACAAGGCCTTTTCTCGCGATGCGGCCACCACCACGGAAGCGGCCGTGGAATGACGGCACCTATCGATACGCTGCGCGCTGGCGCAGCAGCCATGGGCGTGGCCTTGTCCGACCAGCAGGGCGAGCAGCTGTTGGCCTATGGCACCTTGATGCTCAAGTGGAACAAGGTCTACAACCTGACCGCGTTGCGCGATCCGGCGAGCGTGCTCACGCACCATTTGCTCGACAGCCTGGCCGCGATCGCGCCGCTGCAGCGTGAGTGGGCAGGGAAGGGCAAGCTGCTGGATGTGGGCTCGGGCGGCGGATTGCCCGGTGTTGTGATCGCCATCATGCGGCCCGACATCGACGTGAGCTGCCTCGATGCCGTGGCCAAGAAGGCCGCGTTCGTCCAACAAGTGGCGGCTGAACTGGAGTTGCCGAACCTGCGCGGGCTGCATGCCCGGGTCGAGTCGCTCACAGGCAGCTATGACGTCATCAGCTCCCGCGCTTTCGCTTCGCTGCCCGATTTCTTCAATGGCTCAGTGCATCTGCTGGCGCCCGGCGCCGTCTGGCTTGCGATGAAGGGTAAAGTGCCGGCCGACGAACTCGCGGCTTTGCCGAAGGGCGTCGCAGTGTTTCACGTGGAACAACTGACGGTTCCCGGCCTGGGTGCAGAGCGTTGCATCGTCTGGGCCCGCAACGAATCCGCCTGACCAGGCGTCTCGATTCACGAAAAGAAGCACCGGTGCCGGCAAAAGCCGGCGCCGGAACGGCCTTCACGGCGTCGTGCTCGCTTAGACTCGATGCCTCCCCTCTGGTCTCTCTCCGGCTCGCTTTTTCGAGGCAAAACCCATGTTCGGCATCGCTGACTACGGCGCATTCGTCGCCGCCATCGTCCTCTTCCTCCTGATTCCCGGCCCGGGCAACCTGGCGCTGATCACCTCGACCAGCAAAGGCGGAATCCGTGGCGGACTGGCAGCGACCACCGGCGTGATCCTGGGCGACCAATGCCTGATGTGGGCTGCGGTGGCCGGCGTGTCGGCCGTGCTGGCTGCTTACCCGGCCGCGTTCAAGGCTGTGCAGTGGCTGGGCGCTGTGTACCTGGGCTGGCTGGGCCTCAAGATGCTGCTCGCCAAGCCCGGCTCGGCACCCATCCTGAACATCAAGCCCAGCCACTTCATGCGCCAGGCCTTCACCATCACCTTGCTGAACCCCAAGGCGATCGTGTTCTACATGGCCTTCTTTCCGCTGTTCGTGGACCCGGCCCGTCACCAAGGCCTGATCACTTTCGGCGCAATGGCCGTCACCATTGCCGCACTGACCTTCCTGTACGGCCTGACCTCGACGTTGCTCACGCACTTCCTGGCCGAGCGCATCCGTGCCAATCCCCGGATTTCGGGCACGCTCGAGAAGCTCGCCGGCACCTTCCTGATCGCCTTCGGCGTCAAGCTCGCAATTTCCCGCTGATCCTCCCGCACAGACATGGCCAAGATTTTCTGCATTGCCAACCAAAAGGGCGGCGTCGGCAAGACCACCACCACCGTCAATCTCGCCGCCGGCCTGGCCAAGGTCGGCCAACGGGTGCTGATGATCGACCTCGACCCCCAGGGCAATGCCACCATGGGTTCGGGCATCGACAAGCGCCAGCTGGAGCTGACGGTGTACGACGTGCTGCTCGAATCGGCCTCGGTGGCCGAGGCGCGGGTCAAGGCCGACAAGCTGGAGGAGGGCGGCTGCGGCTACGACGTGCTGGGCGCCAACCGCGAGCTGGCGGGTGCCGAAGTCGAGATGGTTGCGCTCGACCGCCGCGAAAAGCGCCTGCGCACCGCTCTTGCCGCGGTCGGTGCGGAGTACGACTTCGTGCTGATCGACTGCCCGCCCAGCCTGAGCCTGCTGACGCTGAATGGCTTGTGCGCGGCCCACGGCGTGATCGTGCCGATGCAATGCGAGTACTTCGCGCTCGAAGGGCTGACCGACCTGGTCAACACCATCAAACAGGTGCACGCCAACCTCAACAAGAACCTGCAGATCATCGGCCTGCTGCGCGTGATGTTCGATCCGCGCATCACGCTGCAGCAGCAGGTGAGCGAGCAGCTCAAGTCCCACTTCGGCGACAAGGTGTTCGATACCGTAATCCCACGCAACGTGCGGCTGGCCGAGGCGCCGAGCTACGGCCTGCCGGGCGTGGTGTTCGACCCGGCCGCGCGAGGCAGCCAGGCTTTCATCGCGTTCGCCCAGGAGCTGGTCGAGAAGATGCCACCCGCCAGCGCGTTCGCCTCGGGCGCGGTGGCGCCGCCGATCGCGCCGGTCGAGCGCATCGCGCCGGACCTGCCGATCCCGGCCGACGTGATGGCGCCGGCTACGGCGCCGGAGTCCGATTCGACCAGCGAAAACAACGCCTGACGCGGGGCCACGGCACATGACTGCACCCCGCATCCTGCTGCTGCCCGGATGGCAGAACAGCGGCCCCGGCCATTGGCAGACCCGCTGGGAATCGGTGTACGGCGACCATCGCGTCGAGCAGCACGAGTGGATGCGTCCGCTGCGCGGCGACTGGTCGATCCAGCTCGAGGAAGAAGTGCTGGCTTCGCCCGGCCCCGTGGTCCTTGCCGCGCACAGTCTCGGCTGCATCCTCGTCGCAGCCTGGGCCTCGCACTCGCGCAACACCCACAAGGTGCGCGGCGCGCTGCTGGTGGCGCCCGGCGACCTGGAGCGCGACGACCTGCGCCAACAGATTCCCGGCTGGGCGCCGATCGTGCGGCAGCCGCTGCCGTTTCCGGCGGTGCTGATCGCCGCCAACGACGACCCGTACTGCGAAGCCTCGCGCTCGCGCCAGCTGGCCAGCGACTGGGGCGCACGCTTCGTCGATGCCGGCGCGCGCGGCCACCTGAACGCCGAATCCGGCCTGGGCGACTGGCCCGAAGGCCGGGCCCTCCTGAACGAAATCTCGAAAGAAAAGAACTGATGGCGACCAAGAAACCCAAGGGCCTCGGCCGCGGCCTCGAAGCGCTGCTCGGCCCGACGGCCGCGCCTTCCGCCGACAACGGCATCGGTGGCGGCGGCAGCAATGGCCAGGAAGAGGGGCGCGCGCCGCAGAACCCGAACACGCTGATGCTCGACCAGATGGTCGCCGGCGTCTACCAGCCGCGCACGCGCATGGACGAAGGCGCGCTGTACGAACTCGCCGAGAGCATCAAGGCGCAGGGCATCATGCAGCCGATCCTGGTGCGCCGGCTCGATGCCGAATCGGCCGCCGCCAAGAACGCCGAATACGAAATCATCGCGGGCGAGCGCCGCTTCCGCGCCGCCAAGCTGGCGGGCCTCGACAGCGTGCCGGTGCTGGTGCGCGACGTGCCCAACGAGGCCGCGGCGGCGATGTCGCTCATCGAGAACATCCAGCGCGAAGACCTGAATCCGCTGGAAGAAGCCCAAGGTTTGCAACGTCTTGTTACAGAATTTGGCCTCACGCACGAGCAGGCTGCGCAGGCCGTGGGCCGTTCGCGCAGCGCCGCCAGCAACCTGCTACGCCTGCTGAACCTGGCGGAGCCCGCGCAGCAGATGCTGATGGCCGGCGACATCGACATGGGCCATGCTCGTGCGCTGCTGTCGCTCGACCGCGGCACGCAGATCACGGCGGCCAACCAGATCGCCGCCAAGAAGATGTCGGTGCGCGAAGCCGAGGCGCTGGTGAAGAAGCTCGCCGCCGAGTTCACGCTCACGCCTTCGCGCCGCAGCAACGACGGCGAGAAGTCGCGCGACCTGCAGCGCGTGGAAGAAGAACTGGCCGACCTGCTCACGGCCGAGGTCGAGGTGCGCATCAAGAAACGCAGCAAGCGCGGCGGCCGGATCGAGGAGAGCGGCGAGCTCGCCATCCACTTCGGCTCCATCGAGGCACTCAACGGATTGATCGAGCGCATCCGCCGGACAGCCTAGTTTTGCGAAGCGGATGTCGGTCATTCGTTTGATTGATTCCTGCAATCCTTTGCGCGTATCCTCGACCGCTGGTTTTTTCACCCCCAAATTTCTGACAACAGAGGGAGCTCCTTCATGCAGTTCACCAGGTTCTCGCTCGCGGCCGTGGCCGTCGGCGCATTTCTTCTTACCGGTTGCGCCGCCACCGACATGCAGATGGGCAGCCAGTCGGCCAAGACCATGGCCACCGGCAGCGCCGCCGGCGGAGCGACCGACAACGCCAGCAGCCAGCTCGAGCGCTGCGAGTCGCCGCTTGGCACGGTCTCGCTGATCGAGAACCAGAGCGCCGGCTGGTACACGATCCTCACGGGCGAATACCGCCTGCCGCCCACCGCCAACCTGCTGCGCCTGCTGGTGCAACAGTCGAACTGCTTCATCGTGGTCGAGCGCGGCGCGGCCGGCATGAACGCCATGACGCGTGAACGCGCGCTGCAGCAGTCGGGCGAAATGCGCGGCGGCAGCAACTTCGGCCGTGGCCAGATGGTGGCTTCCGACTACGGCCTGTCGCCCGAGATCGTGTTCAGCAACAGCGATGCCGGCGGCATCGGCGGCGCGCTCGGCGGCCTGGTGGGTGGCGGCCGTGGCCGTGCGCTCGCGCAGCTCGGCGGCAGCATGCAGACCAAGGAAGCCAGCGCGCTGCTGACCCTGATCGACAACCGCTCCGGCGTGCAGGTCGCGGCCTCGGAAGGCAGCGCCTCCAAGACCGATTTCGGCGCCTTCGGCGCGCTCGCCGGCCGCAGCGCGGGCGGCAACATCGGCGGCTACACCAACACGGCGCAGGGCAAGGTGATTGCCGCCGCCTTCATGGACGCCTTCAACCAGATGGTCCGTTCGCTGCGCAACTACAAGGCGCAGACGGTGCGCGGCCAGGGCCTCGGCGGCGGTGGCCGCCTGGGTGTGGACGGCGGCGCCGCGCCGTCGCAGACCTACGTGCCGGCCGAGAAGCCGGCTGCGCCCACGCGTCGCCGCAGCAACAGCAGCAACTGATCGATCGGGTCGCCTTGCGCGACTCGAAAAAAAGCCCGGGGCTCTCGCGAGCCGCCGGGCTTTTTCATGGAACGCCTGGGAAAGGCGAGCGGCCTGTCAGAGGCTGAAGATCTTCCCGGGGTTCATGATGTTCTTCGGGTCGAGCGCGCGCTTGATGGTGCGCATCATGTCGATGGCGCCCGCGCCCGCTTCGGTGACCAGGAAGTCCATCTTGTGCAGGCCCACGCCGTGCTCGCCGGTGCAGGTGCCTTCGAGCGCCAGCGCGCGGCTCACCAGCGCATGGTTCAGCTCCTCTGCCTTCACGCGCTCTTCGGGGATGTTCGGGTCGAGCAGGTAGCCGAAGTGGAAGTTGCCGTCGCCCACGTGGCCGACCAGGAAGTAGGGGATGCCGCTGGCATCGGCCTCGGCCACCGAGTCGAGCAGGCAGTCGGCAAGCCGCGAGATCGGCACGCAGGTGTCGGTCGAGATCACGCGGCAGCCCGGACGCGACTGCACCGCCGCGAAGTAGCTGTTGTGCCGCGCGGTCCACAGCCGCGTGCGCTCTTCCGGCGTGCTGGCCCATTCGAAGGCATTGCCGCCGTGGCCGCTGGCGAGTTCCTGCACCGTCTCGGCCTGCTCCTTCACGCCGGCGGGCGAGCCGTGGAACTCCATCAACAGCATCGGCTCTTCGCGCAGGTTCAGCTTGGCATACGCGTTCACCATGCGCACCGTGTTGACGTCGATCAGCTCCACGCGCGCGATCGGCACGCCCAGCTGGATGGTCTCGATGGTCGTGCGTACCGCGGCCTCGATGCTCGGGAACGAGCAGATCGCGGCCGACACCGCCTCGGGCAGCGGGTAGATGCGCAGCGTGATCTCCGTGACCACGCCCAGCGTGCCTTCGCTGCCCACCATGAGGCGCGTGAGGTCGTAGCCGGCGGAAGACTTCTTCGCGCGCGTGCCGGTGCGGATGACTTCGCCGGCGGCAGTGACCACTTCGAGCGCCAGCACGTTCTCGCGCATGGTGCCGTAGCGCACCGCGTTCGTGCCGCTGGCGCGCGTGGCGGTCATGCCGCCGATGGAGGCGTCGGCGCCGGGGTCGATGGGGAAGAACAGGCCCGTGCTCTTGATCTCTTCGTTGAGCTGCTTGCGCGTGACGCCGGGCTGCACCGTCACCGTGAGGTCGTCGGCGTTGATCGACAGCACCTTGTTCATGCGCGACACGTCGATGCTGATGCCGCCTTGCACCGCCAGCAGGTGGCCTTCGAGCGAGGAGCCCACGCCGAAGGGAATGACCGGCACGCTGTGCTCGCTGGCCAGCTTCACCGCATCGGCCACGTCCTGCGTGCTTTCGGCGAACACCACGGCCGAGGGCGGCGGCGCGTCGAAAGAAGATTCGTCGCGCCCGTGCTGCGTGCGTACCGCCAGCGCCGTGGAACAGTTGGCGCCGAAGCGGGTCTTCAGCCCGTCGATCAGGCTGGCGGGAACGTCGCGCAGATGAAGCTCCGGCATCAGGTGCGAGGTTTGGGTCGGGGCGTTCATCGGGGCGTCTCCTGCTGGGGGTGAGGGGGATCGGCCATTTTACGGAGCGAGCACCATAATGCGCTTCGGAAAAAACATGAACCCCACCACCCTCAGCGCCCTCGCGGCCTTCCCGTCGCAACTGGAGGCCCACTACGCGGCCATTCCCCCGGCCTTCAGGCACTGGACGCCCCCATCGTGGGAGGGCGTGCCCAGCGAGGCATTCACCGCCATCGAACAGCTCTGCCATGTGCGCGACATCGAGATCGAGGGCTACCACGTGCGCTTTCGCCGCACGCTGCAGGAGTCGCACCCGACCCTGGCCTCGATCGACAGCGAGCCGCTGGCCGCCGAGCGCAACTACGGCGCGGCCGACGCCGCGAAGGTGCTGGCCGACTTTCGCCTGGCGCGCGTGCAGACCATGGAGATCATCTCCAGCCTGAGCGACGCGCAACTGCGGCGCACGGCCGTGTTCGAGGGCTATGGCCCGCTGACCATGCGCAGCCTCATTCACTACCTCTGTAGCCACGACCAGCAACATCTTGCAGGCCTGCAGTGGCTGGCCGGCAAGATCGACGCATCGACCGTCGCGCAATAGCAATAGATAAGCAAGCAGGAGCGCCCATGGGCAACCGACTTTC
Source organism: Variovorax paradoxus (assembly GCF_022009635.1). Classification (NCBI taxonomy): domain Bacteria; kingdom Pseudomonadati; phylum Pseudomonadota; class Betaproteobacteria; order Burkholderiales; family Comamonadaceae; genus Variovorax; species Variovorax paradoxus. Next base: position 173,557 of record NZ_CP091716.1, read on the forward strand.
CCAGATCGCCACCCGCACCGGCGACGACGGCACCACCGGCCTCGGCGACAACACCCGCGTGCCCAAGGACCACCTGCGGGTGCATGCGATGGGCGACGTGGACGAACTCAACTCGCACATCGGCGTGCTGCTGTGCGAGCCCATGCCGGAGCCCGTGCGCGAGCTTTTGGTCGACGTGCAGCACCAGCTCTTCAACCTCGGCGGCGAACTCTCGATGCCGGGCTTCACCTTGCTGAAGGCCGATGCGCTGCTGCAGCTGGACAACGCCCTGGCCGAGCACAACGCCGCGCTGCCTCGCCTGGCCGAATTCATCCTGCCGGCCGGCACCCGCGCGGCCTCGCTCGCGCATGTGTGCCGCACGGTGGCGCGCAGGGCCGAACGCGCGGTGGTCGCGCTCGGCGCCACGGCAGAACTCAACGATGCGCTGCGCCAGTACCTGAACCGGCTCAGCGACCTGCTCTTCGTGCTGGCGCGCGTGCTCAACCGCATGAACGGCGGCGACGACGTCTACTGGAAGAGCGAACGGATGGCGCGTGCTGCTGCGGCGGCAGCGCAAGACGAGGACAACAAGGAGTCTCCATGAAATTTCCGAACACGATCTGCAGCGCATCGCTCGCCGCGGCGATGGCCGCCGCGCTCCTGCTGCCCGCGGCTGCGCAGGCCCAGAGCGCCGACAACCCGCCCAAGGCACAGCGCGCCCACACGCTCAAGCAGCCGTCGCGCAGCGGCAAGGTGGTGGGCAGCGTGCAGCGCGGCGCCAACGCGGCGGGCCGAGGCATCGACCGCGCCGACGCGGCCACCCGGCGCGGCGTCAACAACGTGTCGGAAAAAGCCAGCAGGCCCGTGCGCAACGTGGGCGAGGCCTTTGGACGCAAGCTCTCGCCGGGCTCGAGCGGTCGCGCCGCGCCGCCGCCCGTGGGGCCGCAAGGCAACGCCCCTTAGGAAAGCAATACCGTCAATCCAGAAACACCGTGGAACCGGCTCCGCCGGGCCACTGGTGTTACCCCCGGAAGGGGGTTGGCGAAGCGACACGAAGTGCGCGAGGCCTGGGGGAGAACCAAAAATGGCAAGAAACATCGAGATCAAGGCCCGCATCGACAGCGTGGACCGCGTAGCAGCCATCGCCGCAACGCTGGCCGACAAAGGCCCCATAGAGATCGCACAGGACGACACCTTCTTCCGCTGCAACGACAGCGCCGATCGCCTCAAGCTGCGCACCTTCGCGCCCGACCGCGCGGAGCTGATCTTCTACCGCCGCGCGAACAGCGCAGGCCCGAAGGAATCGTTCTACCTGATCACGCCCTGCAGCACGCCCGACGTGCTGCGCGAATCGCTCACGCTCGCATGGGGACAGGCGGGGCGCGTACGCAAGCAGCGCCGTTTGTTCATCGTGGGCCGCACGCGGGTGCACCTGGATCGCGTCGAAGGCCTCGGCGAATTCCTCGAGCTTGAAGTTGTGCTGGAAGAGGGCGAGTCCGCCGACGCCGGCATCGCACAGGCGCATGCGCTCATGGCGCAACTGGGCGTGGGCACCGACCAGTTGGTGCAGGGCGCCTATGTCGACCTCCTGAACGACGCCGCCTGATCGATCAGCGCCAGCCCGCGGCCTTGAGCTTGTCCGCGAGCTGCTGCGCGATCTTCGCGTAGCCCTGTGCGTTCGCATGGATGCGGTCGGAGCGCAGCGACGCATCCGACAGCACGCTCGAATACACATCGGCGAGCAACAACGCCTGCCCCGCCTTCGACACCTCTTCATAGAACGGCGCATCGCTGAGCGAGCCGACGAATGCGCGCATCGCGTCGGGCGCCGGCGTGGCCAGCACCGCGACATGCGGCGTGTGCGCGCGTGCCTGTTCGATCAGCGCCGCGATGTTGTCGCGCGTGGCCGTGGCCGGCACGCCGCGCAGCATGTCGTTGCCGCCGATGGCGATCAGGATCGCGTCGTAGCTCGCGCCGTTCAGCAGCGTCGGCAGGCGCTGCAGCGCGCCCGCCGAGGTGTCGCCGTTGACGCCCTCGTTGTCGACCTGCCAGCCGGTGAGTTCGCCCAGCTTCACGGGCCATGACGCATCGGGCGGCGCGCCGTAGCCGAAGGTCAGGCTGTCGCCGAGCGCCAGCACGCGGGCGCCGGGCTTCAATGCGTTGTTTGAAGAAGCCTTGCGCTTGCCGCAGGCTGCCAGCGCGGCAGCGGCGGGCACGCCGGCCAGCAGTTGGAGGAGGTGTCTTCGCTTCATGCTGCGCGCAGCTTAATCGCGGGCCGAAGCCGTTCAGGCGCTTGCCCCTTTTCTCGGAAAGCGCATAAGCCTCCCCGTTTTTGTTCGTTCCCCGGCGAAGAGCGCAGGCGAAGAATCGCGGCCCTGCACCTTCATTCATCACCGACCGGGGTCCGACACCATGCCGCTGCTTTCACGCCACCGCTTCCTGCGCCATGTGGCCGTTCTATCCGCTGCCTTGCTGGCTACGCCGCTCGCGGCCCTGGCGGCAGCTGCCACGGGCGAGCCCGTGTGGTTCGGCGTGAGCGGTCCGCTCACCGGGCAGAACGCGCAGTACGGCGCGCAGTGGAAGGCCGGGTTCGATCTCGCGCTGGAACACATCAACGCGCAGGGCGGCATCCAGGGCCGGCCGCTGGCCTACAACTTCGAGGACAGCCAGAGCGACCCGCGCCAGTCGGTGGCCATCGCGCAGAAGCTGGTGAACGACAAGCGCGTGCTCATCGAGCTCGGCGACTTCTCCAGTCCGGCCTCGATGGCTGCTTCGCCCATCTACCAGCGCGCGGGGCTCGTGCAACTGGGCTTTACCAATTCGCACCCTGACTTCACCAAGGGCGGCGATTACATCTGGAGCCCGTCGATCAGCCAGGCCGACGCGCAGCCGCTGCTGGCCGAGCTGGCGGTGAAGACGCTGGGCTTCAAGCGCATCGCTGTGCTCTACCTCAACACCGACTGGGGCCGCACCAGCAAGGACGTGCTCGTGAAGGCAGCGCAGGAACGCGGCGCGCAGGTCGCGATTGCCGAGGGCTACCAGCCCGACGAGAAAGACTTCCGCTCGACGCTGGTGCGCGTGCGCGACGCCAACCCCGACGGGCTGGTGCTCATCTCCTACTACCCCGACGGCGCGCTCATCGCGGGCCAGGTGCGCAGCGTGGGGCTCAGGCAGCCCATCGCCGCGGTGGGGTCGGTGTATTCGCCGAAGTTCATCGAGCTGGGCGGCGCTTCGGTGAACGGCATCTTCACCAACACCGCCTTCTATCCGGACGAGCCGCGTGCCGAGGTGCAGGACTTCGTGAAGAGCTTCCGCGCGAAGTACAACAAGGAGCCGGACGCGTTCAACGCCTACGCCTACGACGCCGTGGTGTACGCCGCCGCCGCGCTGCGCCAGGCCGGCGCGAACGCCGACCGCAAGGCCGTGCGCGATGCGTTCTACAAGATCAAGGACGTGCCGAGCGTGATCTTCGGCAAGGCCAGCTTCGACGCGCAGACGCGGCGGATCATCGGCGTGAAGAGCGTGAACCTCGTCGTGAAGGACGGCAAGTGGGCGCAGCTGGACGAGAAGGCGGCCGTGGCTGCCGCCAGGTAGCCAATGAGCTTCACCTCCTTCTTCGACTACACCGTCAACGGCCTGATCATCGGCAACATCTACGCGTTGCTGGCGGTCGGGCTCGCGTTGATCTTCGGTGTCTCGCATCTCATCAACTTCGCGCACGGCTCGGTGTACACGGTGGGCGCGTACATCGGCTGGGCGTCGATCACCTACCTGCACACACCCTTGCCCGTCACCATCGCGCTGGTGGTGCTGGGCTCCGGTGCGCTCGGCATGCTGATCGAGCGCGTGGGCCTGCGTCCGCTGCAGGGCGCCGCACGCATCGCGCCGCTGCTGGCGACCATCGGCATCAGCTTCGTGCTCGACATCCTCGTGCAGCTGGTGTTCAGCCCCGACCCGCGCTCCCTGCCCACGCAGCTGCCCGACTGGCGCCTGCGGATCGGCACCGGCACCATCGGCGCGCTCGACATCCTCATCGCGGGCATCGGCATCGCGAGCGCGGCGGTGCTGTTCGGCTTCCTGCGTTTCACCAAGCTGGGCTGGGCCGTGCGCGCGACCGCGCAAGACCGCGACGCGGCGCAGCAGATGGGCGTGGACGTCGACCGCGTGAACCAGACCGTGTTCGCCATTGCCGCCGCGCTGGGCGGGCTCTCGGGCCTGCTGGTGGGCATGTACTACAACAACATCAGCCCGGCGATGAGCTTCCAGGCCACGCTCAAGGGCGTGGTGGCCACGGTGGTCGGCGGCGTGGGCAATGTGCCGGGCGCCATCGTCGGCAGCCTGCTGCTGGGGCTGATCGAAAGCTACGGCGTGGCCATTCTCGGCACGCCGTACCGCAACCTCTTCGCCTTCGCGCTGCTGCTGGTCATATTGGTGTGGAAGCCCAACGGCCTCTTCGGCCGCAAGCGCGCGCTGCCGCCCGAGCCGCTCACCGGCACCTTCATCGCGCCGAGCAAGCCGTGGCGCGTGCCGCCGCGCCTGCTGCTGGCATTGTTCGCCGCGGCGGCGGCATTGCCGCTCTTCGATCCGTCGCCGTACCTGCTGCAGACGCTCACCAACGCGTGGCTCTACGGCGCGCTCGCGTTGAGCCTCACGCTGGTGGCGGGCACCATCGGCCAGATCTCTCTGGGCCATGCGGGCTTGCTTGCCATCGGCGCGTATGCCTCGTCGCTGCTGGTGCTCGACCTGCACCTGCCGGTCGGCACGGGCATCGTGCTCGCGGGCATCCTCACTTCGCTGATCGGCACCGCGCTCATCTTTCCGGCGTTCAGGCTGCGCGGGCACTACGTGTCGATCGCCACGCTGGGCATCGGCGAGATCGTGGCGCTCACCATCCTCAACTGGGAAAGCCTCACGCACGGGCCCATCGGCGTGTCGGGCATTCCGCCGCTGTCGCTGTTCGGGCGTGATGCTTCGTCGAACGAGGCCATCTACTGGGCTTCCTTCGGTGCGATGGTGCTTCTTGCGCTGCTGCAGTGGCGCCTGCTGCGTTCGCACCTGGGCCGCACCTTCCGCGCGGTGCGCGAAGACGAAGTGGCGGCGCGCGCCTACGGCGTGAGCCCCGACCGCTACAAGGCGCTGGCCTTCGGCTTCGGCGGCTTCGCGGCCGGCGTGAGCGGGGCCTTCACCGCGCACATGTATTCGTACATCAACCACGAGACCTTCGGCTCGCAGATCTCGATCCTCGCGCTGACGATGGTGATCCTCGGCGGGCTCGGGAACATCAGCGGCGCGCTGCTGGGCGCGGTCGCGCTCGTGAGCCTGCCGGAGCTGTTCCGCGTGACGGCCGAGTACCGCATGTTGATCTACGGCGTTGCTTTGCTTTTACTCATTCGCTTCCGCCCGCAAGGCCTGCTGGGCACTGTCTGAAAGAACACCACACCATGAGCCACCTGAACGATTACCTCGCCGAGAAACGCGCCGCCGTGCTGGCGCGCAATGCCGCCGTCGAGGCCGGCACCGCGCAGCCGGTGCAACTCAAGGCCAGCGTGAAGGCCGAAGGCCGCAGCGGCGTGCGCCGCCTGCGCATTCGCGACCACCAGGTCATCAGCGACAGCCCGCCGGATTTCGCGGGCTACAACCTCGGCCCCAGCTCGCCCGAGTTGCAGCTGGGCGTGCTCGGCACCTGCGTCACGCACATCTTCCTGATCCATGCGGCCGAACGCCAGGTGCCGCTCGAGAGCCTCGAGGTGGAAGTGACCGGCATCATCGATCCGCGCGGCGGCAAGCCGGGCCATGAAAAGACGCCCATCTGGCCGCACGAGATCGGCTACACGGTGCACATCGATTCGTCCGCGAGCCGCGAAGACATCGACGCGCTGTTCGAGGCGGTGGAGCGCAACTGCCCGATCCTGAACCTGCTGCGCAATCCGCAGGCCATTCGCGCCGAGGTGAAGCTCGTCAACTCCAAGGCGAAAGTCGCCGATGCCGTCGCTGCTTGAGATACGCGGCCTGGTGCGCCGCTTCGGCGGCCTCACCGCCGTCGATGCCGTCGACCTGCATGTGGGCGAGGGCGAGCTGCTGAGCGTGATCGGCCCGAACGGCGCGGGCAAGACCACGCTGTTCAACCTGGTCACCGGGCTCGACAGGCCCGATGAAGGCCAAGTGCTGTTCGGCGGCGAAGACATCACCGGGCTGCCCGCGCAGCAGCTCGCGCAACGCGGCCTGGCGCGCACCTTCCAGCACGGGCGTGTGTTCGCGAACCTCTCGGTGCTCGACAACGTGCTGGTCGGCGCGCACACACGGCTGCGCGCCGTGAAACCACGCGCGGGCGGCGTGCCGGGCCTGGGCGCGCTGTCGGAACTCGCGCTGGCGCTGTTGCAGCCTGCCGCCGTGCGCCGCGAGGAAGAAGCGCTGCGCGAAGAGGCGCGCGAGATCATCGCGCTCTTCGGCGAACGGCTGGCGCCGCGCATCGACCACCCGGCCTACAGCCTCTCGTACGCCAACCGCCGCCGCGTCGAGATCGCACGCGCGCTCGCGCTGCGGCCGCGCCTGCTGCTGCTGGACGAACCCACGGCCGGCATGAACGAAAGCGAGACCGCCGAGATGCTGGAGATCATTCGCGGACTCAAGGCGCGTGGGCAGACCATCCTGCTGATCGAGCACAAGCTCGACCTCGTGATGCAGTTGTCCGACCGCGTGGCCGTGCTCGACGACGGACGCAAGATCGCGCAAGGGCTTCCCGACGAAGTGCGCAACGACCCGGCGGTGATCGAGGCGTACCTCGGCCATCGCCACGTGGGCGCGGCAGAGGCGGTGCCCGCATGATCGCAACCGTCGCCCGCTCGGGTCTTTCGCCTTCGCCCCTGTGGGGAGAGGGCCGGGACGAAGAACTGCCTGAACGTGCCGCCGCACCGGCCCCGGGCGAGTCGCAAAAGCCGCTGCTCGAACTCAAGAAGATCAACAGCTTCTACGGCCCGGTGCAGGCCCACTTCGACCTCGACATCGAAGTGCGCAAGGGCCAGATCGTGAGCCTGCTCGGCGGCAACGCCAGCGGCAAGTCGACCACCATGAAGATCGTGCTCGGCCTGCTCAAGCCGCGCTCGGGCGAAGTCAATTTCAACGGCGCCTCCATGCTCGGCCTGAGCACGCCGCAGATCATCCGCAAGGGCATCGGCTCGGTGCCGGAGGCGCGCCGGCTGTTCCCGGCCATGACCGTGCGCGAGAACCTGTTGATGGGCGCCTATGCGCGCGGCGACCGCAAGGCCGTGGCCGAAGACCTCGAACGCATGCTGGAGCTGTTCCCGCGCGTGGCCGAGCGCATCGAGTTCCAGGCCGGCACGCTCTCGGGCGGCGAGCAGCAGATGGTGGCGATGGCGCGCGCGCTCATGGGCCGGCCACGGCTCATCTGCATGGACGAGCCGACCATGGGCCTGTCGCCGCTGTATGTCGACAAGGTGCTGGAGCTCATCGCGCGCATCAACGCGCAGGGCGTGTCGGTGTTCATGGTCGAGCAGAACGCGAGCCTCGCGCTGCAGATCGCGCACCACGGCTACGTGCTGCAGACCGGGCGCATCGTGCTCTCGGGCCCGGCGCGCGAACTGCTGGCCGATGCGCGCATACGCGATGCCTACCTCGGCGGCGACGGCGCGGCGCGCACCGCTTCCTGATCCAGCGAAAGCTCACAGAGAGAACCCACACATGCCATTGAAACTCGACCACATCGTCATCGCGGTGCACGACCTGGAACGCACCATCGCCGACTACGGCGCGCTCGGCTTCCACGTGCTGCGCGGCGGAGATCATCCGGGCCGCGCTACGCACAACGCGCTGGTGGTGTTCGAAGACGGCAGCTACTTCGAGCTGATCGCGTGGCGCGAACCGTCACCGTCCGAACGCTGGTGGCAGCTGCTGCAGAAGCACGGCGAGGGCATCGTCGACTTCGCGCTGCTGCCGCGCGACACCGCCGCCACGGTCGCCGACGCGAAGGAGCGCGGCCTGGTGCTGGAGGGCCCGCTCGACGGCGGCCGCGTGCGGCCCGACGGCGAGCGCCTGCGCTGGCAGATCGCGCGCGCGCCCTCGGCCGACTTGCCCTTCCTGTGCGGCGACCTCACGCCGCGCGCGCTGCGCGTGCCCGAAGGCGAGGTGCGCGTGCATGCCAATGGCGCGCTCGGCGTGGCGAGCCTGGCCATTGCGGTGCGCGATCTCGATGCGACGCTGGCGCGCTACCGCGCATTGCTGGGCACGGTGCCTGACGACGCCGGCACCCACATCGGCGATCCCGTGGCGGTGCCGGGCAGCCATCTGCGCGTGGCGGTCGTCACGTTGGGGAGCAGCGTGCTCGTGCTCTCGTCCCCGCGCGAGAACGCGACCAATGCGGGGGAGGGCAGCGACACGCTCACGCAGCGCATCGCCGCGCGTGGAGAAGGGCCCTATGCGCTGGTGCTGCACACGGACCGTCCGCAATCGACCGGCACCTTCGACCTTGCCCGCACGCACGGCGCATTGATCGAGCTCGACCTGCCGCCGCTGGACCGGCATGCGAAGCAGGAGGCGGCCTCGCGAGGGTATCGGGCCGACAGCGTGGTGGGCGGATAGGCAGGCGGAGGCCGGCCGCTCAGGCGGCGCGTTCGCGCAACTGGAACACGTTGCCTTCGGGGTCATGGCCGTCGCAATGCCGGTGGCCGTTGAACGCCCATTCGGCTTGCGCCGGTTTCAATGCGCCGCCGCTCTCGGTCGCCAGCTGGCGCGCGTCGGCGAGGCTCGTCACCGGGAAGATGAACTTCAAAGCGGTGTTCTCGCGCAGCGCCGGCGGTTGCGTGATCTCGACCTTGGCGGCGATGGCCGGATTCATCGCGACGATGAAGAGCTGCAGCGCGGCGGATTCGAGGCTCGCGTGGTCGGCCTCCGTGTGCGTGACCGTCAGGCCCGCAACGCGCGCGTAGAACGCGCTGAGGCGCGCGACGTCCTTGGCATAGATGACTGCCGCTGCAGGGGCCTGTCTGGTCATTCGTTCTCTCTCTCCTCGTCGATCTTGTTTCGATTCTGCCAGCGGGGTCCTGCATGCCGTGTCGTGGTTCGCCGTTTGCAGGACAAGGCCTCGCGCGGATACCAGCGCTTACCTGATTTCACCTGACTGCGACCTGAAACGGTCGTTACGGACACATGCGAGGCACACAATGGATTCGTCTCATCAACGCATGGAGGATTCCAGATGAACATCAAATCCAAGAGCATGGCTGTTGCAGCCGCGGCACTCGCGATGTGCATGGCCGCCGGCAGCGCCCTTGCGCAAGATCGCCGTTTCGACGGCCGTCCCGGTCCCGGCGACGGACGCTTCGAACAGCGTGGTCCCAATTTCGATCACCGTGGCGGCCCTCCGGGCTACTACCGCGGCAACCAGGACTTCCGTGACGGCCGCCAGTTCGATCGCCGCGGCTTCCCGCAGCCGCATGCCGAATGGCGCCGTGGTGGCCGCGTGCCGCCGGAGTACCGTGGCCGCAACTACGTGGTGCAGGACTGGCGCGCCTACCGGCTGCAGCAGCCGCCCCGCGGGTATCAGTGGGTGGGCGTGGGCGGCGACTTCGTGCTCGCGGCCATCGCTACCGGCGTGATCGCGAACATCATCGCAGGCCAGTAAACAGACGCTGTTTCGGCTATTGCGCGAAACAGCCCTACCGAAAGAACGCCGCAGGCCGCAAGGCTTGCGGCGTTTTTTTCAGACCATTGCGGTGGGTGCCGACTGGGCGCAGACGTTGCGGCCGGTGATGGTCAGGCGAAGGCCGCCGCCGTGCCATTCGAGCCAGTTCAGGCTCACGTAGGCGTCGATGTCTGCATCGTCGATGCGGTCGGCCTGGCGGCTCTGCAGCAGTTCGACCGTGGCGGGGAGGCTTCGTCTGAGCCGTTCGCGACGCTCTGCGGCCTTGAGGGCGGCCCTTGATTGCTGTTGCTGCTGCTGCGGGGTCGATGCCATTGCTGATCCGTTTCCAGGAAGCCAGGGAATTAACCCGAATGTACGCCGCCTGTGTGAACCTGCATTCTTCTTTTTTAACCTTTCTGTCGTCCGTAGTACACACCCCCCAAACGGCACTGGACAGGCTCTAGATTTCGTAGTGCGAGGCTTTGGCCTCGTCGCCCAGGGCCTTTTCGACCACCGCCCGCGTCAGCGTGGGCGCGAACGATTCGATGAAGGCATAGACGTACTTGCGCAGGTAGGTGCCCCGCCGCACGGCCAGCTTGGTGAGGTTGATGCCGAAGAGCCGCCCCGCGTCGAGCGCGCGCAGCTGCGTGTCGCGTTCGGCCTCGTAGGCCACGCCGGCCACGATGCCCACGCCAAGGCCCAACTGCACGTAGGTCTTGATGACGTCGGCATCCATCGCGGCCAGCACGATGTTGGGCTGCAGCCCGCGTTGCTCGAAGGCCTCGTCGATGCGCGAGCGGCCGGTGAAGCCGGTGTCGTAGGTGATGAGCGGGTAGCGCGTGAGCGCATCGAGCGTCAGCGGCGCGTCCAGCAGCGGATGGCCCGGCGGCACGATCACCGAATGCGTCCAGCGATAGCAGGGCAGGGCCACCAGCTGCGGATAGTCGCCCAGCGCCTCGGTGGCGATGCCCACGTCGGCCTCGCCGTCGAGCAGCATCTGCGCGATCTGCTTGGGCGAGCCCTGGTGCAGGTGCAGTTTCACGTTCGGGAACTGCGCGCGGAATTCCTGCACCGCCACCGGCATCGCATAGCGCGCCTGCGAGTGCGTGGCCGCCACCGACAGAAGGCCGCTTTGCTGCGCGACGAACTCCTGGCCCGCGTGCTTGAGGTTGCTGCTCTCCATCAGCATGCGCTCGATGATCGGCAGCACATGGCCGCCGGGCTCGGTCAGGCCCGTGAGCCGCTTGCCGGCGCGCACGAACAGCTCGATGCCGAGTTCTTCCTCGAGCTCGCGGATCTGCCGGCTCACGCCGGGTTGGGAGGTGTGAAGGGTATGGGCGACTTCGGTCAGGTTGAAGCCGCAACGAACGGCCTCGCGTACCGAGCGCAGTTGTTGGAAGTTCATCTGGCGCGCAAGAGAGTCGGGGCCCCGGTTGAGGCCGACTGGAGATTCTCGGCAGAACTGCTTATTCGGGGAACGATGCGTTTGTTGGTTTCACATGAGCAAAACATCTTTAAGGCTCTGGATGCCGCTTCTGAAGGCTTGGATTGATATTTCGCACGACTGTGCTAAAGTTGGCGCATGGACGCCAAGACCCAGAAAAGCGAACTCACCCGCGCCGCCATCGTCGGCGCGGCGATGAACCTTGCGCTGGCCGAAGGCCTGGAAGCGATCACGCTGCAGGCCGTGGCCAGCCGGCTGGGCCTGTCCAAGAGCGGCGTGTTCTCGCGCGTGGGTTCGCGCGAGGCGCTGCAGAAGGCCGTCATCGAGGAATACGGCCGCGGCTTCCTGGCCGACGTGTTCGTGCCCGCCATGCAGAAGCCCAAGGGCCTGCCCCGGCTCGACGAGATCGTCGCGCGCTGGATCGCCCGCACCCGCGACGTCGAAATGCACACCGGATGCCTCTACATGGCCGGCGCTTTCGAATTCGACGACCGCGAAGGGGAGTTGCGCGACGTGCTGTTCGACGAGGTCACGCGCTGGCGTGCCGCGCTGCGCCGCACCGTGCTGCAGGCCGTCGAGACCGGCGAACTCAAGGCCGACACCGACCCCGCGCAGCTCGTGAGCGAGCTCAACGGCGTGATGATGACCCAGCTGCACGACGCGCGCTTCCTGCGCGATGCGCAAGCCGCCGACCGCGCCACGCAGTCCTGGCGGCGCATTCTTTCCAGTTACCGGGCCTGAGTCGTTCACGACGCAGGCGGACCTCTCACGTCTTCATTTGCCAGAATTTCGCACACCTGTGCGATAAATAGGAGAAGCACCATGCTGATCATTGCCCTCTTTCTTGCCGCCTACGCGCTCGTCGTAGGCGCCCGGTGCCTTCGCGACACCCTGCGCAGCCTGCCTCGCAGCAACCGCGACTGGGTCTGGTACTGAACCCCAGAAGGAATCGCACGCCATGACGAGCACTTCCAGCACCACCTCCACCGCCGGCCACGCCGCGCAGTCGAACTACTACCGGCCCGGCCGGGTGATGCGCGCGCTGCGCTTCGCCCTGACCACATCGCAGCGCCTGTGGCCCGCGCTGGGCGTGCGGGCCGCCTACCGCCTCTTCGGCACGCCGCTGCCGCCCAAGTGGCTCTACCGTGCGCAAGGCCCCGGCGCCGAGTGGCGGCGCGAGGGCTGGGCCTTCGAGGACGCGGGCGTCGGCATCTACCACCTGGCCGCGCAGGACTCGGGGGCCGAATCGGCGCCCGTGGTGCTGCTGGTGCACGGCTGGGGCGGCCATGCCGGGCAGATGCTGCCGCTGGCCCAGGCGGTGGCCGATGCGGGCCTTAGGCCCGTGCTGCTCGAATTGCCCGCGCATGGCCGCAGCGCCGGCACGATGAGCAACTCGCCGCAGTTCGCACGGGCCATCGCGTATGTCGCGGCGCGGCTCGCGGCCGATGGGCATGCACTGCGCGCGGCCGTCGCGCATTCGCTGGGCGCCAACGGCCTGGCGCTCGCGGCGGCGCGCGGCTTGCCGGCGCAGCGGCTCGTGCTGCTGGCGCCGCCGGCATCGCCGCGCGAATACACGCGCTACTTCGCGCACACCTTCGGCCTCAGCGAGACCACGCGCCTTGCGATGCAGCGGCTGTTCGAATCACGCGAGGGCGTTCTGATGCCCCAGCTGGAGCCCGCCGCCGTGGGGCCGCGCATCGGGCAGCGCACGCTGATCGTGCACGACAGGGACGACCGCGTGAACCGTTTTGCCGATGCAGAGGCGTACCGCGATGCGATCCGCGGCGCGCAGTTGATGGAAACGCAGGGCTGGGGCCACCGCCGCATCCTCAAGGAGACCGAGGTGCTGGCGCGTGTCGTGCGCTTCGTGACGGCGCCCGACTGAAGGCTCGCGCTACCAGGTCGGGTGGACGGGCGTGAACACCGGCCTGAACAGGTGCTTCCGCACGATCTCCGCGTAGCCCCGGTAGTAGAAATTGCCGTTCGCTTCCAGCACCGCCGCGCGGTGCCTGCGGAAGTACACCGGGATCTCGTACCAAGGCATGGTCGGCGCGCGGTGGTGCACATGGTGCAGGTTGTTGAAGAGGTACAGCAGCCCGAACACCCAGTTCGATTCGACGATGGCCACGCGCTCGTGCGGCGTGTCGGCCCAGCGGTGTTCGGTGAAGGTGCGCAGCGAGCCCAGCATCATGCCGGGGTACACGAAGTACAAAAGGTACTCGCCCAGGCCCATGCCGCAGACCGAGACCACGTAATACAGCACCGGCGCCACGCTCAGCGCATGCCAACCCCACGTCGGCAGCCTCGAGAAATTGCCCGACAGCACTTGCCCCGTTTCGAAGCGGACCAGCTTCCACAGCCGAAGAAACGGGCCCAGCACCACGCGGAACGCGATCGTCTGGTTCGCGATGTAGATCCATCGCCACACCGGCCCGTAGCCGGCCCATGCGGGCGCCGAGTGGTAGGCGCTCTCGGTGTCGCGCTCCGGGTGCGTGAGGTGGTAGTTGACGTGGTGCGAACTGTGGCCGCGGTTGTAGAACGGGTAGGGCAGCCACAGGTTCAGCGGCGGCCACACCACCGCATGGCGCAGCCACCTGGGCAGGTGGCGCATCGCGTGAATGCTCTCGTGCTGCAGCGAAAAATGCAGCTGCGCGAGAAAGCCGCCGACAACGAACAAGGCCCAGCCCGGCAGCGCCGCATGCCACCACACCAGCGCGGCCCACGCGGCATAGAGCGCGGCGGCCAGCAGCAGCGTGGGCACTTCGTAGTGCCACCACCAGTGGCGGCGCACGGGTGTCGTTCTTGCGGTGTTCGGTGCGGCGGCGGTCGAAGTCATGGTGCGAAGGACTGCGATGCTAGGTAGCAAGCGGCGTCCTGCATGCGCGCTTTTCGCATAAGCATGGTCGCGAAACTTCGTTCCCCGCCGCCGGGGGCGGACCTACGCTCGACCGCTTTTTCCGCGCTCCCGCGTGCCTTCGCGCCTCCTCATGAAACTCTCTTTTCCCCGCTTGGCCTTCGTGCTGTCTTCCGCGCTCTTCGGCCTTGCCCAAGCCCATGCCGCCGCCGTGGACGACTACCCCAGCAAGACCATCCGCGTGGTCGTGCCGTACCCGGCCGGCGGCATCGCCGACAAGATCGCGCGTGAAGTCTCGGAGCAGCTGCAGCAGCGCCTCAAGCAGCCGGTGGTGGTCGAGAACCGCAGCGGCGCGGCGGGCAACATCGGCTTCGACTACGTGGCGCGCCAGCCGGCCGACGGCTACACGCTGCTGCTCGCGCCGGCATCCAACCTCACGGTGCAGCCCGCGCTCTTCAAGCAGCTGACCTATGACCTTGCGCGCGACTTCACGCCCGTGTCGCTGCTGGTGCAGACGCCGCAGGTGCTGCTGGTGAACCCGAAGCTGCCGGTCAGCAGTCCGCGCGAGCTGATCGACTATTCGAAGAAGAACCCCGGCAAGGTCAACTACGGCATCAGCGTGGGCGCGTATTCGCACCTGGCGGGCGAGTTGCTCAAGACCCAGACCGGCGCCGACTTCACGGCCATTCCCTACCAGGGCAGCGCGCCGGCCATCAACGACTTGCTGGGCGGGCAGACGCAGTTCATCTTCAACGAGGTGATCACCGCCATTCCTTTCGTGAAGGCCGGCACGCTCAAGCCGCTGGCCGTGGCCTACAAGACGCGTGCGCCGTGGCTGCCCGATGTGCCGACCACGGCCGAGGCGGGGCTGCCGAACTTCGAGGTCACCTCGTGGTACGGCGTGGTGGTGCGCAGCGGCACGCCCGCACCGCTGGTGCAGCGGCTTTCGCGCGAGCTGCATGACATCGTGCAGACGGCGGATTTCAAGAAGCGCTACGACGACATCGGAGCGTTCACCGTCGGCAATACGCCGGAGGAATTCGGCCGCTTCATCCAGACGGAGACGGTGAAGTGGACTGCCGTCGTGAAACAGGCTGGTATTCAGCCGAACTGAAATCTATTGTTCGGGGCGTGATCATGCCGACGGGGGACATTCGCGGAGGGCAGGACCCGGTGGCCTGTGCACGCGCCCCGAACAAACCAGAGCCCCCAATGGACACCATCACCCCGACAGCACTGCAAGCCCTGCTCCTGGCAGAGCCCGCGACAGAACTCTCGCTGCTCGACGTGCGCGAGACCCGCTATTTCGTGCAGCGCCATCCCAACCTCGCGCGCAACGTGCCCTTCAGCGGACTCGAGCTGCAGATAGAAGCACTGGTGCCGCGCCGCACCACGCCGGTCGTGCTCTACGACGACCACGACGCATCCGATGGCGTGGCCCAGGCCGCCGCAATCGTGCTCAACCGGCTGGGCTACACCGACGTGCGCACCCTCAACGGCGGCCTGCAGCGTTGGCTAGGCGAGGGCCTGCCCGCCATCGACGGCTACGGCACCCTGGTCAAGGCCTTCGGCGACCGCGCCCGGCTGCACTACGGCACACCGGGCCTGCCCATCGAGGCTTTGCGGGAACGCCAGCGCGAAGGCCGGCCGACCACGCTCGTCGACGCGCGGCCGCATGCCGAGTTCAGGTTCCTCTCGCTGCCCGGCGCTCGCAACCATGCCGGCACCGAACTGGCCCTGCGCCGCTTCGAGGCGGACGAGGCCGACCACCTCTGGGCCATCAACTGCTTCAGCCGCACGCGCGGCATCGTCGGCGCGACCACGCTGCGGTTGCTGGGCCGTGCGCCCGACGCGGTGTTCTTGGAAGACGGCGTCATGGCCTGGGGCCTGCAAGGCGCGCCGACCGTGCAGAACGCCGCGCCCGACGATGAACTGCCGCCCGAATCGCCCGAAGTGCTGCGCCGGATTGCCGACGACCTGATCGGGCGCTTCGGGCTGCCCCTGGTGGATGCCGCCCAACTGGCCCGCTGGCGCGACGACGATGCGCGCACCCTCTACGTCTTCGACGTGCGTCCCGCCGCCGATCCGGCCTTGTCGGGCACCGACGTGCGCCAGGTACCCGGCGGCCAGTTGCTGATGCATTTCGAGAACCTCGTCGGCACGCGCGGCGCGCGCATCGTGCTGCTCGACGACCAGGCCCACCGGCTGCGCGCCGCCATCACGAGCTTCTGGCTCACCCAGCTCAACCAGGCCGAGGTCTACATCCTGGACGGCGAACTGGCGCCCGACCAGGCACCGCCCGCGCCCGGCACGACGGTCAGGGACGCCCCGGTTCCGATCGCCGCCGATGCCCTGGCCCGGCTGCGTAGCGACGGCGTCGTCACCGTGATCGACGTCGGCCCCAGCCTCGACTACGAACGCGGCCACCTGCCGGGCGCGCTCTACATGCTGCCGGCCTCGCTCGCGCCACTCGCCGAGCATGCCGCCCCCGGCCGCACGCTGGTCTTCACCTCGCCCGACGGCGTGGCCGCGGCCCGCGTGGCGCGCGACGCGCGCCAGCGCTGGCAGGAGGATTCGGGGGCGGTATTCACCTGGCTCCAGGGCGGAACACAGGGCTGGGGGGCTTCGGGACGGCCGCTTTCGACCGATTACGTGCCGCCCCAGCTCCTTACCCCCTTCGACGACGACTGGGGTTCGGTGATGCGCGTCTTCGGTCCGCGCCGCGATGCGGCCTGGGCCGACTATCTCGCGTGGGAGCGCGCGCTGGCCGAACGGGTCCTGCAGGACCCGTCCGTGCGTTTTCGCTTCTTTGCGCTCAGCGCGCGGGCGCCGGCGTAGGGTCGGGCAGCTCGATCTTGATGTCGAGCACTTCGAGGTTGTCCTGGGTCTCCAGGTGCACCTTGATGTCTTCCGCGTTGATCGACACGTACTTGGAAATCACCGCCACCAGCTCGCGCTGGAGTTCGGGCAGATAGTCGGGCCGCTTCTTGCCGCTGAGGCTGGACCGCTCGTGCGCGAGGATGATCTGCAGCCGCTCCTTCGCGACGCTGGCAGTCTTCTTCTTTTCGCCCAGCAGGAACGAGAGAAAGGACATGGCCTACTTGCCTCCGAAAATCCGCTTGAAGAAGCCCGGCTTCTCGGCGTCGACGAAGCGCATCGGCTTTTCTTCGCCCAAAAAGCGCGCGACCACGTCGCTGTAGGCCTGCGCCACGTCGGTGTCCTTGTCGTGGATCGCCGGCACGCCCTGGTTGGAGGCATGCAGCACGCTTTCCGACTCGGGAATCACGCCGATCAGCTTGATGCGCAGGATGTCCTGGATGTCTTCCAGCGACAGCATCTGCCCGCCCGCCACCCGATTCGGGTTGTAGCGGGTGATCAGCAGGTGCTCCTTGATGGGGTCGCTGCCGTCCTTGGCGCGCTTGGTCTTGCTGCTGAGCATGCCCAGGATGCGGTCCGAGTCGCGCACCGAGGACACCTCGGGGTTGGTGACGATCAGCGCCTCGTCGGCGAAGTGCATCGCCATCATGGCGCCGGTCTCGATGCCGGCGGGCGAGTCGCAGACGATGTATTCGAAGTCCATCGCGGCCAGGTCGGTCAGCACCTTCTCGACGCCTTCCTGGGTGAGCGCTTCCTTGTCGCGCGTCTGCGAAGCGGCCAGCACGAAGAGGTTTTCGCACTGCTTGTCCTTGATGAGAGCCTGGCTCAGGTTGGCTTCGCCCTGGATGACGTTGATCAGGTCGTACACCACGCGGCGTTCGCAGCCCATGATCAGGTCCAGGTTGCGCAGGCCCACGTCGAAGTCGATCACGGCCGTCTTCTTGCCCGCGAGCGCGAGCCCGGATGCGAAGCTGGCGCTCGTGGTCGTCTTGCCGACGCCGCCCTTGCCCGAAGTCACCACCACAATTTTGGCCATGGCCATTCCTTCTTGTTTCGATTCAGTTGTTGGTTGTCAGGGTCGCCGCTTTCCGTGAGCCTTCAGGGGCTCAGGGAATGGGATCGATCGCTATTTTTTTGCCGTCCAGGCGAACCTGGGCCGATTTTCCCAGCACCGAGTCGGGCAGCGCCACTTCGTTGGTCCGGTAGATGCCGGCGATGGCCACCAGCTGGGCTTCCATGCAGGTCGAGAAGATCCGGGCCTCGGTGTTGCCGCGCGCGCCGGCAATGGCCTTGCCGCGCAGCGGCGCGTACACATGCACATTGCCGTCGGCGATGACTTCGGCGCCGAAGCTGACCACGGCGGTCACCACCACGTCGCCGCCGCGGGCGTAGACCTGCTGGCCCGAACGCAGCGGCTTGTCGATCAGCAGCGTGCCGTTGGCCGGCACCGGCACCTCGCGCACGATCTGCGGGGCTTCGGACGGGGCGGGTTCCGCCGGCGGGACAGGGGGGCGCGGCGCCGGAGCCGACGGCATGGCCGCCACCGACAGGCCGGCCGCGCGCGCCGCCGCATGCTGGGCCGCATTGCCGCCGCGCACCGCGATGGGCTGCGTCTGGTGGCGCGCCAGCAGGCTGCGCAGGGCGGCGAAGTCGATGTCGCCGGCGGCCTCGCCACCCTCGCCCTGCGCTTCCTGCAGCAGCGAGAGGTCGATCACCACCGGCTCCTGCTCGAAGAAATCGGGCGAATCCGCCAGCTGGGCGTCGAGCGCCTCGGCCAGCACGTCCAGGTCGGACGTCTTGAGGATCACTGCGATCAGCGGCAGCGTGGCGCTCTTGAATTCGAAAACCGCCTTGGTGCGCGCGGCGGAGACATCGGCCATTGGAAAACGTCGGTGCGAAAAGCGTTGGAGTCTAACGGGCGCCGGCCAAACCCCGGTGAAGGGCCCCCGTCCGAAGCGCCCCGGGGAACACTTCTTTCATGAGGTTGCACTTTTCCGGGGTGGGGAGGCGCGCCGGTCGTCAGTTCTTCGAGCGGCCCAGCAGGGCGTACAGGATGATCGCGCCGAAGGTGGCGGTCCCGATGCCGCCCAGGGCGAAGTCGCCGAATTTCAGCGTGAAGTCGCCGGTGCCGATGATCAGCGTGATGGCCGCCACGATCAGGTTCTTGTTCTGCGAGAAGTCGACCTTGTTGTCGACCCAGATCTTGGCGCCGGCAATCGCGATCAGGCCGAACACCACGATGCTCACGCCGCCCATCACCGGCAGCGGAATGGCCTGGATCAGCGCGCCGAACTTGGGGCTGAAGCCCAGCACCAGCGCAATGAGCGCCGCCACCACGAACACCGCGGTGGAGTAGATGCGCGTGGCCGCCATCACGCCGATGTTCTCGGCATAGGTGGTCACGCCCGTGCCGCCGGCGCTGCCGCTCACCACCGTGGCGATGCCGTCGCCGATGAAGGCGCGGCCCATGTAGGCGTCCAGGTTGCGGCCGGTCATGGCGGTCACCGCCTTCAGGTGGCCGAGGTTCTCTGCCACCAGGATGATCGCCACCGGGGCGATCAGCAGCATCGCGTTGGCCGTGAACACCGGCGCGGTGAAGGTCGGCAGGCCGACCCAGGCCGCGTTGGCGATGCCGCTCAGGTCCACCGGCTTGCCCAGCCCCATGCCGTTGGTCAGCACTGCGTAGACCACGGTGGCCAGGATCAGCCCGACCAGGATCAGCAGGCGCTGCAGCATGCCGCGCGTGAACACCGCAACCAGACCGACGCACAGGAAGGTCACGGCCTGCATCCACGACTCGAAGTTGCTGGCCGCCATGTTCTTGATCGGCACGCTCGCCAGGTTGAGCCCGATCACCGCCACCACCGCGCCAGTGACCACCGGCGGCATGAAGCGCTCGATCCAGCCCGTGCCGATGGCCTGCACCAGCGCCCCGATCAGGATATACACCACCCCGCAGGCCACGATGCCCCCCAGCGCCACCGCGATGTTGGCGTTGGGCCCCTTGCCCGCGTAGCCGCTGGCCGCGATCACCACGCCGATGAAGGCGAAGCTCGAACCCAGGTAGCTGGGCACCTTGCCGCCGGTCACGAAGTAGAAGATGAGCGTGCCGATGCCGCTCATCAGAATGGCGATGTTGGGGCTGAAGCCCATCAGGATCGGTGCCAGCACCGTGGCGCCGAACATGGCAATGACGTGCTGCACGCCCATCGCGCCGGTCTGCAGCCAGGGCAGCCGCTCGTCGGGCGCGATGACCGCGCCGTTGGCCAGCGCGGACGCGGGCCGTTCAGTCCAGTTGAACATTCTTCTTTCTCCTCTTGTTGGGGGTGGTGGTGCGCGGTGGCCAGGACTGTCCCGGCTTTCCCGGGGCGTGATTGTGGGCGATGAACCCCACCCTGAACACCGGCACGCACCCTGCGCCGGAGAAAGAAAATCGCCGCCCTCAGCGCGGCTGCAGCACCGCCATCGTGATGCGCGAGACGCAGGTCAGCTCGCCCGCCTCGTTGGTCAGGTCGATCTGCCAGACCTGCGTGGTGCGGCCCCGGTGCACCGGCCGCGCCGTGCCGATCACCCAGCCGCTGGTGACCGAGCGGATGTGGTTCGCGTTGATGTCCAGCCCCACCGCGCGGTCGCCCTCCGGCGCGGAGTAGTGGGCGCCGCAGGAGCCCAGCGTCTCGGCCAGCACCACCGACACGCCGCCGTGCAGGATGCCGTAGGGCTGGCGGGTGCGCTCGTCGACCGGGCAGCGGGCACGGATGAAGTCGTCGCCCACCTCGAGGAACTCCATGCCCAGCGTGGAGACGGCGGTGCCGACATGGTTGCGGGTCAGCTCCTCGACGGAGATTTCTTTCTTCCAGATACGCATTCGGTTCTTCTTTCCTGTAAGAGGTAGCTAAAACTATAGCGACGGCGGCTGACATCGGCAGTCGCCTTTGCGTGTTAACTTGGGTCGATGAAGCACCCCGTCCGCCGCTGGCTCATCGGCATCGCCGCCGCCTTGGTGCTCGGCGCGGGCGTCCTGGTACTGGTGGTGCGCTCGAAGCTGCCGACCGACGAAGAGGTGGCCGCGAAGATTGCCGGGGGCTTCGAGCAGCGCTTCGGCGTGCCGCTGAAGGTGGGCGGCGCGCACTGGTCGCTGCTGCCGATGCCCATGCTGGTGCTGTCCGACGTCGCCACCGAGCAGCCCCGTCCCATCACCCTGCAACGCGTCACGCTGCGGCTCAAGCTGGCGCCGCTGCTGCACCGCGTCATTGCGCTGGACGACGTCGAGATCGAAAGCCTGGTGCTGCCGAGCGCTTCGGTGCGGGCCTTTCGCGGCAAGGGCCCCAAGCCCGCCGAGGGCGCAGCCCCCGTGGCGCTGCCGGCGCCGTGGACGCTGGCGCCGGTGCCCGTGGAACGGGTGCGCTGGCGCGACCTGAGCTGGATCGACCGGCGCGACATTGCGCTGGCCTACGACGGCGACATCTTCTTCGACCCGCAGTGGCGCCCGCGCCAGGCCCGCGTCGAGCGCGCGGGCATTACGCCGCCCGCCCGCCTGCGGCTGGACCGCGAAGCCGGGCAGGACCGCTGGCGCACCCGAATCGACGTGGGCGGCGGCACGTGGAACGGTGTCGCGCGTTTCGAGACGCTGGCCAGCGGCAAGCTGCGCGTGTCGGCCGAACTCGACCCGCGCCAGGTCGACATCGAAAGCCTGGTGCAGGCCTTCGACCGCCGCACCTCGGTGGCCGGCAAGGTCTCCGGCCACTCCACGCTGGTGGCCGAGGCCGACAGCGCCGAGGAACTGGGCGCGCTGGTCCGCAACCTGCACACCCGCACCACCTTTTCGGTGCAGCCCGCCACGCTCACCAAGCTGGACGTGGCCAAGGCCGTGACCACCGCCGGCATCAGCCGGGGCGGGCGCACGCCGCTGGACGAACTCTCGGGCACGCTCGACACCCAGGGCACCGAAAACGGGGTGGTGCTGCAGTATTCCAACCTCAAGGCCCGCTCCGGCGTGCTTACCGCCACCGGCAAGCTGAAGCTGTTCAACCGCAAGCTCGACGGCGAGATCGCGGTGGACCTGGTCGACGGCGTGGTCGGCGTGCCGCTCAAGATAGGCGGCACCGTGAGCGATCCCGAGCTGTCGCTGACCGGCGCGGCGCTCACGGGGGCGGCCATCGGCAGCGCGGTGCTGCCGGGCGTGGGCACGGCCATCGGGGCGCGCGTGGGGCAGCAGGTCGAGAAGCTGTTCGGCGGCGGCAAACCCGCGCCCGCCCAACCCGCGCCGAAACCTCCTAGCCGAAAGCCTTGATCACCGCGGGCACCGTCAGCACCGCCGTGTAGTAGCCCATGAACTGCACGCCGGTGTTGAAGCCGATGGCACGCGACAGCAGGCCGCCGAGCAGGCCCATCGTCAGGATCACCAGCAGCCCGAGCAACTGGCCTTCCCACACGCTGATCACCACGATCAGGCCGACGAAGGTCGCGATGATCGCCTCGTGGCTCACCTTGCGCGACACGAACAGCGCCGCGCGGCGCGCGAAGTTCATCGTGAACGGATAGGCCACCAGCGCCGCGAGCACCACCGCCAGCATGCCGTAGCCCAGGAACTCCCAGTGGCTCAGCAGGTTGTGCAGGTTGTGGGTCTGCCCCGTGGCCGAGTCGATGGTGAACACCGGCGGCGCGTTGAACAGCGGCGCGGCCGGCCCAGCCGCCACCGGGCTCAGCGGCAGGCCGATGGCGATCAGCGGGATCAGCGCCTCGGCGATGTAGGTGGCCTCGGTCACGCCGTTGCGCGCGGCCAGCGTGGTGGTGAGCCGGTGGTACGCATGCCGGATGCGCGAACCGACCAGCTCGCCCAGCACCACCGTCATCGCGACCGGGCTGAACACGAAGGTGGCGCTGGAGATCGTGGCCGTGGCGAGGGTCCACTTCACCTGGCCGCGGTCGAGCACCCTGAACGGATTGGGAAAGTAGCCCGACCAGCCCTTCACGTCCGGCGCGAGCGAGAAGGTGCGCACCTTCTCGCGCTTCATGCGCGCACGCGCCGCGGGCGAGATCACCGAGAACAGGTCGGCCACCAGCGGCCCGATGGCAATGCCCAGAAAGTAGCTGATGCTGAGCTTCACGCCGTACTTGCCGGTGAGCGCCTGCAGCGCCACGATCACCATCACGAAGGGCACCAGCGTCGCCACCGAGGCCCAGCGCCCGCTCGAGAAATACGCGATGGCCACGGCCGCCACCACGAAGATCCACGGCGCCGCCTTGGTGATGGCCGCGCCGTAGGGCGCCAGCAGCACCGCGAACAGCACGGCCAGCGGCACCGCGATGAAGGCCGCGATGATGGCGCCCGACACCATCTTGCGCAGCGCGATGTGCGGCACGCCCAGGTTGCGCAGCACGTTCGCGTCCTGCAGCAGCGGCGTGGCCATGGTGTCGCCCGGAATGCCCAGCAGCGCGGTGGGCACCGCGTGCGTCATGTGCTTGGCCACGGCGGCCGCCAGGAAGAAGGTGAACACGCCTTCGGGCGGCACGCCCAGCAGCACCACCAGCAGGGTGAGCGGCGCGAGCGTGGTGGTTTCGTCCGTGCCCGAGACGAGGCCGATGGCCGCGAACACGACGGCGCCGACCAGGCCCATGCCCGTGGCGACGAGGATCTGGTTCAGGAGTGCGGCATCGATCACGGCGCGGCCCCTTCGGTGCGTTGGGCGCGGGGCTCGTACGACGCGAACAGGTCGTAGATCTCGAGCTCCTTCATCTCGCGCACCACGGACGGCGGAAGGTCTTCCACCGAACCCAGGTCGCCGTGCTCGCCGGCCAGTTCGGCCAGCACCTCTTCGCGCCAGCGCGGATCGGCGGCCGCACCCTCGACGACCTCGCGCTTCGGCGTGAAGAGCTTCGCGCAGATCAGGCCCGACAGCACGCAGCCGCCCAGTCCGGCCAGCATGGCGTAGGCGCGTGCCAGCTCGGGCGTGCCGACCGCGCTCATGAGCACGCGGCTGGCCGCCAGGTAGCCCGTGAGGCTCACCGCGACGCCGATGACGATCGACCAGGCGAGATGGCCCAGGTCGGCCGTGTCGCCCCATATCTCCACCAGCCGCCAGCGGGCGGGCGTTGCACTGTCTGTGTTCATTTGTCGTTGTCTCCGTCTGTGGTTGTGTGACGGCCACCCCGGGTGGCCGCCGTGTCGTGCGCCTGCCTATTTCTTCTTGCGCAGCGCTTCGAGCAGCGCCACGGCGCGGTCGGTGCGCACGTCGTGCTCGGCCGCCATCTGCTTGGCGATGCTGTCGATCTCGTCGCCTGTGGCGCCCGCGACCAGCGCGATGTTGCGGGCATGCAGCGCCATGTGGCCGCGCTGGATGCCTTCGGTGGCGAGCGCGCGCAAGGCGCCGAGGTTCTGCGCGAGGCCCACGGCCACCGCGACTTCGCCGAGCTCCTGTGCCGACTTCACGCCGAGGATCTTCAGCGCGAGCCGCGCGAGCGGATGCGTCTTGGTCGCGCCGCCGACCAGGCCCACCGGCATCGGCATCTCGATGGTGCCGACCAGCGCGCCCGTGGTGTCCTTCTCCCAGGTGGTCAGCGAGGTGTAGCGCCCGCCGCGGCAGGCGTACGCATGCGCGCCGGCCTCGACCGCGCGCCAGTCGTTGCCGGTCGCGACGATCACCGGGTCGACGCCGTTCATGATGCCCTTGTTGTGCGTTGCGGCGCGGTAGGGGTCGATGGCCGCGAAGGTGTACGCGTCGATCACGCCCTCGACCACTTCTTCGCCGCTGCGCTCGCGCGTGGCCAGCACCTGGGGAGCCAGGCGCACGCGGGCACGCGCGAGCCGCAGGTCCGCCAGGTTCGAGAGGATGCGCAGGCGCACCGTGCCGCCCGTCAACTTCTCGACCAGCGGCGACACCGCCTCGGCCATGGTGTTGACCGTGTTCGCGCCCATCGCGTCGCGCACGTCGACGATCAGGTGCATCACCACCATCGCGCCGCGCGGCGTGTCGCCGAACACATGCACCTCGATGTCGCGGCAGCCGCCGCCCAGGCCGATCAGCACCTTGTCGCGGCTGTTCGCCACGGCCAGGATCTCGTCGCGCGCCCGCAGCAGAGCGAGCCGCGCGCCGTACGGGTCGGTGATGCCGATCAGCTGCACCTGCGCGCGCATCAGCGGTCCGGTGCTCGAAGCCTCGAAGCCGCCGCCCTCGCGCGCCAGCTTGGCCATGAAGGAAGCGGCGGCCACCACCGAGGGCTCTTCCACCGCCATCGGCACGAGATAGTCGCGCCCGTTCACGGTGAAGTTGCCGGCCACGCCCAGCGGCAGCTCGAAGGTGCCGATCACGTTCTCGACCATGCCGTTGGCGCGGTCCACGCTCAATGCGCCGGGGCCGGCAAGCAGCGCCACTTCGTCCTCGGTGAGCGACGCGGCCTGCGCGATGTGGGCGAAGCGCTGCGCGGGCGCGAGTGCGCGGAAGTTGGGAATGCGGGAATCGACGGCCATCGTTGCTTGTCTCTCGGGAAGATGAATTCGGGAGCAGGCAATTTAGGTCGGCTGTACCGCCGGCGGAAGGCACAGTTTGGCGGGACAGTGCGGACAGTGGTGCGCGAAGGCGGGGCGCTGTGTCACAGTCGGCGCCCATGACCACCATTGCCGATTCGCTCGCCGATGCCATCGCGCGCCAGATCGCCAGCGGCGCCTACAAGGCCGGCGACAAGCTGCCTTCCTTGCGCGAGCTCGCGCAGCTGCACCGCTATGCCAAGAACACCGTTGTCGCCGCCTTCGAGCTGCTGGTGTCGCGCGGGCTGGTCGAGCCGCGCCGCGGCTCGGGCTACTTCGTGCTGCCGCAGCAGCAGGCGGCCAGGCCGGTGGAAGAAGACGCCGGCAGCCTCGGCCGCGCCATGGACATCGTGTGGCTCATGCGCGAGCAGCTCAAGACGCAGCCCGACGCCATCGCCGTGGGCGACGGCTTTCCGCCGGTCGAATGGCTGGCCGACGTGCGGCTGGACAAATACCACCCGAAGGTCGTGCGCACCGGGCTCGGCGCGCTGTTCCGCTACGGCAGCCGCTTCGGCTATGCGCCGCTGCGCGACCACCTCGTGCGCAAGCTCGCCGACTTCGGCATCGGCGCCGAGCCCAGGCAGATCGTGCTGACGCATGGCGCCAACGAGGCGATGGACATCGTGATTCGCTACTTCGTGCCGCCCGGCGGAAAGGTGCTGGTGGACGACCCCGGCTACTACCCGCTGTTCGGCAAGCTCAAGCTCGCGGGCGCCCAGATGCTGGCCGTGCCGCGCCTGGCCGACGGCCCCGACCTCGACGTGCTGGAGCAGCTGCTCATTGCCGAGCGGCCGCGCCTGTTCTTCACGCAGTCGCTGGCGCACAACCCCACGGGCTCCGACATCTCGCCGGCCAAGGCGTTTCGCGTGCTGCAGCTGGCGCAGAAGTACGACCTGCTGATCGTCGAGAACGACCCGCTGGCCGACTTCAAGCCCACGGCCCTGCCGAGGCTCTCGGCGCTGGACCAGCTGGAACGCACCATCTACATCGGCAGCTTCTCGAAGTCGTTCTCGGCGGCGCTGCGCGTGGGCTTCATCGCCTGCGGGCCGGACCTTGCCAGCGACCTCGCGGACCTGAAGGCGCTGATCCACGTGAGCAGCTCGGAGTACAGCGAGCGCACGGTCGACGTGATCCTCAGCGAGGGCCACTACCAGCGGCACCTGAACCGCCTGCAGAACCGGCTGGGCGAAGCCACGCGCAACGCACTCAAGCTGTTCGACGCGGTGGACGCCGAGGTTTTCGCGCGCAGCCCGCAGTCGCTCTACATCTGGGCCGCGCTGCCCGGCGTCGACGATTCGCTGGCCTTTGCCCGCGAGTTGCTGCCGCGCAAGATCGTGATGGCGCCGGGGCGCATCTTCAGCGTCGATTCGACCCGGGTGTCGCGCTGGTCGCGCTTCAACGTGGGGGCCATGGCCGACCCGCGCTTCGCGAAGGCGCTGCGCACCGCGCTGCGGCGGCGCGGTGCGTGATCAGCCTCGGTCCATCGCGGTCAGTCGCAGTCAATCGCGATGGCGTTCGCGCAGCTGCTTGCGGTTGAGCTTGCCCACGGCGGTCTTCGGAATCTCGTCCGCGAAGATCACGCGCTGCGGCTTCTTGTACGAGGCCAGTTGCCCTGCCACGTGCGCAACCAGCTCGGCTTCGTTCGCCTGCTGGCCGGCGCGCAGCACCACCACCGCGGTGACGATCTCCACCCACTTCTCGTGCGGCAGCCCGATCACCGCGCACTCGCGCACCGCCGGGTGCGAGCTCAGCGCGTTCTCCACCTCGCGCGGGTACACGTTGTAGCCGCCGCTGATGATCATGTCGGAGGTGCGGTCCTTCAGGTGCAGGAAGCCGCGCTCGTCGAACACGCCCACGTCGCGGGTGCGCACCCAGCCGTCGGCGGTGAAGGTCTCGGCGTTCAGGCCGGCGGCGTTGTAGTAGCCCGTCACCGCCGAGGGCGCGCGCACGGCGATCTCGCCAGGCGTGCCGTGCGGCGCCTCGTTGCCGGCCTCGTCGAGCAGCCGCATCTCGATGTCGATCGCGGGCTGGCCGCAGGCGTCGAGCAGGTCGTCGGTGTGATCCTCGGGCCGCAGCACGGCCAGGCACAGCGGCACTTCGGTCTGGCCGTAGTACTGCCAGAAGCGATGCCGGCCCCAGGCCGCCATCGCGCGCTGGATCACGGGGCGCGGCATCGGCGACGCGCCGTAGATCACGTAGCGCAGCGCGGCCACGTCGGTGGTGGCGATGCCGGGATGCTCGAACAGCATCTGCAGCATCGTGGGCACCAGGTTGATGGCGGTGATGCGCTCGGCCTGCAGCGTGCGCAGGAACAGGCCCGGCTCGAAGCCCGGCAATATCACCGTGCGCGCGCCGCGCAGCCAGAAGGGCAGTACGAACACGCCGCTCGCGTGAATCAGCGAGGCCGCGTGCAGCATCGCGTCGTCGGGCGCGGCGGGCAGCAGGTTGAGCAGCACGTTGCGGCAGATGGCCGCATACGAGGCCTGCGTGTGCTGCGCCGCCTTCAGCGTGCCGGTGGTGCCCGAGGTGAAGAGCGTGAGCACCACGTCGTCGTGCGAAGGCGTGAAGGCGGGCGCCTGCGCCGGGTGCGCGCCGGCTTGCGCCAGCAGGTCGGCCGCGCCTTCGAGCGCCGCGCCCATGCCCATGCAGACCAGCGCCGGCACCGCTTCGCGCAGCGCGGCCGCGCGCTCGGCCAGGTCGGGGCCGAACACCAGGTGCGTGCTGCCTGTTTCCGCCACCATGCGCGCATGCTCGGCCAGCGACAGCCGCGAGTTCAGCGGCACGCGGTTGATGCCGGCCTTCACGCAGGCGAAGTCCAGCGGAACGCTGTGCAGGCCGTTGTTCAGCAGCAGCGCCACGCGCGTGTGCGGCGTTGCGCCGGCGGCGTGCAGCGCGTGCGCGATCCTGCTGCTCAGCTGGTCGACCTCGGTGAACGTGAGGCTGCTGTCGCCGAAGACGATGGCGGTGCGCTGGCCGTGCTGCAGCGCGCCGCGGCGGATCAGTTCGAGGTAGGTCGGGCCACGGGCCGGCGAGGCGGTCGCTGGTGGGGAATGCAAGGCTTGTCTCCTGTCGGGTTCTGTGGAATCGGAAAAACGTCGGATCGAAGGCGCCGCTTCAGCGCTTGAACTCGCCGTGGCGGCCGGCGCCGCCGGCAAAGCGCGCGGCCCCGGCCTCGCCCTCGGCGAAGACCATCGGCACGCCTTGCGCGCCTTCGCGGCGCAGGGCCTCGGCCAGCGGCATGTCCCACTGCTCGTAGGCGGACCGGCGGTCGGCCAGCATGCATTGCTGCGGGAACGCGGCGAGCTGGCGGGCCAGTTCCTGCGCGGCGGCCAGTGCGCCGCCGGGCGGCGTGACGCGGTTGGCCAGGCCCATCGCCAGCGCCTCGGCCGCGCCCACCGGGCGGCCGGAAAGAATCATGTCGAGCGCCCGGCCCATGCCCACGATGCGCGGCAGGCGCACCGTGCCGCCGTCGATCAGCGGCACGCCCCAGCGGCGGCAGAACACGCCGAACACCGCGTCTTCGTCGGCCACGCGCAGGTCGGCCAGCAGCGCGAGTTCGAGCCCGCCGGCCACCGCGTAGCCGTTCACCGCCGCGATCAGCGGCTTCGACAGCGCCATGCGCGTCGGGCCCATCGGGCCGCTGCCGCCACCTTCCAGGTCGAGTTCGTTGCGCCGGTCCGGGTCGCCCACGGCGGTGAGGTCGGCGCCCGCGCAGAAGTTGCCGCCCGCGCCGGTCAGCACCGCCACGCGCAGCGAATCGTCGGCCTCGAAGCGCTCGAAGGCCGCGCGCAGCTCGGCGGCCACGGCGCCGTCGACGGCATTGCGCTTGTCGGGACGGTTCAGCGTGATGGTGAAGACCGAGCGGTCTGCCTCGCAGTTCACGTATTGCATGGCCATGCGCGGCGTCCTTTCAGGGCAAAATTGCGGGAATGATCGTTCATGGTCATCGTAAGAAACATTTCATCATTACGCAAACATGGACAAGGTATGTAATGTTCAGGTCGCCATTCCCAGCGCGCCCGACCTGATCCTCGATCTGCTCGTGGCCGATGGCGGCCTGCTGAGTTCGCAGGCGCTGTGCCGCGCGGGCGCGCTCATGGGCATCGGCGAATCGACCCTGCGCGTGGGCCTGACGCGGCTGGCGGCCGACGGCAAGATCGCACGCGGCGAGCGCGGCAGCTACATGCTCAACCGCGACGGGCCGGCGCTGTCGCGCGCGGTCGACGACTGGCGCCACAAGCGGGCGCAGGCCATCGCATGGCGCGGCCACTGGCTGGCGGTGCACGACTCGGGCGTGGCGCGGGCAGACAAGACGGCATGGCGCCATCACAAGCTGGCGCTGTCGCTGCGCGGCTTCGCGGCGCTGCGCCCGGGGCTGCACATCCGGCCCGACAACCTCGCGGGTGGGCTGGAGGCCGAGCGCGCGCAGCTCGATGCGCTGGGCCTGTCGCCCGATGCGCTGGTGTTTCGCCTGGCCGACCTGGACGAGGCGGCGCAGGTCGCGGCGCGCAAGCTCTGGAACGTGCGCGCGCTGGAGGCCGACAGCCGGCGCCTGCAGGCCGGCCTGGAGCGCAGCGAGAAGCGGTTGCGCACCCAGCCGCTGGAGGCGGCGGTGCGCGAGTCGCTGCTGCTGGGCCGCGCCGTCATCGGGCACCTGATCCGCGACCCGCTGCTGCCGGCCGAACTCATGTCGCCGGCCCCGCGCACCGCGCTGCTGTCCGCCACCCGCCGCTACCAGGACAAGGCGCGGCAGCTGTGGCGCAAGTGGCTGGCGCTGCCCGCCGCTTGAGCCGCTTCAGTCCAGCCGTACCACCTGCGCGTCGCCGCCGGGCGTGCGCGCATGCAGGCGGTCCACCTCGGCGGCGCGGCGCGCCAGCACGGCGCGCTGGTTGATGTAGCCCTTGTCGGTGATCTCGCCCGCGTCCAGGCTCGGCGGCTCGGCCAGCACCAGCGCGCAGGCCGGGCATTGCGACGAGCCCGCGCCTTCGTCGCGCAGCGCGCGCAGCATGCCCGCGATGCGCTCGTGCAGGGCTTCGGCCGGCAACGCTGCCGCCTGGGGGCTCGGAAACACCAGCATGCCGATCTCGTCGCGGTCGTGCCCGGTGAGCACCACGTCCTGCGCGTGCGGCGCGAGCATCGACACCAGCTTCACGCGCAGCGTGCCCACCGACACCCAGGTGCCGCTGGAAAGCTTGAAGTCTTCCGCCACCCGGCCGTTGAAGATCACGCCCTGCGCGGGCTGGGCCGAGTCGGCGAGGAAGCCCGCGTCGCCGATGCGGTAGTAACCCTCTTCGTCGAAGGCCTGCGCCGTCTCGCGCGGTGCATCGCGATAGCCGGGGAACACCGAGACGCCCTTGACGCGCATCTCCAGCTTCTCGCCGTTGGGCACGAATTTCAGCTCCAGCCCCGGCAGCGGCGCGCCGATGCAGCCGGCGCCGTCGAGCTTCCAGTGCGCGGAGGTGATGGCGGGCGAGGTCTCCGTCGCGCCCCACGAGGTGGTGAGCCACAGCGGCCGGCTCGGGCGCACGCGCTTCGCCACCGCCTCGAGCCGCTGCCAGGTGGAGGGCGCGAGCGCCGCCGCCGCGTAGAACGCGAGCCGCAGGCGCGACAGCACCTCGGCGGCCAGCGCGTCGTCGGCTTCCAGGTACGGCAGCAGCATGTCGAAGCCGCGCGGCACGTTGAACAGCAGCGTCGGCTTCACCTCGCGCAGGTTGCGCACCGTCTTCTCGATCAGCCCCGGCGCGGGCCGGCCTTCGTCGATGTAGAGCGCGCCGCCGTGGCAC
Organism: Variovorax paradoxus; assembly: GCF_022009635.1. Lineage (NCBI taxonomy): Bacteria > Pseudomonadati > Pseudomonadota > Betaproteobacteria > Burkholderiales > Comamonadaceae > Variovorax > Variovorax paradoxus. The sequence continues at coordinate 204,655 of NZ_CP091716.1, forward strand.
AGCACCATGTGCAGGTTGTGGTTGCCGCCGAAGGTGTGGCTCCAGGGCAGCCAGTCGACCAGCACCGGGGCCTCCCGCGCGAGGAAGCGCCAGGTCTGCGCCATCATCTGCTGGTTGGCGCAGAGCATGCGGTGCGTGTTGACCACCACCTTGGGCTTGCCGGTGGAGCCGGAGGTCAGCAGGTACTTGGCGTGCGTGTCGGGCAGCACGGCGGCGAAGGCCTGCATGACGGCGGGTGTTTCCTTCACCGCGAGCAAGCGTTCGAATGGCACCGCACCGGGATGCGCATCGGCATTGCGGCTGAACACCGTGGCGGCCTCCACGCCGCAGCCCGCGAGCGAGCCGCCGTAGACCTTGGCGTCCGATGCATAGATGAGCGCGGGTTTCAGCGCCTGCAGCATGCCGTGCAGCCGCGACGTGTCTTTCGCCATGCGCGAGTAGGCGCTGGAGAGCGAACAGGCCGTGCGCCCGATGTGCATGGCCGCGAGCATCAGCACCGCGTGGTCGATGGCGTTGTCCGAGAGGATCACGACGGGCTGGCCCGCCGGCAGGTTCATGTCGAGCAGCGCCTGCGCGACGGCGCCGACGGCCTGGCGCAAGGCGCGGTAGTCGAGCTTGCGCCAGCCTTCGCCGGTCTCATCGCGCTCGGCGAGGGCCAGCGCGTCGGGTGTCTCGCGCGCCCAGCGTTCGATCCATTCGCCGATGCAGCGCGCATACGGCTTCAGCGCCACCGGCGAGCGCAGCGCGAACGAACCGTCGTCGAAGTCGATGCGTACCGTGCGGGGTGGGGCGATCAGGGTTTCGTCGTGGAGGAAATCGGTCATTTGTGTTTTCCGGCGGTTGTTCGGGGTGCGTGCACAGGCCACCGGGTACTCCCCTGCGCGAATGTCCCCCGGCGGCGAGAGCGCGCCCTGAACTCACAGCGCAACGCTTCCAAAGGCAAGGTCCAACTACTCGAGCTTGCCGCTATCAGCCTTCGCGCGAATCAGGTTTAACAGCAGGGTGTCGCGCGCCGCTTCGAGATCCGCCGTGCGGCGTTGACCCAGTTCCTCGTCGACGCCTTGCTTCACCTTCTGCTTGAGCTCCGCAGTCATCGACGGCGCGCCCAGGTCCTTCCACCAGTCCTCGATCGGCCCACCCAGGTGCGCCAGCACATGCTCGATGCCGCCCGCGCCGCCCGACAGGTGCAGGTTCATGAACGGCCCCATCACCGCCCAGCGCAGGCCGGGGCCGTGCGCGATGGCCGTGTCGATGTCGGCCACGCTCGCCACGCCTTCATCGACCAGGTGAAAAGCCTCGCGCCACAGCGCGGCCTGCAGCCGGTTCGCGATGTGGCCCTTGACCTCGCGCTTCACGTGGATCGGCCGCTTGCCGATGGCGGCGTAGAACGCCATCGTGCGTTCGATGGCCTCGGCCGAAGTCTGCTCGCCGCCGATCACCTCCACCAGCGGAATCAGGTGCGGCGGGTTGAACGGATGCCCCAGCACCACGCGCTGCGGATGCGCGCAGCCCGACTGCACGCCGCTGATCGCCAGGCCCGACGAACTCGAGGCGAGGATGGCCTCCGGCGGTGCCGCCGCGTCCATGCGCCGGAACAGGTCGATCTTGAAATCCATACGCTCGGGGCCGTTCTCCTGCACGAAGTCGGCCACCGACACCGCGTCTTCCAGGCTGTCGTGAAAGCGCAGCCGGTCGACCGACGCGCCCGGCGACAGGCCGAAGCGCTCCAGCGTGGGCCAGTGCTGCGCCACCGCCGCGCGCAGCCGCTCCTCGGCGCCGGGCGAAGGATCGGCCGCGTTCACGTCCAGCCCGTGCGCAAGAAAGTACGCGACCCAGCTCGCACCGATCACGCCGGTGCCCACCACCGCCACGCGCTTCACGTCCAGGGATGTGCTCATGTCGATTTCCACCGCGTGCAGCGGCTCTCCGCCTTGGTCGTCCATGCGGCCTCGCCGCGGATCGGCTCGACCACCTTGTAGTAGTCCCACGGCTCCTTCGACTCGGCCGGGGTCTTCACCTGCATCAGGTGCATGTCGTGCACCATCAGCCCGTCGTCGCGCAGCCAGCCGCCCTTGACGAACATGTCGTTGAATTTGGTCTTGCGCAGCTGCGCCATCACCTTGTCGGCATCGTCGCTGCCGGCGGCCTTCACCGCCTGCAGGTATTGCAGCGCGGCCGAGTAGTCGCCGGCATGGAACGAGGAGGGCATGCGTTTGTGCTTGTCGAAGAAGCGGCGCGACCACTCGCGCGACTCGGGGCTCTGGTTCCAGTACCAGCTGTCGGTGAGGTACATGCCCTGCGAGGTCTTCAGTCCCAGCGCGTGCACGTCGTTGATGGTGATGATCATGCCCGCCAGCTTCATGTTCTTGCCCAGGCCGAACTCCGCCGCCGACTTGATGGCGTTCACCGTGTCGCCGCCCGCGTTGGCCAGCGCCAGCACCTGGGCCTTCGAGTTCTGCGCCTGCAGCATGAACGACGAGAAATCGCTCGCGCCCAGCGGATGCTTGACCGAGCCGGCCACCGTGCCGCCGCTGGCCAGCACGGTCTTGGTCGCGTCGTTCTGCAAGGCCGCGCCGAAGGCGTAGTCGGCCGCCACGAAGTACCAGCTCTTGCCGCCGGCCTTGACCACCGCGCTCGCGGTGCCCCGCGCCATGGCCACCGTGTCGTAGGCGTAGTGCACCGTGTAGGGCGAGCAGTACTCGTTGGTGAGGCTCGATGCGCCCGAGCCCACCACGAAGTACGGCTTCTTCTTGTCCGCCGCCACGCCGGCCATGGCGATCGCCGCGCCCGAGTTGACGCCGCCGATCAGCATGTCGACCTTCTGCACGTCGAACCATTCGCGCGCCTTGGCGGCGGCGATGTCGGGCTTGTTCTGGTGGTCGGCCGTGACCAGTTCTATCTTCTTGCCGTCGATGGCGCCGCCCATGTCGGCGATGGCCATGCGGATGGCCTCGGCGCCGGCCGGGCCGTCGTAGTCGCGGTACAGGCCCGACATGTCGCTGATGAAGCCGATGCGGATCACGTCGTCGGACACCTGGGCCGAGGCGCCCGCCGAGAAGGCGGCGCCCAGCGCCAGGGCCAGAGCAGTGCGGGAAGCGTTCATGTGTTTGTCTCTGATCGTTGGTCGTTGTTGTGTGGTTCAGCCCAATGCGAACTCGGGCCGCGGCGTGCCCGTGCGCGGCAGGCCCATCATCTGCCGCGCCTCGGCCGGCGTGGCCACTTCCATGTCGAGCTCGCGGATCATCCGCACGATGCGCTCGGTGAGCTGCACGTTGGTGGCCAGCTCGCCCTGGCGGAAGTAGAGGTTGTCTTCCAGGCCCACGCGCGCATGGCCGCCCAGCAGCAGCGCCGCCACGTTGGCTTCGAGCTGCGACGGGCCGATGCCGCTCACGCAGAAGATGCTGCCCTTGGGCAGGGTGTCGACCATCATCTGCAGGAAGCGCGGCGAATACGGCATCGCGTTCTGGAAGTTGCGGTGCACGTTCATCACCAGGTTGATGAAGTAGGGCTCGTCGTCGTGGCCTTCCTGGATCAGCGTGGTCGTGTCCTGCAGGATGTGCGTGGGGCTGAACACCTCCCACTCGGGCTTGATGCCGCGCGCCTTCATGCCGGCGGCCAGCTCGCGCCCGCGGGTGATGGGCGTGTCCATCAGGATCTGCTTGCCCTCGAAGCTCAGGTTGAGCGTGGTGGCGTCGAGCGTGCACATCTCGGCGCCGGCGTCCATGCCCTTGATGCGCTCTTCCCACGCGATCTCCCAGCGATCGCCGGCCAGCGGCTTGACCATGTCGCCGTGCACGCCGCCGCCGGTGGAGTTGTTGATGACGATGTCGCTGCCGCCCGCACGGATGCGACTGTTGATGTCGCGGTACACGTCGGCATTGCAGGTGGCGCCGTCGTCCGGGCGGCGCGCATGGATGGCGACCACGCTGGCGCCGGCGTTCCAGCAGCGCAGCACGTCGGCGGCGATCTCGGCGGGCTGGGTGGGGAGGTGGGGGTTCTGCGATTTGTGCGCCATGCCGCCGGTGGGGGCGATGGTCACGATCACTTTGCGCTTCGACATGCTCGGAGGCTCCTGGTGTCTGTCTGTCATGGGGGCGCGCCATTATTTTTTGAGGCGCGCGCGCACTCAGTCATCGCGACGACATTTGGGGGCAGGGTTTACCTGCGCCAGCGGCTAAAGTCGCCACTGCCTTCCCCACTCTTCCTCACGCAGCAAGGAGCAGCGCCCATGAAATTCCTGCCTCTCGTCCTGGCGACCGCCGCCGCACTGATGACATCGGGCCTGGCGATGGCGCAGCCGGGGCCCAGCGCCACCTGCGCGGCCAAGCGCGACGCCATTTCGCGCGACATCGAAGCAGCCAAGGCCGACAACCAGACCCACCGCGTTCGCGGCCTCGAAAAGGCGCTGGCCGAAGTGCGCCGCAACTGCAGCGACGCCAAGCTGGCCGCCGAGCACCAGCAACGCGTGCGCAGCCAGGAGCGCAAGGTGGCGCAGCGCGAACGCGAGCTGCAGGAAGCCCGGCGCAAGGGCGATGCCGACAAGGTCGCGCGGCGCGAAGACAAGCTGCGCGAAGCGCAGGCGGAACTGCAGCGCATCAAGGACCTGCCGTAATCCTTTCAACGCCGCAGTGCGCCCCCGAGAGCCCATGCCCACGACCAAGCAATCCCTTCAGCACGCGTCGCTGACCATCCCGCAACTGCTGCAGGGCTCGGCCTGGTTTCCGCTGCTGGACGTGGCCGCGGGCGAGCGCGTGCTCGACGAGATGCGCGAGGTCGAGGTCGCGGCCGGCGCCGCGCTGTGCCGGCGCGGCGACACGCCGGCGCACTGGTACGGCACGCTCGAAGGGCTGCTCAAGTGGTCGATCACCTCGAGCGACGGGCGCTCGGTGACGCTGGGCGGGCTGTCGGTGGGCAGCTGGTTCGGCGAGGGCACGCTGCTGCGCGCGCTGCCGCGCTCGGCCGACATCATCGCGCTGCGGCCCAGCCGCGTGGCGCAGCTGCCGCTGGAGACCTTCGAGTGGCTGCATCGCACGCAGCGCGGCTTCGACCACTTTCTGCTGCAGCAGATCAACGAGCGGCTGCACTGGTTCATGGGCAGCTACGCGGCGCACCGCCTGCTCGACGCCGACAGCCAGGTGGCGCGCGCGCTGGCGGGGCTGTTCCACCCGTGGCTGCATCCGGGCAGCGAGCCGCACCTGCAGACCTCGCAGGAGGAGATCGCGAACCTGTCGGGCGTGTCGCGCCAGCGCTGCAACGCGGCGCTGAACCGGCTGAAGGAAGCGGGCTTTCTTCGCATCGAGTACGGCGGGATCACCGTGATCGATCTGGAAGGGTTGCGCCGCTTCATCAGCGAATGACGGACCGGCTCAGCGCGTGTGGTGCGACGGCGCCCGCTCGTACACCGGCGTGTCGATCCCTTCCATGCGCGCCTTCAGCTGCAGCGCCAGGAACTGCGAGTAGTGCCGCGACTGGTGCAGGTTGCCGCCGTGGAACCACAGGTTGTCGACCTGCGTCGGCTTCCACATGTTGCGCAGCTCGCCTTCCCACGGTCCCGGGTCCTTGGGCGTGTCGGAGCCCAGCCCCCAGCACTTGCCGACCTTGTCGGCGATCTCCGGCGAGATCAGGTCGGCCAGCCAGCCGTTCATGGAGCCGTAGCCGGTGGCGTACACCAGCAGGTCGGCCGGCAGCTCGGTGCCGTCGGTCAGCGTCACCGAGCGTTCGTTCACCCGCTCGATGTTCACGCCGCTCTTCAGGTGGATGCTGCCGTTGGCCACCAGCTCCGAGGCGCCCACGTCGATGTAGTAGCCCGAGCCGCGGCGCAGGTACTTCATGAACAGGCCCGAGCCGTCGACGCCGAAGTCCAGCAGGAAGCCCGCCTTCTCCAGCCGCGCGTACAGGTCGGCGTCGCGCTTCTTCATCTCCTCGTATACCGGGATGTGGAAGGTGTGCATGATCTTGTAGGGCACCGACGCGAAGATCAGGTCGCCCTTGTGGTGATCGATGCCGTTCCTCACCGCCTGCTCGGAGTAGAGCTCGCCCAGCGCCAGCTCCATCAAGGACTGCGAGGGCGCGATGTGCGTCGACGAGCGCTGGATCATCGTCACGTCCGCGCCGTGTTCCCACAGCGCCGCGCAGATGTCGTGCGCCGAGTTGTTCGAGCCCAGCACCACGCACTTCTTGCCCGCGTAGGCCTCGGACCCCGGGTGCTGGCTGGAATGGTGCTGGTCGCCCTTGAAGTTCTCCGCGCCCGCCACCTTCGGAACGTTCGGATAGCCCGAGACGCCGAGGGCGAACACCAGCTGCCTCGGCCGCAGCACCACCGGCTTGCCCTCGCGCTCGACCGTCACTTCCCAGCGCTGCGTGGCTTCGTCGAAGCGGGCCTTCCTGGCGGTGGTGGAGCTCCAGTAGTTCAGCTCCATGATCTTCGTGTACATCTCCAGCCAGTCGCCGATCTTGTCCTTGGGCGCGAACACCGGCCAGTCGTCCGGAAAGGGCATGTAGGGCAGGTGGTCGTACCAGACCGGGTCGTGCAGGCACAGCGACTTGTAGCGCTTGCGCCAGGAGTCGCCGGCCTTCGCGTTGCGCTCCACGATGATGGCCGGCACGCCCAGGCGCCGCAGCCGCGCTCCGAGCGCGATGCCGCCCTGGCCGCCGCCGATGATGACCACCTCGGGCTGCTCGGTGTAGCCCAGCGCCGCCTCTTCGTCGCGGCGCTTCTCCAGCCAGTTCTTGCGACCCTTGTGCACGCCATGCTCCGCGCCCTTGACGCGGTTGTCGCCCGTCTTTTCCTCGAAGCCCTTCAGCTCGGTCATGGTGGTGAGCAGCGTCCAGGCCTTGCCGTTGCGAAGCCGCAGGTGGCCGCGCCCGCGCGCCACGCGCGTCTCGAAAGTAAACCATGCATCGACCACGCCATCGGCCTCGGTCGCTTCGCCTTCCACTGTGAAGGCCGTGGGCTGCGTGTCGGCCAGCCGGGCCTGCAGCATCGCGCGGATGGCGGCCGGGCCTTCCTGCGTGCGGATGTTCCAGGTGAAGGCGACGAGGTCGCGCCAGAAGCTGTCGGGCTCGAAGAGCGCGACGGCCGCGTCGATGTCGCTGCGCGCGAGCGCGGCGGCGAAGTCGGCGAGCCATTGGGAAGCGGCCTGGGTGGGGCCGCTCGGGCTGAGGGTCGGGTCTGTCATTGAATGTCTCCGGAGCGTCGTTGATGGATGCGCGGCGCCGTGGCGCGGGGCGCGACGTGCATGGCGCACCTTTCGTGCCGCGCGGCGGGCCACGAGAAATCAATGAGTTGTGTGGTGTTTTGTCGCACTGCCGCTGTCGTGTCTCACGTTCAGTGCGACGGGTTTGCGATGCCGTGAGACGCATGCGTCCCTGTTGTTAAAACCTTGGAATTACTTCAAAGGGCGTGTCGTGCGCCTTAACTGAACAATGTGGCGTGAAGACGACTTTCGGTAGGCCTTTTATCTTCATAAACGAAGGTTGTCGTTACATTCGCAAGGGCCCCGGCGCCGCCGGGGTGCATTGATCTATACGAATTCAGAGGGACAAAGAGATGAGGGAAAGCATTGGTACCGCGTTTGCCGCGGCCTTGGTGTTGGGTCTTGCCGGTTGCGGCGGCGGCGGTGGCGGGGGAGGAGGCGTGCCGTTGCTTCCGATCGCGGTCGCGCCTGCCCCAGCCCCGGCCCCGCAACCGCCTGCTGCAGCGGAGTTGAAGCTCACGGTCGAGATCGCGGGTGCCGCCGCGACGCCGGACGGTTCCGGCAAGTACGGCGTATTGCCCGGCCAGCAAGTGACGATCAAAGCCAGCGACAACGTTGCATGGGCGGGCGACGCCGGCGTCAGCGTCGTGACGCGCACGGATGTCGACACCACCGTCACACAGTGGGTCTCGCGTTTTACCAATTCCAGCAAGACGCAGACCGGCACCTACAAGCTCGTGGCCAACGCCTCGGAAGGCCGCTCGAAGGAGCTGAACTTCATCGTGCAGACCGGCGACTATCGCAATGGTGACTACACGGTGTTCGCCGCCAATGGCTCTCGCCACAAGCTCAGCATCGACTTCGAGAAGGCCACCTACAGCATGACGGACACGGCCGGCAACACGACTTCCGGCGCGCTGACGCCACCTTCTTCCCCGACATACGACGGCGACTGGAAGGTGCAGAACAGCCGAATCACCGGCACCAACGTCTCGTCGTTCTGGGTTGTGGGTGACAACATCCTTGGCGGCTTCCCGTTCGAGAAGCCTTTCTCGACGCCGGTGTCTTACGCGGCAGCACCCCTGGTGGCGACGCGCGCGTTCGTCCTCACGCAAAGCAAGCTGGACGGCACATATGACCGCGCCCGCATCAGCTTCTCGGCCTCGGGTGGCGAGTCGGCCATCGCGCAGATCCAGATCTCGGGCGGCGGCACCGTGATGAAGCAGTGCACCAACCAGATCATCTACCGCATCGACAGTTGTCCGGCGGGAAGCGTGGTGACTAGCGCGGTTGAAGCGGATGCCGAGCCTGGCATGTGGCAGCTGAAGAATCCGGCGGACGGTACCTTGCTGGGCCGTTTCGGTGTTGCGATGATCGATGGCGACAAGACCTATCTGAGCGCCGGGACTTCGCCTGCCGACGGAACGCAAGTTCTGGCGATCGGCGTGCCGGCAGCGTCGGAGTACGTGGGCTTCATGACCGGCATGGGCTGGTCGACGAGCGGCACGATGGACATGACGATCGCTTCCCTGACGCAATATCAGATGGTCCAGACCGGCGACAACTCCGCCGTCTTCAACCTTGCCGTGAACGCTCTCGGCGCTTCGTCGCCCGTTGGCATCCGTTCGGCCGAATCGGGCGGTGATTTCTTCTTCACGATGCGTTCGAAGCGGCTCGACGTGCTGATCGGCGCACGCAGCCCGTCGGCCCGCGCAGGTTTCCTGCACCTGGGCTTCATCCAGTAAGTCATAGACGCGGCCGGTCTGGCCGCCAACGAAGCCCGCAGGCCGTCAGAGGCGCTGCGGGCTTTTTTCATGGGCGCTGCGTTTGCCTGAAACGCGTGGCAAGCAATGGTGCATGTGCTGCTCATGGGCCAATGAAAGGCAGCGCAGTTCCCCGTTCTTGCAATGCATGCATTCTTCCGAAAGTTGAGCATCGTATAAACTTGAACGACGTTCAAAATTCGAGGGCAAGAACTTGCCGGCACCTGAACTCCCCGGCCGCCGCGAACGCCGCCGCGCCCAGACACTTGACCACGTGGCCGCCACCGCCATGCGCCTCTTCGAGTCGCAGGGCTACGACGCCACGACCATGGAGCAGATCGCCCAGCAGTCGGACCTTGCTAAGGGCACGCTCTACAACCACTTCCCGACCAAGGACGCGATCCTCGCGCACTGGGTGCACCTGAAGCTCGCGGACGACACACAGCGCCTGCATGCCGCCATCGACTGGCAAGCCGGCTTCGGCGAACAGCTCTCGCATCTGCTGGAGGCGTCGACCGAATGGACCGGGCAGCATCGCGACCACCTGCTCGACTACTTCCGCTTCCGTTTCCTCAACATTGAGAGCGAGCTCCAGGGCGGTGGCGCCAAAAGCAACAGCGGCGACCTCCCGCGCGATCTCATCGGCCTCTTCGACGCACTGATCGCCGCGGCCCAGAAGAACGGCACCCTGCGCACCGACGTGTCCTCCGCGCACCTCGCCTCGCTGCTGCATCACCTGTACTTCGGTGCGCTGATGCGCTGGCTCACGCTGCCGGGGCTGGTGCTGCGCGAGGAGTTCGCGGTGATCGCCGATCTCTTCATCACCGGCGCGCAGGCGGGCAAGGACGCGAAGGCCGCGCGCAGGAAGCAGCAGCCATGAAGATCGCCGTCGTCACCTACGGCACCGAGGGCGACGCCCGGCCGCTCGCCGCACTGTGCCGCGCGCTGGACGATGCCGGCCACGGCTCGGTGCTGCTGGCGGACGCCTCCACCCTCGGCACCACGCAGCGGCTGGGCGTGCGCTCCCATGCACTGACCGGCGACATCCAGGGCACGCTGGCCAGCGTGATCGCGCTCGGCAACCGTCCGGCGGCGGCCATGAAGGCGCTGGCCGCCATCGCCAACGAGAACGCCACGACATGGCTGCGGCAGACCGTCGAAGCAGCGAGCGGCTGCGACGCGATCGTTTGCTCGGGCCTCGCCGCCTTCACCGGCCTCTCGGCGGCCGAGGCGTTGCGCGTGCCGGCCATCGGGGCGGGCATGTTCCCGCTCACGCCCACGGCGGCCTTCGCCTCGCCCTTCCTGCCGCCCGCACGGGTGCCGCGCCTGCTGCGCCGCGCGAGCCATCACTTCATCAACGCGATGCTCTGGCGTGCCTTCCGGCCGGCGATCAACGCCGCGCGCGCCGAGGTCGGCAAGCTGCCGTCGCGGCGCGCGATGTGGAACGCGCACCCGATGCTCTACGGCGTTTCTCCGAGCCTCGTGCCGAGGCCGGCCGACTGGCCGGACAACGCCATGGTCTGCGGCCAGTGGATTCCTCCTGCGCAGGATTGGAGTGCGCCGCCCGACCTGGAGGCGTTCCTCGACGCGGGCGAACCGCCGGTCTACGTGGGCTTCGGCAGCATGACCGGCTTCGACAGGCAGCGACTGCGGACCACGGTGATCGACGGCGTCGCCGGGCGCCGCGCGCTGTTGTACGCCGGCTGGGGCGGCATCGACACGCAGGGCCTGCCTTCCAACTTCCATGTGGTGGGCGACACGCCGCACGACTGGCTGCTTCCGCGCACCGCGCTGGTGGTGCATCACGGCGGCTCGGGCACGAGCCACTCGGCCTCGCGCGCCGGCGTGCCCTCGGTCGTCGTGCCCTTCGCGGGTGACCAGCCTTTCTGGGCGCACCGGCTGGCCGAGGCCGGCGTCGCGCCGCCGGCGGTAGCGGGTGGGCGCCTGCAGGCGGCCGATCTCGCACGCGGCATCGCCTTCGCTGAGGACGAACAGGTTCGCGCGCGGGCCAGGGCGCTGGGCGAACGGATGCGCGCGGAAGACGGCCTTGGGCAGGCCGTGGCCGCGATCGAGCGCTTCGTGCCTGCCGCGGCCTGAGACTGTCGCAGCTACCCGCGGCGCGGCACCACGATGCCCAGCCGCTTCATGTGCCGGTAGGCGGTCGCGCGGCTCATGCCTAGCTCGTCGGCTGCGTGCGCCACACGCCAGCGGTGGCGCTTCAGCGCGTCGAGCAGTCGTCTGGCTTCGGCGGCCACGTCTTCATCTGGCTCCGTGTCGCAGACCGTGTCCGCGCGCGCCTGCAGCTGCAGGTCCTGCGCGCTCACGCTCGCGCCGGTGCAAAGTGCCAGCGCGAGTCGCAGCGCATTGCGCAGCTCCCGCAGGTTGCCCGGCCAGTCGTGCGCCAGCAGCCGTTGCATCGCCTCTTCCGACAGCCGTGCCGGCGAAGGCATTGCCGCGGCTTCCTCGTTGAACATGCCTTCGATCAGGTAGCGCATGTCGCCGCGCGCGCGCAGCGGCGGCAGCTTCAGCACCGCGCCGCACAGGCGGTAGTAGAGGTCCTCGCGGAAGCGCCCCGACGCCACCAGCCCGGGCAGGTGCCGGTGCGTGGCCGCCACCACCGCGATGTCCACCCGCTGCGGCGACTCGGCGCCCAGCGGCAGCACCTCGCCCTCGGAGAGCACGCGCAGCAGCCGCGTCTGCAGCGCCATCGGCATGTCGCCGATCTCGTCGAGGAACAGCGTGCCCCTGTCGGCCTGCGCGATCAGCCCCTTCATGCCCTTGGCGCGTCCGCCCGTGAAACTGCCGGGCGTGTAGCCGAACAGCTCGCTCTCGATCAGCGAATCGGGAATGGCCGCGCAGTTCACCGCCACGAAGGGCATTGCCGCGCGGCTGCTCGCGCTGTGCAGGGCGCGCGCCAGCACTTCCTTGCCGCTGCCGGTCTCGCCTTCGACCAGCACGTGGATCCCGCGGTCGACAAGGCGGCGCGCCTGCGCGAGCAGCTTCTGCATCGCCGGGTCGTCGCCCGCGATGCGCTCCAGCGGCGGCAGGCGGTCGGAAGGGCGCGCGCTCGGCGCGGCGGTCGCGGGGGCCTGCGCCCTGCGCGAGCGCGGCGCGATCAGCGAGGCGTGGTATTCGCCGCCGCCCGGCAGCAGCACCGTGTGCGCGAACGGCATCAGTGGCGATATCGCGCCGCCGTTGCCGATGCGCCAGATCGCATCCATCGGCATGTGCAGCAGCTCCGACACCGCGCCGCTCAACGCATGGCCGGCAAAGGCCTGCCGCGCGCCGCCGTTGGCGCCCGCCAGCGTGCCGCCGTCGTCGAAGGCCAGCATCACCTCGCCGGCCACGTCGACCAGCCCGAAGGCGCTGCCCAGCCGCAGGATCCAGTGGCCGCGGAAGTTGCGCAGGAAATCGGCGTCCTCGATCATCCGCGCATACATCGACACCAGGTGCCGCACGAGGTGCTGGCTCTCCTTGGCCTCTGGCGAGCGCAACGCCGACACGTCGAGAATGGCCGTGAGCTTGCCGCTGTGGTCGAACAGCGGCGCGGTGGTGCAGGTGAGGGCGATGTGCGTGGCGTCGAAGTGCTCGGTCTGGTGGCAGGTCATCGGCTGGCGCTCGACCAGGCAGGTGCCCACGCCGCAGGTGCCGGCATGCGCTTCGTTCCAGTCGGCCCCCAGGTACAGGCCGGCCTTGCGCAGCTGGTCGTCCCACGCGGGGTTGCCGATGTAGTCGACCGTGATGCCCTCGGCGTCGGTCAGCAGCACCATGTAGCCCAGGTCGGCCACGCGGCGGTAGATGTCTTCCATGCCCGCCCGCGCGGCCCGCAGGAAGTGCTCCAGCTGCTGCTGGTGCGCGCGCACCTCCTGCGCCGGCAGGATGCGCGCGGGCGTCGGCTTCGACGGATCGAGCCCGTGGTCGCGCACGCAGCGCGCCCACGACTTGTGGACCAGGCTCTGCGTCGGATCGGCCAGCGCCGCGCCGGTGGCGATCGAATAGACGTTGTCGATGTGACGCGATTGCAGGGAAGTCATGCTCAACCTCGCTGTGCCGGGGCAGCCGGACATCATTCGGCTGCCGCACTGTCGCAGGCCAGAGGTTAAACCCGGTGAAGTCCGAAGACCGCCTTTGTGCTTTGCAACAGAGTGTGCGAACCCGCTTCTCGCTTTTCTTTCAGCGGCAGGCGTAGCTGGAGGCCGCCTTCACGTCCCCGCCCAGGTAGGCGATCTTCTTCGGATAGGTGCAAAGCGGCCGTGCGAGCGACTTGTCGGCGTTCTGCAGCACCAGGGCATCCGGAGCCACGCCCTTCTCGACCCAGTCGGTCAGCGCCGTGAAGAGCTGGTTCGGCGCCGGCAGCGGCGGGTTGGCCGCGGGGCTCGTGCCCGCGAGGCCGTTGACCGAGCCCACGCCGGCGCAGTGGCCCATCGCCGGGATCTCCACGTAGCGGTAGAACTTCTGCAGTGCATCGATGCCGCCCATCGCCTTCGCTGCGCGCTCGTAGTAGTTGGCCGTGCCCGAGCTCGGAATCAGCTGGTCGGCCAGCCCGTGGTACGCCAGCAGCTTGGCGCCGCGATCGCGGAAGCGGGTGAGGTCGGGGTTGTCGGCGTTGATGTTCGCAAAGGCCGTCTGCAGCGCCTTGCCGCGGTCGCTCGCGTTGGCAAGCTGTGCATACGAGAGTCCCTTCCACTTGTCCGCGCCGTTGCCCGTGGCGTTGATGAAGTCCGGCGTGGCGAGCGTCGGGTCCTGCAGGTTGAGCGCCACCTGGTGCGCGGCGATGTGGAAGGGGGCGGGCACGCCGCCCACCGAGTCGGCCAGCGAGAGGCCGGGCACGCCGGGGCTGTTGAGTGCCGTGCCGCGCGTGAGGCCGTACCAGAGCTGGTTCGACGCCAGCGTGGCGCCGTAGCCGATGTCGCTCGCGGGTGCCGGCGCGCTGCCGTCGCGCGTCTGGCCGTACCAGATCTTGTTGACGGCCTGGGCCTGCGCGGTGCTCAGGCAGGCGGCGGTGGCGTTGGTGCCGCCGCTGCCGGTGCACAGCACGCTGGTGTCCTGCGCGGGGTCGTACTTGCAGGCGGCCGGGTCGCTGACGAAGCCGTCGTGCTGGCCGGTGAGTGCGCTGTCGCAGGCGCTCACCGCCGACGAGGACACCAGCGCCAGCTGGTCCGGCGTGAGCGGCGTGCCGCCGAGGTCGCGCTGCATCACGACCTGCGGGTACAGCTCGGCGGTGATGAAGTTGGTCCAGTTGATCGCGCTGTTGCCGGCCAGGATGCCGTCGAAGTCGTCGGGGTTCACCTGGGCCTGCATGTGGCCCTGGCGCCCGCCGGTGGAGCAGCCGTCCCAGTAGGCGTACTTCGCGTCGCGCTGGTAGAAGCCGGCCGCCAGTGCCTTGGCCTTCACGGCCATCTGGTGGATGCCGCGGCTCGCGAAGTCGGTCCACAGCGTGGTGTTGATGGTGCCGTCGGGGTTCATCGCGAACGAACCGTCGACCGAAGGCAGCGGTGCCTTCGACGCATGGCCCGCGTCGGTCACCGCGCTCACCGAGCCTTCGCCGGCCGCGATCGCGGCGGCATTCGCGCCGCCGATCTGCGTCTTCGCGCCGATGCCCGCGTCGCCCACGAAGCCGCCGCCGCCGAGCACGCGGATGCGGTTGTTCCACGCGGCCTGCGAAGGCAGCCACACCTCGATGCCGATGCCCGGCGAGGTCGAGGGCGCATCGGCCGGCCCGGCGTGGCCCGGTCCGACGTTGAGCTTGACCATGCACACGTCGCTGGCCGCGACCGTGCCCGAGGCCTTGCCGTCGAGGTTCAGGTCGTCGCCCTTGTGGAACTGCCTCACCACAGTCACGGTGGTGTCGGCGTCGGGCTTGAACGCGGACTTCAGGCTCTCGTCGCAGGCCAGGGCCACCGGCGCGGCGGACGGTGGCGGCGCCGGAGCGGGAACGATGGGCAGCACGGCAGGGCCCGACGAACTGCTGCCGCCACAGGCGGTGAGCGCGGCGGCGGCAGCCAGGCTCAGGCAGAAGGCGGCGGCCGCACGGGCGGCGCCGCGCCGTTCATGTTCGATGGGGGTGATGGGGGTGGGCGTCGGCATCTTCTCGTCTCCTGTTGTGTAGAGACATGAATTTGCCCGCGCCCCCAGCGGCGGTATATCGACATGCGATCACCGCTTGCAGGATTCCTTCACCCGTCCCCGGGACTTACCCGCGCCGCGCGCGTGCCGGCGTGGTGCCCACCATCTGGCGGAACACCTGGGTGAAGTGCGCCTGGCTGGAGAAGCCCACGGCCTGTGCGATCTCGGCTAGCGACTGGTTGCCGCCGAGCAGCGACAGCGCATGGCGCACGCGCTGCTCCATCACGTAGCGGTAAGGCGTCGCGCCCGTGCTGGCGCGGAAGAGCCGCGTGAAATGCACGGCGCTCAGGTGCAGCTCGGCCGCGAGTTCGTCGATGCCGAAGTCTTCGGCCAGATGCTGCATGACCCAGTCGTACACCTTGCGCAGGTCGGTCTGCGAGAGCCGCCCGCGCGGACGCCGCGCGCTGCCCGTGGCGCCATAGCGGTTCTGCAGGTAGCTCGCGAGCGCCATCGACAGGCCCTGCGCGTGCATGCGCCCGGAACTGCAGCCGCGCTCCACCTCGTCGCGCATGGCGATGGCCAGCGCCGACAGCGTGGCGTCGGTGGTCGACAGGTGGGTCTGCAGGTGCAGCGCGCCGTCGCTCTCGGGCATGAGGCTGCGCAGTGCCTCGGGGCGGATCTCCACCGCGATCATTTCCTCGACGTGGCCGCTCCAGCAGGCGCGATCTACCTCGTAGCCCTGCTCGAAGATGAACATGCCACCCGCATGCGCCTCGAAGGGCAGCACGCGCCGGCCGCGCGTCATCGCGCCCTTCACATGGCCGCGCACGCACAGGCCGATCAGCGGGTGCGGGTTGTAGCAGGGCGGGTTCTCGCCGTCGCCCGTCATCGCGCGCACCTCGAGCGCGAAGCCCTGCCACGGCGTGGCCTGTGCGTCGATCAGCATCCGGGCCTCGTTGCGCAGGGGCCTGCCCGCGGCGTCGATGAGGCTGATCTCGCGGGGCACGGCGCTTGCGCCTTCGTGGGATGCGGCGTGCCTAGACGCCCAGCAGTTCTTCCAGCGCCTGCGGCTCGCCCAGCAGGTCGGCCGACGCTCCGTGCCGCACGATCTGCCCCTTCTCCATCACCACCGCCAGGTCGGTGTGCGCAAGCACCTTGCGGTAGTCGCGGTCGACGATCAGCGTGGCGATGCCGGTCGCGCGGATCTCGCCGATCACGCGCCAGATCTCGGCCACGATCAGCGGCGCCAGGCCTTCGGTGGCCTCGTCGAGGATCAGCAGGCGCGGGTTGGTCATGAGCGCGCGGCCGATGGACAGCATCTGCTGCTCGCCGCCCGACAGCTGCTGGCCGCCGTGCGACAGCCGCTCGGACAGGCGCGGAAACGTCGCCATGACGCGGTCGAAGGTCCATTCGCGCCGGCCGTCGATGCCGGCGCGCTCGCTCATCACGAGGTTCTCGCGCACCGACAGGTTGGGGAAGATGCCGCGCCCTTCGGGCACGTAGCCGATGCCCAGGCGTGCCATCTTCTCGGGCGGCAGGCCGGTGACGGTGCGGCCGTCGACCTGCACTTCGCCGGAGGCGGGGCGCACGTAGCCCATCATCGTGCGGATCAGCGTGGTCTTGCCCATGCCGTTGCGCCCGAGCAGGCCGACCGAAGTGGCCGCCGGAATGCCGGCATGCACGCCGCGCAGGATGTGGCTGTTGCCGTAGTAGGTGTTGAGGTCGCGGACGATCAGCATCAGTGTTGTTCCTCGCCCAGGTAGGCGGTGCGCACTTCGGGGTTCTCGCGGATCTCCTTGGGGTTGCCCGTGGCGATGACCGTGCCGTTCACCATCACCGTGATGCGGTCGGCAATGCGGAACACCGCGTCCATGTCGTGCTCCACCAGCAGGATGGCGTGCGTGGCCTTCAGCCGCGCGAGCAGGGTGAGCATGCGGTCGGTCTCTTCGGCGCCCATGCCGGCGAGCGGCTCGTCCAGCAGCAGCACGCGCGGGTTGGTGGCCAGGCACATGGCCACTTCGAGCTGCCGCTGCGCGCCGTGGCTCATGGTGCCGGCGATGCGCAGCGCTTCGTCCGCGAGGCCCGCGGCTTCGAGCGCGGCGTCGGCCGCGGCGTTGCTCGTGGCGCAGTGCTGCGACGACTGCCAGATGGCCCACGGCCTGGCGTTCGCCGCCTGCGCGGCAAGGCGGCAGTTCTCGCGCACGCTGAACTCCGGGAAGATGGTCGTGCGCTGGTAGCTGCGGCCCACGCCGTCGCGCGCGCGCTTCGACTGCGCGCGGCCGGTGATGTCCACGCCGTTGAGGCTGATGCGCCCTTCGGAGGCCGCGATCTCGCCCGAGAGCATGTTGATGAGCGTCGACTTGCCCGCGCCGTTGGTGCCGATCACGGCATGGACCTCGCCGATGTGCAGGTCGAGCGTGACGGCGTTGACGGCGGTGAGGCCGCCGAAGCGGCGCGTGAGTTTTTCGACGGAGAGCAGTGCATTCATGATCTTGCTCCTTCCCCTTCCGGGGGAAGGTCGGGATGGGGGCATGCGGTCTTTGATGCTGCGCGGCGTTGGAGGCCGCGTGCCCCCACCCCGGCCCTTCCCCGGGAGGGGAGGGAGAAACGCGGGGTCATGCGGCCCCCTTCGGCGATAGGCGCTGCACCAGGCCGATCAGGCCCTTCGGCAGCAGCGCCACGAACACGATGATCGTCAGCCCCAGCGTCAGCTGCCAGTGGTCGGCCAGCGGACCCATCACGGCATGCGTCGAGAAGATCTCCTTGAGCAGCGTGAACGCGATGGCGCCGATCACCGCGCCGCGCAGGTGGCCGAGGCCGCCGAGAATCACCATCAGCAGCACTTCGCCCGAGTTGTGCCATGCCATCAGCTCGGGGTTGACCACGCCGTCGCGCGAAGCCAGCAGGAAGCCCGCGAGTCCGGCCAGCGCACCCGCCAGCACGAAGGCCGCGAGCTTGTAGCCGTACACCGAGAACCCGGCCGCGCGCATGCGCTGCTCGTTCACGCGGATGCCCGCCAGTGCCGCGCCGAAGCGCGAGCGGCGAATCAGCGCCAGCAGCCCGTAGGTGAACACCAGCGACGCCAGCACCACGTAGAACAGCACCGTGCGGTTCTCCAGGTCGAGCGCGCCGAGGGCAGGCCGCACGTACATGTAGATGCCGTCGCTGCCGCCGCCCACCTTGGTGTCGTGGAACACGAAGAAGGCCATCTGCGCGAAGGCCAGCGTCACCATGATGAAGTACACGCCGCGCGTTCGCAGGCTCAGCGCGCCGACGAAGAGGGCGTACAGCGCCGCCGCGCCCATGGCCAGCGGCAGCAGCAGCGCGAAGTTGCCGCCTTCGCTGCCCGAGGCCAGCACGGTGACGTACGCGCCGATGCCGTAGAACGCCGCGTGGCCCAGGCTCACCAGGCCGGTCATGCCGACCAGCAGCTCCAGGCTCAGCGCGAAGATCGACAGGATCATGATCTTCACGACGAAGTCCGACATGTAGTTGCCCATCAGCGGACCGGCCACGCCGATGGCGACGGCGCAGATCACGGGCACGAGGAACGCGCTCTTCTTCATGGCCGCCTCCCCATCAGCCCCTCGGGCTTCCAGATCAGCACGATGGCCATCAGCAGGTAGATGCCGATGCCGCTCAGGTCCGCGAAGAAAACCTTGCCGAAGGTGTCGACGAAGCCCACCAGCAGCGAGGCCACCAGCGCCCCGGTGATGGAGCCGATGCCGCCGATCACCACCAGCACGAAGCAGATGATGAGCACGCTCGCGCCCATGTTCGGATACACCGAGGACATCGGCGCGGCGATCATGCCGGCCAGCGCCGCGAGCGCCACGCCGGCGGCGAACACGATGCGGTAGAGCCGCTTCACGTCGATGCCCAGGCCGCGCACCATGTCGCGATTGCTCGCGCCGGCGCGGATCATCATGCCCAGCCGCGTGCGGTTGACCACCCAGTACAGGCCCACCGCCAGCACGATGCAGGCGGCCGAGGCGAAGAGGCGGTACCACGGATAGCTCATGACGCTGCCCAGCGCGAAGCTGCCGTCGAGCCATGCGGGCACCTTCACGCCGTGCACGTCGTTGCCCACGAGGATGGAGCGCAGCTCCTCGAACACCAGGATCAGGCCGTAGGTCATCAGCACCTGCTGCAGGTGGTCGCGCTGGTAGAGGTAGCTGAAGAAGGCCCATTCGAGCAGGTAGCCGAAGACGGCCGCCAGCACCACGCCGGCCACCAGCATCAGCAGGAACTGGTCACCGAACAGCGGCGCGAGCGAGAACGCCATGTACGCGCCGATCATGTAGAAGCTGCCGTGGGCGAGGTTGATGACGCCCATGATCCCGAAGATCAGCGTCAGCCCCGAGGCCACGAGAAAGAGCAGCAGCCCGTACTGAACGGAGTTCAGGCACTGGACCAAGAAAGTTCCGAAATCCACGTTGGAGGTTCTCTCAGGGCGGAATCGTTGAGGAAGGATGCAGTGCGCGAGACACCGCGGAACCGGCTTTGCCGGGCCGCAGGTGTCGCCCCCTGCAAGGGGGAAGGCGTAGCGACACGAAGTGCGCGAAGCCTGGGGGTGTGCCCTGGCTTACATCCTGCAGCCGCGGGCCGGATCTGCGAGACCCTTGATCGCGGTGCTCACCAGCTTGTTTTCCTTGCCGTCCACCTTGCGCAGGTAGATGTCCTGCACCGGGTTGTGCGACTTGCTCACGGTGAACGCGCCGCGCGGGCTGTCGATCTTCGCCTTCTCGACCGCGGCCGCGAACTCGGCCTTCTTCGAGATGTCGCCCTTGGTGGCGTTCAGGCCCACGCCTAGCATCTGCGCGGCGTCGTAGCCTTGCACCGCGTACACGTCGGGCTGCAACTTGAAGGACTTGGCGTAGGCGGTGCGGAAGGCGTTGTCGCGCGGGGTGTTGAGGCCGTCGGCATAGTGCAGCGTGGTCAGCATGCCTTGCGCCGACTCGCCCTGCGCGTCGAGCGTGCCGTCGGTCAGGAAGCCGGGGCCGTACAGCGGAATGGTCTTGTTCAGGCCCGCGGCCTGGTAGTCCTTGACGAACTTCACGGCGCCGCCGCCCGCGAAGAAGGCATACACCGCATCGGGCTTGGCCGCCGCGATCTCGGTCAGCAGCGCTTGGAACTCCACGTTGGGGAAGGGCAGGGTGAGCTGCTTGTCGACCTTGCCGCCGTTCTTCTCGAAGCCTTCCTTGAAGCCGTTGACCGACTCGTCGCCGGCCGCGTACTTCCAGGTGATGGTCATGGCCTTCTTCTTGCCCTGCTGCTTGGCGGCCACTTCGCCCATGGCGTAGGCCGGCTGCCAGTTGCTGAACGAGCTGCGGAAGATGTTGGGCGCGCACATCGGGCCGGTGACGGCGTCGGCGCCGGCGTTCGGCACGATCAGCACGGTGCCGCTTTCCTTCGCGGCCTTGGCCATGGCCATTGCCACGCCGGAGTGCACCGTGCCGACGATCACGTCGACGTTGTCGCGCTTGATGAGCTTGTTGACGTTGTCGGTGGCCTTGGCGGGGTCGGACTCGTCGTCCACCTTGAAGTATTCGATCTCACGGCCGGCGAGCTTGCCGCCCTGCTCGTCAACGTAGAGCTTGAAGCCGTTCTCGATGGCCACGCCCAGCGCGGTGTAGGTGCCGCTGTAGGGCAGCATCAGGCCGACCTTGAGTTTGCCCGTGCCCTGGGCGCCGGCGGCCGAAGCCAGGGCGGCAAAGGCGATGGCGGTGAGTGCCAGCCGTGCTGTGCGAATGGTCATGGTGTTTGTCTCCTGTTTTTGGTGATGAAAGAAGCGGTGGCGACGATGACACGATCGGGCTGATCGCGATGCGGGGAATGCCCGCATTCAGGGATTTCGAGCAGCTCGCAAACACCACCGGCACGTGCCGCGATGCCGCGGATCTGCGCCAGCGTGCCGTATTCGTCGTCGATGCCCTGCACGGCGAACACAGGGCAGCGGATGGCGTTCAGCTCGGCCTCGATGTTCCAGTCGCGAAACGGCGGATGCAGCCAGATGCGGTTCCAGCCCCAGAAGGCGGAGTCGGCGCTGTCGTGGTAGCGGCCGAGCTTCTTGGGCAGATCGGTGCCCAGGTAGGCGGTGCGGGCGATCTCGATGTTCGCGACGGTGATGTCTTCCACGAAGATGTGCGGCGCGAGCACCACGAGGCCCTCGACCTTGTCGGGAAAGCGCGATGCGTACAGCAGCGAGATGGAGCCGCCGTCGCTGTGGCCGAAGAGCCAGGGCTTTTCGTCGTCGAGCTTCAATGCCGCGAAGAGCGCGGGCAGCACCTCGTGCGCCTGGCGGTGCATGAAGTCGACGTCCCAGATTTCGTCATCGGCGCGCGGCGTGGAGCGGCCGTAGCCCGGGCGCGAGAACACGAGGCCGCGGGCATTCGCGGCTTCGCAGACTTGCGCGGGAAAGTCCTTCCACATGGCGACGGAGCCGAGGCCTTCGTGGAGGAAGACGATCAGCGGGCCGTCGGTGCGCTCGGGGGCGATCCACTGGCATTCGATCTGCACGGTGCGGCCGCGCCAGTCGATGGTGGCGAACTGGGTGGTGCTCATCGCATTGCTCCTTCCCCTTCCGGGGGAAGGCTGGGATGGGGGCTCGCGGCGCAGGCAGAGGCGGGGCTTTTGCGAAGGCTGCTTGCCCCCACCCCAGCCCTCCCCCGGGAGGGGAGGGAGCAAGACAGAAACAGCGCGCCCGTCATGCCTGCTTTTCCTTCTCACGCAACCTGAACCGCTGGATCTTCCCCGTCGCCGTCTTCGGCAGCTCGCTCACGAACTCCAGGAAGCGCGGGTACTTGTAGGGCGCCAGCCGTTCCTTCACGAAGGCCTTCAGCTCTTCCTCGCTGGCCGCGGCGCCGTCCTTCAGCACCACGAAGGCCTTGGTCTTCGTCAGGCCCTCGGTGTCTTCCTTGCCGATGACGGCGGCCTCGAGCACCGAGGGGTGCTGCATCAGCGTGGCCTCGACCTCGAAGGGCGACACGTAGATGCCGCTGACCTTCAGCATGTCGTCGCTGCGGCCGGCATACGTGAAGTAGCCGTCGGCGTCGCGCGTGTATTTGTCGCCGCTCTTGGTCCAGCCGCCCTGGAAGGTCTCGCGCGACTTCTCGCGGTTGGTCCAGTACATCAGCGCGGAGCTGGGGCCGCGGATGTAGAGGTCGCCCACCTCGCCGTCGGGCACCGGGCGGCCATCTTCGCCGCGCAGCTCGACCTCGTAGCCGTCCACCGGCTTGCCGGTGGTGCCGTAGCGGATGTCGCCGGGCCGGTTGGAGATGAAGATGTGCAGCATCTCCGTGGAGCCGATGCCGTCGATGATCTCGCAGCCGAACTGCGCCTTGAAGCGCTGCGCGATCTCGCCCGGCAGCGCCTCGCCGGCCGAGGAGCACATGCGCAGCGCCACTGCTTCGCGCGCGGGCAGCTTCGGCGAGGCGAGCATGCCCGCGAAGCCCGTGGGCGCGCCGAAGAACACGGTGGGCTTGTGCTCCATCCATCGGCGGAAGGTGGCGTCTGGCGTGGGGCGCTCGGCCATCAGCACCACGGTCGCGCCCACGGAGAGCGGGAAGGTCAGCGCATTGCCCAGGCCGTAGGCGAAGTACATCTTGGCGGCCGAGAAGCACACGTCGTCCTCGGTGAGCGCGAGCACCGGCTTGCCGTACAGCTCGGCCGTCCACCACAGGTTGGCGTGCGTGTGCACGGTGCCCTTGGGCTTGCCGGTCGAGCCGGACGAATACAGCCAGAAGCCCGGGTCGTCGGACGTGGTGTTCACCGGCGATGCCAGGGGCTCGGCGGCGGCGATGGCGGCGTCGAATTCCCGAGCGCCGTCCGGCAGCGGGCCGGCGGGCTGCGACACGAACATCGCCTGCACTTCGTGTCCGCCGCGTGCCATGGCTTCCTGCAGCGTCGGCAGCAGCGCGCCCGACACCAGCACCGCCTGCGCGCGGCTGTGGTCGAGCATGTAGGCGTAGTCGTCGGGCGTGAGCAGCGTGTTGACGGCAACCGGCACGATGCCGGCATACAGGCAGCCGAGGAAGCTCACCGGCCAGTCGTTGCCGTCGAGCATCAGCAGCAGCACGCGTTCCTCGCGCCGGATGCCGGCCGCCTTCAGCGCGGCGGCCAGCCGGCGCGCGCGCTCCTCGAGCTGGCCGTAGCTCAGCGTGCCGCGGTCGTCGATGTAGGCGGTGCGCGCGGCGCGGCCGCGGTTGAGTGCGAACAGATGCTCGGCGAAGTTGAATCGTGCGGGCGGGGTCATGTCTTGTCTCCTTCGGCCGGGGGTGTTGTTCTAGAGGCCGAGCGCGGCGATGACGCCGGGGCTGGCCTGCACCGCGCTGCGGCGGTGATAGAAGTCGAGCGCGCGCAGCCCGCCCAGTTCGGCGCCGCCGCCCGCGCGGCCGGGGCCGCCGTGCTGCGACATCGGCATCACGTTGCCGTGGCCGGTGTGGGCTTGCGCCACTTCGGGGCTGATGACGTGCACGCGGCCGTGGCTGGGCGCGACCGACACGGCGGCCTGCGCCAGGGCCGTGTCGTCGCTGCCATATAGGGATGTGACCAGCGAACCCTGGCCGCGATGCGCCAGCGCGATGCCGTGCGCAAGGTCGCGATAAGGCAGCAGCGTGGCGACAGGGCCGAACACTTCCACGTCATGCACGCGCTGCGCCGCGTCGGCGTCGCGCGCGCCGAGCAGCACGGGGCCGATGCAGGCGGCCACGGCCGGGTCGGCATCGACCAGGGGCTTGTCGCGGCCGTCGTGCAGCACTGTGGTCTGCGCGGCCAGCGCGTCCAGCCCTTCGCGCACCGCGTTCAGCTGCGCGCGGCTCACCAGCGAACCCATGCGCACGCTCTCGTTGCGCGGATTGCCGACGGTCACGCCCGCGAGCTTGGCGCCGATGGCCTCGGCGGCCGCGTCGTAGAGCTCAGCGGGAACCAGGATGCGGCGGATGGCGGTGCACTTCTGGCCCGACTTGACCGTCATCTCGCGCACCACTTCGCGCACCAGCAGGTTGAAGGCTTCGCTGCCGGGCGCGGCGCCGGGCAGCAGCAGGGCGCTGTTGAGGCTGTCGGCCTCGATGTTCACGCGCACCGAGCGCTCGGCCACCGCGGGGTGCGAGCGGATCACCGCCGCCGTCTCGGCCGAACCGGTGAAAGAGGCCACGTCGAAGGGCTGCAGCGCATCCATCAGGCCAGCCGAGCTGCCGCATACGACGGAAAGCGCGCCGGCGGGCAGCACGCCCGCGTCGATCACATCGCGCACCATGCGCTGCGTGAGCCAGGCGGTGGCCGTGGCGGGCTTCACGATCACCGGCACGCCCGACAACAGCGCGGGCGCCGCCTTTTCCCACAGCCCCCACGAGGGGAAGTTGAAGGCGTTGATGAACAGCGCCACGCCATGCGTCGGCACCTGCAGGTGCTGCGACTGGAACACGGGCTCCTTGCCGAGCTTGACCGCGTCGCCGTCGCGCAGCGCGCGCACGTCGCCGAGGGCGTCGCCCCATTTGGCGTACTGGCCGAGGGTGAAGATCGCGCCGTCGATGTCCACGGCCGAGTCGTTCTTCACCGTGCCGGAGTTGGCGGTGGCGATCTCGTAATAGGCATCGCGGTTGGCCTGCAGCACCTTCACGATCGCGGCCAGCAGGCCCGCGCGCTGGCGGTAGGTGAGGGCGCGCAGCGCGTTGCCGCCCTGTTCGCGCGCGAAGGCAAAGGCGGCGGGCAGGTCGAGGCCGGTGGCGTCGACGCGCGCGAGTTCGGTGCCGAGCACCGGGTCGAACAGCGGCGTGCCGGTGCCCGAGCCGTTTTGCCAGCGGCCGGCGACGTAGTTGGAAAGAAGCTCGGTCATTCGATGGGTCTCAACGTGGGCAGATTCGGGGAACACCGCGGAACCGGCTTTGCCGGGCCGCTGGTGTTGCCCCCGGCGAGGGGGTTGGCGGCCACACGAAGTGGGCAAGCCTGGGGGGAGTACTTCATACGGTGAACTTGATCTGCCCTTCGGGCAGGAGATACAGGACGAGCGCGCGGCCCTGGGCCACGGTCGGGCGGTGTGCGGTGCCCGGGCCGTAGACGCACCAGCCGGCGGGCCGGCCGTCGAAGGTGGCGGGGTGGTTGTCCAGCGGCATGATCAGGTCGATTTCGCCGTTGGGGTGCGTGTGGTGCGGGCCGGCGATGTCCTGCATGTCGACCACGTCGACCGAGAAGCGGTGCAGCGCGTCTTCGGCCTTGAAGACGCGGCCGTACCTGATGCCGCCGCCTTCGCGTTCGCAGAGCCAGCCTTCGGCGACACCGTCGATGCAGGCCTGGCGCAGCGCCTCGAAGCTGGCGCTGCCCGCGCCGTGGGTGGCGTTGAGCCACTGGTCGAGCGCGCTGTCGAGCGGCTTGCCGGCGATCTCGGCGGTCAGGCCGGCAATCAGCTGGTGAAATGCTTCCTTGCCGGTGGCGGGTGTGTTGCGGTCGGACATCGTGAGGCCTCGAACTTATGAACTACCTTGCAGGAATGCTGCGTGTGCAGTATCTTGCTTGTGGCCGAACAATAAGCATCGAGACAATGAGTGTCAAGCAATATAGTGCATCTATGGTGTTTACCCTGAGCGCGCACAATCCCGGCGAAGAACGAGGAATTGCATGAACGAGCATGTAGACGCGGTGCTGGCCACCGCGCCCGAAAGCGCCGCCGGCGGTAACGGCGCCGCGCCCGCCGGGGAGGTCAAGAATCCGCTGCTGGTGGCGTTGGGCGATCGCGTGCGCAACCTGCGCGCGCAGCGCGGCCTCACGCGCAAGGCGGTGGCGCTGTCGGCCGAGGTGTCGGAGCGGCACCTGGCCAATCTCGAATACGGCATCGGCAACGCGTCGATCCTGGTGCTGCAGCAGGTGGCCGGGGCGCTGCACTGCTCGCTGGCCGAGCTGGTGGGCGACGTCACGACCAGTTCTCCCGAATGGCTGCTGATCCGCGAGCTGCTCGAGCACCGCAGCGAGGCCGACCTGCGCCGAGTGCGCGTGGCGCTCGGCGAACTGCTGGGTACCGCCTCGGTCGACCCGGCGCGGCACCGGCGCATCGCGCTGGTGGGCCTGCGCGGCGCGGGCAAGTCGACGCTGGGGCAGATGCTGGCCGAAGACCTGGAGATTCCGTTCATCGAGCTGAGCCGCGAGATCGAGAAGCTGGCGGGTTGCAGCGTGCGCGAGATCCACGACCTGTACGGCACCAACGCCTACCGCCGCTACGAGCGCCGCGCGCTGGAAGAGGCGGTGCAGATCTACAGCGAGGTGGTGATCGCCACGCCCGGCGGCATCGTCTCCGACCCGGCCACCTTCAACGAGCTGCTCGCGCACTGCACCACGGTGTGGCTGCAGGCCGCGCCCGAGGAGCACATGGGCCGCGTGGCCGCGCAGGGCGACACCCGTCCGATGGCCGCCAGCAAAGAGGCGATGGAAGACCTGCGCCGCATCCTGAACGGCCGCGCCGCTTTCTATTCGAAGGCCGACCTGTCGGTGGACACCAGCGGAAGGACGCTTTCGCAGAGCTTCCAGGCGCTGCGGGCTGCGACCCGCCAGTCCATGGGCCTGGCCTAGGCGCCTGGCGGGCTTCTGAAATCTGAAAAAAAGTGCAGCAGGCATTGACTTGCCTGTTCGTATGCAGCATGATGCATGTCATCGGAGCAGTAAAGTGCATTATCTTTCCTGTTCACGGTGTTCCGAACACTGCCCCACAGGAGACTTCCGCATGACCGACACCACCACGCTCCAGGCGCCCCCGCGCGTCGACTACCGCACTGAACCCGGCCAGTACCGCCACTGGTCGCTGAGCTTCGACGGCGCCATCGCGCGCCTCGTGCTCGACATCGCGGAAGACGCCGGCATCCGCCCCGGCTACAAGCTCAAGCTCAACAGCTACGACCTGGGCGTGGACATCGAACTGAACGACGCGCTCAACCGCGTGCGCTTCGAGCACCCCGAAGTGCGCAGCGTCATCGTCACCAGCGGCAAAGACCGCATCTTCTGCTCGGGCGCCAACATCTTCATGCTGGGTGTCTCCAGCCACGCCTGGAAGGTCAACTTCTGCAAGTTCACCAACGAGACGCGCAACGGCATCGAAGACTCTTCGAAGCACTCGGGCCTGAAGTTCCTCGCGGCCGTGAACGGCGCCTGCGCGGGCGGCGGCTACGAACTGGCGCTGGCCTGCGACGAGATCCTGCTGGTGGACGACCGCTCCTCCGCCGTGTCGCTGCCCGAAGTGCCGCTCCTGGGCGTGCTGCCCGGCACCGGCGGCCTGACCCGCGTGACCGACAAGCGCCATGTGCGCCATGACCTCGCCGACATCTTCTGCACCAGCGTCGAAGGCGTGCGCGGCCAGCGCGCGGTCGACTGGCGCCTGGTCGACGCCGTGGCCAAGCCCGCGCAGTTCGCAGCCGCGGTGCAGGACCGCGCTTCGCAGCTCGCGGCCGGCAGCGACCGCCCGGCCGGCGGCAAGGGCGTGGCCCTGACCCGCCTGGAGCGCACCGACAGCGCCGATGGCATCGCCTACTCGCACGTCAACGTGCAGATCGACCGCAGCAAGCGCACCGCCACCATCACGGTGAAGGCGCCCACCGGCACGCAACCGGCCGACGTGGCAGCCATCGAAGCGGCGGGCGCCGCCTGGTGGCCGCTGGCGATGTGCCGCGAACTCGACGACGCCATCCTCAACCTGCGCACCAACGAACTCGACATCGGCACCTGGCTGCTCAAGACCGAGGGCGACGCCGCCGCCGTGCTCGCATCCGACGCCGTGATGTTCGCCAACAAAGACCACTGGCTGGTGCGCGAAACCGTCGGCGCGCTGCGCCGCACGCTGGCGCGTCTGGACGTTTCGTCGCGCAGCCTGTTCGCGCTGGTCGAGGCCGGTTCGTGCTTCGCCGGCACGCTGGCCGAACTGGCTTTTGCCGCCGACCGCACCTACATGCTCGCGCTGCCCGACGACGCCGAGCGCGCGCCCAAGCTCACGCTGGACGAATTCAACTTCGGCTTCTTCCCGATGGTGAACGACCAGAGCCGCCTGCAGCGCCGCTTCTATGAAGAAGCCGCGCCGCTCGAAGCCGCCCGCGCCGCCGCCGGCAAGCCGCTGGACGCCGACGAGGCGCTGAAGCTGGGCCTGGTGACCGCCGCGCCCGACGACATCGACTGGGACGACGAGATCCGCATCGCCATCGAGGAGCGCGCCGCCATGTCGCCCGATGCGCTCACCGGCCTGGAAGCCAACCTGCGCTTCGCGAGCAAGGAAAACATGGCCACCCGCATCTTCGGCCGGCTCACCGCCTGGCAGAACTGGATCTTCAACCGCCCCAACGCCGTCGGCGAGAAGGGCGCGCTGAAGGTCTACGGCACCGGCCAGAAGGCCGGCTTCGACATGAACCGCGTCTGATAGCGCAGCCCCGCAAGAACCCAAGGAACAACGATGAGCACGATCAACTACAGCGAGAAGATCCCCAACAACGTCAA
Organism: Variovorax paradoxus; assembly: GCF_022009635.1. Classification (NCBI taxonomy): domain Bacteria; kingdom Pseudomonadati; phylum Pseudomonadota; class Betaproteobacteria; order Burkholderiales; family Comamonadaceae; genus Variovorax; species Variovorax paradoxus. The sequence continues at coordinate 233,144 of NZ_CP091716.1, forward strand.
CCTCGGCGAAGACCGCACGCTGCAGCGCGCGCTCGAAGGCTGGCAGCCCAACTTCATCAACTGGTGGGACGACGTGGGCCCCGAAGGCTCGACCAACCACGAGGTGTACCTGCGCACGGCCGTGAGCGTCGACCCGCAGGGCTGGGCCCAGTTCGGCCACGTGAAGATGCGCGACTACCGCTGGGGCATCTTCCTGAACCCGGGCGACGCCAACCGCGAGATCCACTTCGGCGACCACAAGGGCGAGAAGGCCTGGCAGGACGTGCCCGGCGAGCACCGCGCCAACCTGCGCCGCATCATCGTGACGCAGGGCGACACCGAGCCGGCGTCGGTCGAGCAGCAGCGCCACCTGGGTCTCACGGCGCCCAGCATGTACGACCTGCGCAACCTGTTCCAGATCAACGTGGAAGAAGGCCGCCACCTGTGGGCCATGGTGTACCTGCTGCAGAAGCACTTCGGCCGCGACGGCCGCGAGGAAGCCGACGCACTGCTGCAGCGCACCTCGGGCGACGACAACAACCCGCGCATCCTGGGCGCCTTCAACGAGAAGACGCCCGACTGGCTCGCGTTCTTCATGTTCACGTACTTCACCGACCGCGACGGCAAGTTCCAGCTGGCCGCGCTGGCCGAGAGCGCGTTCGACCCGCTCGCGCGCACCACGAAGTTCATGCTGACCGAAGAGGCGCACCACATGTTCGTGGGCGAGAGCGGCGTGTCGCGCGTCATCGCGCGCACCGCGCAGGTCATGAACGAGCTGAAGACCGACGACGCGCAGAAGGTGCGCGCGGCCGGCGCCATCGACCTGGGCACCATCCAGCGCTACCTGAATTTCCACTACAGCGTGACCATCGACCTGTTCGGCGCCGACCAGTCGAGCAACGCCGCCATCTTCTACAGCTCGGGCCTGAAGGGCCGCTACGAGGAAGGCAAGCGCGAGGACGACCACGTGCTCAAAGGCCAGACCTACAAGGTGCTGGAAGTCAAGGACGGCCAGCTCGTCGAGAAGGACGTGCCGATGCTCAACGCGCTGAACGAAGTGCTGCGCGACGACTTCATCAAGGACTCGGTGGCCGGCGTGAACCGCTGGAACAAGGTGCTCGAGAAGGCCGGCATCCCGACGCGCCTGAGCGTGCCGCACAAGGCCTTCAACCGCCAGATCGGCGCGCTCGCGGGCATCAAGATGTCGCCCGACGGCCGCGTGGTGAACGAGATGGAATGGGCCGCCAAGCGCGACGAGTGGCTGCCGAGTTCCGAAGACTTCGCTTTCGTGGCATCGTTGATGGGCCGCGTGGTGGAGCCGGGCAAGTTCGCCGGCTGGATTTCGCCGCCGGTGATGGGCATCAACCGGCAGCCGGTGGATTTCGAGTACGTCCGCTTCGGTTGATTGAGGTATTTCGGTATTGCTCCTTCCCCTTCCGGGGGAAGGCTGGGATGGGGGCCAGCAGCGTGACCACGACAAGCGCCGCAAGCCCCCACCCAACCCTCCCCCGAAAGGGGAGGGCTCTAGGAGAACAACATGGACATGGCCGTTGAAGCCGGAGTCATCAAGCAGCACCTGATCGACCCCGAGATCTGCATCCGCTGCAACACCTGCGAGGCCATCTGCCCCGTGAACGCGATCACGCACGACGACAACAACTACGTCGTGCGGGCCGACACCTGCAACGGCTGCATGGCCTGCATCTCGCCGTGCCCGACGGGTTCCATCGACAACTGGCGCACCATGCCGCTGGTGCGCGCGTATTCGATCGAGGAGCAGTTCACCTGGGAGTCGCTGCCCGACGAGCTTTCTCCCGAAGAGCTCGAAGCCGCCGGCGTCTCCGCCGATGCGGCCGGCGACCCCGCCGCCGCCTTGCCCGCGCAGACGCAGGCCCAGGCGGCCGTCGAGTCGGTCGAGCCGGTCTTCAATTCGGCGCAGTACGGCGCCAGCGTGCCGCCGTGGTCGGCCGCGCATGCGTACACCAACCTGTTTCCGCCGAAGACGCCGACCACCGCCACCGTGGTGGGCAACTTCAACTGCACCGAAGCGGGCTTCGACAGCGAGACCCACCACATCGTGCTGGACTTCGGCGTGGTGCCGTTCCCGGTGCTCGAAGGCCAGTCGATCGGCATCGTGCCGCCGGGCGTCGACGCCATCGGCAAGCGCCACCATGCGCGCCAGTACTCGGTGGCCAGCCCGCGCAACGGCGAGCGGCCCGGCTACAACAACGTGTCGCTCACGGTGAAGCGCGTGACCGAGGACCATGAAGGCGAGCCGGTGCGCGGCGTGTGCTCCAACTACGTATGCGACCTCAAGGTGGGCGACACAGTGCAGGTGGTGGGCCCCTTCGGCTCGTCGTTCCTGATGCCGAACCACCCCAAGTCGCACATCGTCATGATCTGCACCGGCACCGGCAGCGCGCCGATGCGCGCCATGACCGAATGGCGCCGCCGCCTGCGCAAGAGCGGCAAGTTCGAGGGCGGCAAGCTGATGCTGTTCTTCGGCGCGCGCACCCAGCAGGAGCTGCCGTACTTCGGCCCGCTGCAGTCGCTGCCCAAGGACTTCATCGACATCAACCTCGCGTTCTCGCGCACGCCGGGAACCCCCAAGCGCTACGTGCAGGACCTGATGCGCGAGCGCGCCGCCGACCTGGCCGCGCTGCTGAAGGACGGTGCCAGCCACTTCTACGTGTGCGGCCTCAAGAGCATGGAAGAAGGCGTGGTGCTCGCACTGCGCGACGTGGCGAAGGACGCGGGGCTCGACTGGGACACCGTCGGCGCCGCCCTGAAGCGCGAAGGCCGGCTGCACCTCGAAACGTACTAAGCTGCGGCGGATGCAGTTCGCCGACTTCCATGCGGGCCAGGTCATCGAGGCCGGGCCCTATGTGCTCACCGAGGCCGAACTCGTGCAGTTCGCGCGGGCCTACGACCCGCAGTGGTTCCACACCGATGCCGAAGCCGCCGCGGAAAGCCCTTTCGGCGGCCTGATCGCGAGCGGCTGGCATACCTGCTCCATCGCGATGCGGCTGGTGGTCGACGCGGTGCTCGCGGGCTCGGAGTCTTTCGCCTCTCCGGGGCTCGAGCATGTGCGCTGGCCCAACCCCGTGCGGCCGGGCGACGCGCTGCGGCTGGTGGCCGACGTGATCGAGGTGCGCCGCTCCGAGAAGCGGCCCACGCTCGGCATCCTGCGATGGCGCTGGCGGCTCTTCAACCAGCGCGAGATGCTGGTGCTCGACGTGGAAGTCACCAGCCTGTTCAAGCTGAAACCCGTCGACTGAGCTTTGCTCCCGGGCCAATGGAAAAAGCCCCGCCGCACACTCGCGTGCGGCGGGGCTTTTGGTTGGCTCGGCTTACTTCTGGAGATCGACCGCGCCCGAACCCTGGGCCTTGCCGTTCGCCTTCACGCCCGCCGCGGGCGCCTTCACCGCACTGCCGGCCGAGCCGACCGCGCCGGTCGCGCCATTGAGCGTGCTGCCCACGGTGTTGGTCACGCCGCCCACCGCATGCGTGGCACCGCCGACAGCGCCCGTCGCGCCGCCCAGCACGCCGCCGACGGCATTGCCCGCGCCGCCCGCCGTGCCTCCCGCATTGGCATTGGCTCCTGCATTGGCGCCTGCCGCGGCACCGGCGTTGGCGCCGCGTGCGCCGGAGCCGGATGCGTTCACGTCGGCATTGACGCCCACGCCGACCCCGACGCCTTGCGCCTGGGCTGCCCCGCCGATGGCCAGAAGGCCTGCGAGCATTGCGCCGATGAAGATGCGGTTGTGTCGTTGTTGCTTCATGTGTGACGGTTCCTTTCGTAGCTTGGTCACGAATCAAGGACCGACCGGGGTTCGATCGATCCGGGTGCAACCATGGCCGGGCCGCCATCTGTCGCCATGTGCGCCGCTGTCGCCCACGCTTGTGGGATACGGCTGTCAGCGGAATCGGGGGCTCGAACGTTTGCCCCATGCCCCTTTCAAGTGATCAAGGCAGCAGATGCGCGCTGAAGAAAGCCGTTGTCTTGCGATTCACTTCGGGCAGCACGCCGGCGCGGTCGAAGCCCGGCGGATCGTTGAGCATGTCGCCGATCAGGCCTGTGAGGCCTGGAGGGGGCGGTGACAGCAGTGCGCCGTGCCCGCCCGTGGGCATGTCGGCGATCAGTTCGCAGCGCGGCAGGCAGGCCGCGAGCACGCGGTCGCTGTGAAAGCGCGGGATCAGCCAGCGGTCCTGGCGGGCGGTGATGAGGCCCAGCGCCACGCGCGGATGGGACAGCGTGGCCATGTCGAAATCCGCCGCGCTCGGCACCCCCGCCACGATGGCGGCGATGCGCGGGTCGTGATCTTCGCGCGGCGTGGCGTCGCCGAAGCGATGGCGGATCACCAGGAGCGCTCCCCATTTCTTGATGCTGTCCAAAGGGCCGCCGGTCAGCCGGGTGATCAGGCCGACGCAGGACTGAAAATCTTCCACCAGGTCGGCTTCGCAATGCTGCTTGAACGCGGCCGGCGACCAAAGCCCGCCCGCCAGGCTGAGCGCGGTGTGGCCACCGGCGGACATCCCGTACATGCCGACCTTGTCGAGCTTCAGCAAAGGCGCGAAGCGCGGGTCGCGGCCCACCGCGTCGATGGCGCGCGACACTTCCCCGGGCCGCATCGTCCAGCTGTCGGGGCCGGGGTTGCTGTCGTCCTTGTAGTTGTCGGCCTTGTGCTCGGGCATGGCGACGATGAAGCCCGCATCGACCAGACTGTGCGCCAGGTCGGTGTGGACCCACGGCGCGCCGCCCGAGCCGTGCGAAACCACGACCAGCCGACCATTGCCGCGCACCGGCGCGCCCTGCGCCGCCAGGTCGAGCGTGAAGCGCCCGCGCCGGGTCGGCTGCGGCGGATCGCCGGACGGGTAGAACACCGTGACCGGGCCGTCGCCGGCCGCGGCGGGCAGCTCCGCCAAGCCCATCGAGGCTTGTGCCAGTCCGCAGAAAAACGCCAGCAGCGCTGGCCAGAAAATGAAAACGAGACGTCGCATCGAACCGGACTCCAGGTGATTGCAGGGGCCCATGCCCCGCCGGACCGGACGATGCCGGGGCGCCGCTGCCGCGTCTTGCCGAAAGCCGCAAGCGCGGTTTTCGGCCATGGATTTCAGGAATCGGCCAGCTTCTGCTTGCGGAATTCGGTGGGCGTGAGACCGGTCGCGGCCTTGAATGCGCGGTTGAACGGGCCGATCGACTGGAAGCCCGCGGTCAGGGCGATGGTCAGCACAGGCAGTTCGCGCTTCGAGGAATCGGCCAGCGCCGCCATCGCCTCGGCCAGCCGGAAGCCGTTGACGAAGGCGTTGAAGTTGCGGTGGCCGAGCCGCTGGTTGATGAGGCGGCGCAGGCGGTATTCCGGCGCCGAGAGCAGCGAGGCGAGGGTGGCGATGCTGAGGTCTTCGCGGCGGTAGGCATGTTCGACGGCCATCGCGTGCTGCAGGGATTGGGCGAGGCGGTCTTCGGCGGAATCGGGTGCGAGTTCGGGTTCGGCGGGTTCCTCGACCGGAAGCGGCGAGGCCGGCCTGTCCGGCATCACGGCCGGGATCACTGCCGGCGCTCGCGCGACCGGGAACAGGTCCGACCTCGTCAGGCGCAGCATCCGCCATGCCACTACCGCGACGATCAGCAGCATGATCACCACGTCCGCCGTCGCCGACGAATCCGAGAGCTGCCCGCGCGGCGACGCGAGCCGCACAGCGAGCATCCCGACGCTGTAGCCGACGCCCGCGACCACGATGAACATGCGCAACCGCCGCCGCCCTTCCACTAGGTCGGCCCGCCATCGGGTCGCCGCCGCCAGCGCGGCCAGCACCGCGAACACCAGCGGCACCGCGCGTTGCAGGCCCGTCGTCACCGGCGCGAGCACCGACGCGCTGCCCGCCACCACCGCGCAGTTGAGCGCCGCCAACGCCGCCGCCGCGAGCCATGCCGCGACATGCAATGGCCGCAATTCGAAGTCGTCGTCGAACAGCGCCTGCGCGAACACCCAGAACAGCACCGCGTTGCCCACCGACACCGCCACGAAGGGCGACTGCCAAAGCCGCGGCACGCTCGCCTCGAACATCGGCGTCGAGCCGATGACCTGCACGCACAGCCCCAGCGCGAGCAGCACGCCCACGCGCGCGACCGGCAGGCGCGGACGGTCACGGCCGAAGACCAGCGCGAGCACGAGCAGCAGGGCCAGCAGCACGCCGCGCAGGGCGGCGTCGAGCAGGGGTGTTGTGGGAACGGGGGGCACGATCGGCAGACGGCGAGCGCAATGAGCGTCGACGATAGCAGGAAGACATGGCTATACGCCTTGCGGGCCATCTATGTGATCTGTAGACGCCGTGAGTTTCATTGAGGCTCTTAATGCTCGTAGCTGCCTTACTTGCAGTTGAAATCTGTCTTCCACTTGTGCATAGGCGGCAGCTTTGCTAAGCAAAGTCTCGGCGACCTTCAAAGTGGTGCACGCGCTTGGCTTCTTCAAGGTTCGTATGGCATCCCATAACTCTCGATCGCGATAAGGTGGCACAGCTATTCGGTCACCGATGATCTGTACACCTGTCACTAGCTTCGGGTTGTTTGGCGCATACAGGCGAGCCCTGTGATATTCGAAGCCGTGACGGTGGACGATTTTCTTCACCTCCCATAGAAAGCCGGCCGTTGCTCGCGTCCCCGACCACGTTAGATCGTCAACGTAATAAGTATCCTTGATGCTGTATTCGAGGGCGCGGGCGTGAAGCTCATCAAACATCGGTTTGGCCGAGAAGAACGCGAGAAGTTGACTCACGCGACTGCCAATGGCGAGATGGCCGCGTGCGGTGCAAAGCTTTGCGAGAAGGCTTGCAACATCGGGACTGCATCTCATGACATCTTGGAAGAATCTGTAAACGCGTGCAGAAGAAACCGCCGCATAAAACTTCTTGATATCGAGCTTGATCAGCCAAACAGCTCCGGCGTGGACTTGCGCATTCGTGATGTAAGAACGCTGCTTGCGCCCTGAGTGCAGATAGTCTGGCTTTTCGATCCGATCCAGCAACTGATAGATCCTGCGTTGGACGTTCTCCAGCGCTGGTTTGGGCACTTCCAAGGATCGCTCCTTGTTGGCATGCATCGTTTTCTTGGAGCGATAGTTGTCAGTCCGATTGGCCAATGCTTGCAATCGAGACAAATCCCAAAAAAGCAGCTTTGCCAGCTTGCGCTTGCTCTCAAGTTTGTAGAGCGGGCTCTGGTCCAGTTGATAGCCTTTTGCCGTAGACATGTCCACCTGACCTGTACAGAGAGCGCGACGCGCTAACACAGCCAAGCACCGCATGGTTTGTTGTCCATGCGTCGAGTGCACGGATCAGAGGTCATCCGTAGCAAACTCCCGATATCAAGAAGCGCACAGATGAGTCTGATTACCCAAATGACGCATTGAACTATCGGGAAGCTCATACGCTTCCGTGATGCCCGCTGGCGACTTGGGCGCCTATGCTTTTTCTTTGCCACTTCATGGCTCCTTTCTCAAAGCGGACCTCGCGACATGCGAGGCCTCTCGTCAGCCCTGAGAAAGTGGGAGAGCGCCAGCAGTTTTTACCTCTGGGCCGCCAGTGTCGCTTCAGACTCGTATGAAGCGTGCTGCCTAGGCACGACAAGCTCACAAGGCTGGCTCTTCTTGAAAGAGAGATCCAAGTAAGCGCGGCGTGCCCAGCAGATGTCAGAAATCTTTCGATTTCCACGAGCCACGTTTCCATGACTCCGTTTTTGACTTAACACCCTTTAGCCCAAGCGATTGGAAATCTACATGTACTTGGTGCGCCATACAAGAGGGATTTCCGTAGCAGATCGCCATCCAAAGCCCCGCTTCTTCAAAGGTCTGGAAGATCGTTTTCGGACGTTTTTTGTTTATGCAACTAATAATGTTGCATGAAACGAGACAGCAAGCTTTCAGGCGTTCTCCACGTGCTGCTGCACATGGCCGAGATGGAGGGGCCGGTCACCTCCGAGTTGCTCGCGGTCGCGATGCATACCAACCCGGTCGTCATCCGTCGCCTCATGGCGGGCCTTCGGCAGGCGGGGTTCGTGAGTTCGGCCAAGGGCCACGGCGGCGGATGGGTGCTGTCGTGCTCGCTCTCGGCGGTCACGCTGGGCGACGTGCACAACGCCGTCGGTGCCCCCGCGCTGCTGGCCATGGGCAACCGCACCGAAAGCCCGGGCTGCATCGTCGAGCAGGCGGTGAATGCCGCGCTCGACGGCGTGTGCGAGGAGGCCGAGGCGCTGCTGCTCAGACGTTTCAACAGCATCACGCTGGCCGATCTTTCCAGGGACTTTCACCGCCGCATGACGGGCGGCGGCTTCACTTCAAAGGACATTGAACATGCGCTATGACGTTCTGGTGGTGGGCGGCAGCTTTGCCGGCCTTTCCGCCGCGATGCAACTGGCCCGCGCACGCCGAAAGGTGTGCGTGGTCGACGCGGGCGCGCCGCGCAACCGCTTTGCCGCGGCGTCGCACGGCTTCTTCGGGCAGGACGGCACGCCGCCGCTGAAGATGGTCGCCGACGCGCGCGACAAACTGCTCGCATATCCGACGGTCGTCTTCGTCAAGGCCGGCGTGACGGCGGCGAACGCCGATGACGAAGGTGGTTTCACGGTGTCGCTGGACAACGGCGAACAGCTCTCGACCCGCAAGCTGCTGCTGTCGTACGGCGTGCAGGACGGCCTGCCGGACATTCGCGGCATCGGTGAGCGTTGGGGCAAGAGCGTGCTGCACTGTCCTTACTGCCACGGCTACGAGTTCGGCGATCGCCAGTTGGGTTTGCTCTTTCACGCGGGCGGTCCGCCGGACCACGCATTGCTGATCGCCGAGTGGGGCCCGACCACGCTCTTCCTGAACGGCGGCAGAGGGCCCGATGCGGAGGTTCGCGCCAGGCTGCAAGCGCGCGGCGTGACCGTCGAGCCGGGACGCATCGTTGCCCTGGAAGGCGCGGCGACGGACCTGGCCGGCGTGCGCCTGGAGGACGGCAGGCTCGTGCCGGTCGAGGCGCTGTTCGTGGCGCCGCACACGCGGCCCGCCAGCCCGCTGGCCGAACATCTCGGCTGCGCCTTCGACGACGGCCCGATGGGCCAGGTGCTGCGCGTCGATGCCATGAAGATGTCGACGGTGCCCGGCGTCTACGCGGCGGGCGATCTTGCGATGGCGTTTTCCAATGCCACGCTGGCGTCGGCGGACGGGTTGATGGCCGGCGTGTCGATCCACCGGTCGCTGGTCTTCGGGGTCTGAAAGAACTTTTTTCACGGATTCGGCAAAACCCGTCAAAAAGCACCCTATAATCTGAGGCTCGACGCGGGAATAGCTCAGTTGGTAGAGCGCAACCTTGCCAAGGTTGAGGTCGAGAGTTCGAGACTCTTTTCCCGCTCCAAATCGTAGAGAAAAGGCCACCCAATCGGGTGGCCTTTTTTTCGTTGGGCGATTCGATTCGACGACGGCCTGTCTCAGCTCCTGGCCGCCAGCACCGTCCCCCGACTCTCCCCGAACCCGATGCGCGCATGCCCTGGCTTCTCGCACCAGCCGCGCAGCAGTACCGCGTCGCCGTCCTCGAGAAAACCGCGCTGCTCGCCGTTGGCCAGCGTCACCGGGTTTTGCGCGGCGCGTGTCAGCTCGATGATCGCGCCGGCCTCGCCTTCGCCCGGCCCCGAGATCGTGCCGCTGCCGAACAGGTCGCCCGGGTTCAGGCTGCAGCCGCCCATGGTGTGATGCGTCACCATCTGCGCCACGCTCCAGTACTGATGCTTGAAGCTGGTGGACGACAGGCGCGACGGCCCGGTCTTCTCCTTGCGGGCCTTCTCGCTTTCGAGCCAGACCTCCAGCCGGATGTCGAGCGCGCCGCTTTCGCGATTGGCCGCGTTCTCCAGGTAGGCCAGCGGCTGGGGCTCGTTCGCCGGTCGCGTCCACGCTTGCCGATAAGGCGCGAGCGCCTCCATCGTCACGATCCACGGCGAGATCGTGGTCGCGAAATTTTTCGCGAGGAACGGCCCGAGCGGCGCCATCTCCCAGAACTGGATGTCGCGCGCCGACCAGTCGTTGAGCAGGCAGATGCCGAAGATGTGTTCCTCCGCGCGCTCCAGCGCAATGGGCTCGCCCTGCGCGTTGCCCGTGCCGATCCACACGCCCAGTTCCAGCTCGTAGTCGAGCCGCGCGCAGGCCTGGTAGGTGGGCGCCTTCGCGCCGGGCGCCATCGCCTGGCCCATCGGCCGGTGGAAGCGCTGGCCGCTCACGCCGATGGTCGACACGCGACCGTGGTACGCCGTCGGGATCCAGCGGAAGTTGGGCGTCACGTCGCCATCGGGATTCATCAGCCGGCTGATGTTCAGCGCGTGATCGATGGAGGTGTAGAAGTCGGTGTAGTCGCCGATGCGCGCTGGCACGGTGTATTCGGCGTCGGCCTGCGGCACGAGGCATTCGCGCACCGCCTGCACCGTGGCGACGGGCGCGTCGTTCTTCAGCAGGTCGAAGAGCGCATGGCGCAGCGCCTTCCATGGGTTGGCGCCGAGCGCGAAGAAATCATTCAGCGCGGGCTGCGCGGCCGCGCGTGCCGCCTGCAGCGCAAGGCCCTCGAGTTGCTCGCGCGCGGCCAGCGCCGCGAGGTCCAGCACCTGGTCGCCGATGGCGACGCCGCCGCGAAAGCTCTCGTCGCTCCCCGCGCGACGGAACACCGCATGCGGCAGGTTCTGGATCGGGAAATCGCCGCCCGCCGCATTGGCCGATTCGACCCAGCTGCGTGCATGAACGTCGTGCGTGTGGTTGAGTGCAATGCTCATGGACGGAACCTCACACCGAGGCCATCAACGCGTCGTCGAAGATCGCGACCGCGCGCGTCCAACCGGCGGATGCACCGCGAATCTTGTGTGGGAAGCAGCTGATGAAAAAGCCGGTGGGCGGCAGCGCCTCCAGGTTGTGCAGCTTCTCGATGTGGCAATAGCCGATGTCGCGCCCGGCCTTGTGGCCTTCCCAGATCAGCGATGCGTCGTGCGTCTCGCCGTACTTCTTGGCGGTGTGCACGAAGGGCGCGTCCCAGCTCCATGCGTCGGTGCCCGTGAGGCGCACGCCGCGCTCCAGCAGATACATGGTCGCTTCATAGCCCATGCCTGCGCCGGCCGACACATAGTCGGGGTTGCCATAGCGCGAACCGGCGCGCGTGTTGACAACCACGATCTCCAGCGGGCTCAGCGTGTGGTCGATGCGCTTCAGCTCGGCCTCGACGTCGGCGGCCGTGACCACGTAGCCGTCGGCGAAATGGCGAAAGTCGAGCTTCACGCCCGGCTGGAAGCACCATTCGAGCGGCACGTCGTGGATCGCAATGGCGGGCTTCTTTTCTCCCAGCGCCTTGTCCATCGTCGAGTGGAAGTGATAGGGCGCATCGAGGTGCGTGCCGTTGTGCGTGGACAGCTGCACCAGCTCCACCGCCCAGCCCTCGCCGTCGGGCAGGTCTTCCTTCTTGAGGCCCGGGAAGAAGGGCTCGATCTGCTCGTAGGTCTGCTCGTGCGTGAAGTACTGGATCTTGGGCGCGAAGGCCGGCGGGTCGGACAGCACGTCGTTCTCCAGGAAGATCGACAAATCGACGAATTTGCGTGGCATGGGAACTCCTTGTGGGGTGTTGGTGTTGGAAGAAGAAGGAATCAGGGGTGCTGCCAGCGCAGCAGGCGCTGCTCGGCGAAGGCCAGCAGCGCATTGCTCGCGAAGCCGATGAGGCCGAGCAGCACGATGCCGGCGAACAGGTCGCTCGCGCGGAAAGCGCGCGCCGCCAGCAAGATGGCCTGGCCCAGGCCGCTTTGCGAGGCGATCATTTCGCCCACCACCGCGACGATCAGCGCAATGGTCAGCGCCAGGCGCATGCCGGCCAGGATGTCGGGCATCGCATTGGGCAGGCCCATCTTCCAGATGTACGCCGCGCGCGACATCTGCAGGCAGCGCGCCACTTCCGACAGCCGCGGCTCCACGGCCGCGAAGCCGTGCACCGTGGCCAGCAGCACCGGCCACATCGCGCCGAAGGCGACCACGAAGAGCACCATGCCGGGGTTCAGCCCGAAGATCGAAATGGCCAGCGGCAGCAGCGCCGAAGCGGGCAGGGGGCGGATGAACTCTAGCGTCGGCTGCACCCAGGCGCGCACCGAGGGCGACACGCCGATGGCCGCGCCCAGCAGCACGCCGAACAGCGAAGCGAGCAGCCAGCCTTCGATCATCCGGCCCACCGTGGCCTGCGTGAAGCCGAGCAGTTCGCCGTTGCCACCGGTGCCCGAGAGATTCAGCCCTTCGAGCAGGCTCGCGAAGGTAGCTTGCGGCGTGGGCAGGAACACGCGGCTGACCCAGCCCGCATTGCTGGCCACCCACCACAGCGCCACCAGCGCGAGCAGCACGCCCAGCGAGCCGAGCCGGTCCAGGTACGGGCGGGCCTTCATGGCTGCACCCCCATGCGCCGCGCCACCATGCGCTGCAACAGCAGCATGCCCGCGTTGACCGCGAAGCCCACCACGCCGATCCAGCCCAGCCAGGCGAGCATCAGCGCGGGGTCGAAGCTCTGCTGCGCGATCATCATCGCGTAACCCATGCCGTTGGGGTTGGCCGCGATCTCCACCGTCACCGCCACCACCAGCGCCACAGCCACGCCCAGCCGCAGCGCGACGAACAGGCGCGGCACGATGGCCGGCAACACGATCTTGAAGGCCCGCTCGCGCGCCGACAGACCCAGCACGCGGCTCACCTCCAGCAGCCGGGGCTCGACCTGCTGCACTGCCGCCTGCACCAGCACCAGCAGAGGCCAGAAGGTGGCGAAGGCGACGATGGCCAGTTCCATGCGCACGCCGAAGCCGAAGCCCAGCATCGCCAGCGGAATCAGCGCGACCGATGGCACCGGGCGCAGCACCTCGATGGACATCGACCCGAGCTGCGCCGCGCGGCGCGAAAGCCCGAGCACCAGGCCCAGTGCGATGCCGAGCACGGCACCAAGCAGCAGGCCCAGCGCGGCGGTGCCCAGCGTGAAGCCGGTGGCCTGCCAGAGCGAGCCGTCCATCGCCGCGCCCACGAAGGCCCTGGCCGCCGCGCTCGGCGGCGCGAGCGAGTCGCTGCCCAAGGCCGACGCGCGGCGTGCGTACCACTCGAAGGCGCCTATCAGCACCAGCGGCACCACCCACGGCCGTGCCCAGCGCAGGAGGCGGTTCTCAATCATGGCCCTGCTCGATGAAAGCGAACAGCTCACGCCGCAACCGCAGGTACTCCGGATGCTCCTTGGTCGTGAGCTGGTCGCGCGGGCGCGGGATCTTCACGTCGATCATCCGCGCGAGGCTGGGACGGCCCGGGCCGGGGTTGGCCTGCAGCGCGATCACGCGGTCTCCGAGGTAGATCGCCTCTTCCAGGTCGTGCGTGACGAACAGCACCGTAAGCCCGTCGTCGCGCACCAGCCGTGCCAGCTCGTCCTGCAGGCTCTGGCGCGTGAGCGCGTCCAGCGCGCCGAAGGGCTCGTCCATCATCATCAGCTCGGGCTTCTGCGCCAGGCAGCGGGCGATCTGCGCGCGCTGCTGCATGCCGCCCGACAGCTGCACCGGAAACTTGTGCGCATGCTTCGCGAGGCCGACCTTGCCGAGCACATCGGCGATGCGCGGCGCGCGCTGGGCCACCGGCACGCCCGCGGCTTCCAGCGCCAGGCTCACGTTGCCCTCCACCGTGCGCCAGGGCAGCAGCGCGCGGCCGTAGTCCTGGAACACGAAAGCCACTTCGCGCGAGGGCTCGGTCATCTTCACGCCGTTGCGCCGCACTTCGCCAGCGCTGGCCATTACGAGCCCGCTGGCCGCGCGCAGCAGCGTGGTCTTTCCGCAGCCGCTGGGGCCGACGATGCAGACGAACTCGCCGCGCGCCACGTCGAACGATGTGGGCGAGAGAATCTCGCGCCCACCCAGGCGGATGGTCACGCCGTCGAAGCGCAGGAAAGGGGTGGCTTGCATCGTGGGGCTGGCTGGCGAATGGAAGGCGGCGGCCTGAAGCGCGGCGCGCGCGGTGACGGGGGCTGGCGCGGAGATCACTTGGCCACCAGCTTCGCCACGTCGATGTTCGTCTTGAGCATGTCCTGCTCCTTCATGAGCCCGGTCCAGTAGGCGAGTTGCTTCTCGGTCACCACCGGGCCGGGCGGCGAGACCTGCACCTTGGCCAGCACCTCGGGCGGCAGCTTGATGTACTTGCCGATGGCCGCGCGCACCTTGGCGTCGTTCTTCGGCTGCTGCATGAACGCCGCCGCTTCCACCAGCGCCTCGCGGAAGGCGCGCGCCGCCGTCGGGTTCTTCGCCACCCAGTCGCGCTTGGCCGCGTGCACGATGGTCTGGTTGTTCTCGGGCAGGAAGGTCGAGTAATACGAAGCCACGTAGCCCGCGCCGCTTTCGGTGATGCGGCTCATGAATGGGTCGGCCGACACCACCGCGTCGACGGAGCCGCCGCGCAGCAGGTCGGCATGCTGCGGGAATGCGGCCTCCACGAAGTTGACCTTGCGGTAGTCCACGCCGCTGTCCTTCAGCCAGGCACGGAAGGTCACGTGCAGGAAGGCGCCCAGGCCGGGCACGCCGATCTTCTTGCCCACGCAGTCCTGGGCGCTCTTGATGCCCGAGCCCGCGCGCGCCACCAGGCCGAAGCCGGTGATGGTCTTGGACGTGAGCCCGCCCCCGGCCACCAGCACCAGGTCGAGCCCGCCGTCCACCGCCTGCAGGAACACCGAGGGCGTGGGACCGCCGATCTGCAGCGAGTCCGACTGCAGCGCGGCCGGGATCGTCGAGTTCAGCGGAATGAACTTGAGTTCGACATCGAGATTGCGCTTCTTGAAGTAGCCCTCCTCGGCGGCCACGAAGGCCGAGGCGAAGTCGGTCACGGCCGTGTAGCCGAACACGATCTTCGGGTTGGACTGCGCGAACGCCGGCAGCGCCGCGGCGGCCGATGCGGCAGCGATCGCCGACAGCAGGGTGCGCCGTTTCATCGGGGTCTTCGTCATCATGTCTTCTGTCTCCGTGGGGTGGTTTTCGTGGATGGATTCCTGGCCGCCTTCGGCCGGGGCAGCGCGGCGCGCAGTCCGCCGACGATGAAGTTCACGAGCATCGGCGCCACGGCCGGGTCGGCGCGCTTGTTCTCGCCGCGCGAGAGCCGTTCGATGCGGCTGTCGTTCAGGTGGTGCAGCAGCGAGCCCAGCGCGAACTGGTAGCCCCAGGCGACCTGGCTGCGCGTGGCGTGCGGCAGCGCGATGTGCAGCGCGTCGATGTAGGCCTCAGCCAGCGGGTCGAAGTAGCCGCGCAGCACGCGGTCGGCTTCCTCGGTCGCGTGGTAGAGCTCGCGCGCCACCAGCAGCGCGTAGTACTCGCCCTCGGCGCTCGCGCGCAGCGCCAGCACGGGCGCGGTGAAGGCTTCGATGATGCGGGGCAGGGTGCGCACGTCCTCGGGGTCGAGGGTCAGGGCGGCCAGGCCGGCCAGCCGTTCCTCGATGGTGTGGCCCCAGTGCTCGAAGATGGCGTGAAACAGCTCGTGCTTCTGGCCGTAGTAGTAGCCCACCAGCGCCAGCGGCACGCCGGCCTCCTCGGCGATCTGGCGGATCGTCACCACGTGGTAGCCGTGCCGCGCAAAAAGTTTCTCGGCCGCCAGCAGGATGGCGTGCTTGCGGTCGGGGCGGACAGTCTCGGCGGCGACTGCTGCGGAGGCAGGTGCAGCGGCGCGCAGGGCGCCGCGCTTGGTGGTCGGTGTGCGGGTGCTCATCGGGGCGTATTGAACGCTTGTACAAAAAACTTGAACACGCGTACAAACCCTGAGGTCAACCCGGATTGAGCACGGTCGTTCGCGGCGCTACGCTCTCGGTATGTCCGCCCCCAACATTCCCCAGATCCGCCTCTACCAGAACTGGCTGCGCGAGAAGCACGGCCTTTCCTTCGACAGCTACGACGCGCTGTGGCGCTGGTCGACCACCGAGCTCGACGCCTTCTGGCGCAGCATCTGGGACTACGCCGCCATTCAGTCGCCCACGCCGCTCGCGTCCGGCGCCACCGTGCTGGCCGAACGGCGCATGCCCGGCGCGCAGTGGTTTCCCGGCGCCCAGGTCAACTACGCGCGCGAGGTGCTGCGCCACGTCGACGCGGCTCATGCCGCCGGCATGCCCGCGATCGTGAGCGACAACGAACGCGGCGACGTGCGCGAGATGTCCTGGCCCGAAATGCGCCGCCAGGTCGCGTCGGTCGCGCTCACGCTCAGGGCGCTGGGCGTGCGCCGCGGCGACCGTGTCGCGGCCTACATGCCCAACGTGCCCGAAACCATGGTCGCGTTCCTGGCGTGCTCCAGCATCGGCGCGGTCTGGAGCGTGTGCGCGCCCGACATGGGCACCGCCGCCGTGGCCGACCGCTTCCGGCAGATCGAGCCCAAGGTGCTGATCGCGGTGGACGGCGTGCACTACGGCGGCAAGCCGCTCGACCGCAGCGCGGTGCTGCAGGAGCTGCGCGGCCAGCTGCCCAGCGTGAAGAAGCTGGTGCTGGTGAAGTCGCCGTTCGCGGCCAACGCGGTGCCGCACGACATCGACTGGTCGCGTGCCATCGGCCGCTACGACGACGAGGTGAACGCCTTCGAACCCGAATGGCTGCCCTTCGACCATCCGATCTGGATCGTCTACTCCAGCGGCACCACAGGCCTGCCCAAGCCCATCGTGCACGGGCAGGGCGGCATCATCCTCACCATGCACGCCTGCGGCCTGCACAACGACGTGGGCGCGAGCTACGGCGCCAACAACCTGGGCGAGCGCTACCACTGGTACAGCTCCACCGGCTGGGTCATGTGGAACTCGCAGCTCTCGGGCATGGCCTTCGGCGCCACCATCTGCATCTACGACGGCAACCCGGCCGGCAGCAAGGAAAAGCCCGACTGGAGCGTACTGTGGCGCTTCGTCGCGCGGCACAAGGTCACCTTCTTCGGCGCAGGCGCGGCCTACTTCACCAACTGCATGAAGGCCGGCCTCGTCGCCAGGGACTGCGGCGACCTGTCGGCCGTGCGCGCGCTCGGCAGCACCGGCTCGCCGCTGCCCGAGGAAGTGCAGCGCTGGGGCTCGCGGCAGATTCTCGACGCGGGTTCGAGCGAGGTGTGGTGGTGCAACATCTCCGGCGGCACCGACTTCTGCGGCGCCTTCGTCGGCGGCAACCGCGACCTGCCCGAAGTGCCCGGCCAGATGCAGTGCCGCGAACTCGGCCACGCCGTGGAGGCCTGGAACGACGACGGCCAGCCCGTCATCGGCGAGGTTGGCGAGCTGGTGTGCACCCAGCCCATTCCGTCGATGCCGCTGTACTTCTGGGGCGACGAAGGCAACGCGCGCTACCTGTCGAGCTACTTCGACACTTACCCGGGCGTCTGGCGCCACGGCGACTGGATCAGGATCGGCACCGACGGCGGCTGCATCATCTACGGCCGCAGCGACGCCACCATCAACCGCCAGGGCCTGCGCATGGGCACCAGCGAGATCTACAGCGCGGTCGAAGGCCTGCCCGAGGTGCTCGACTCGATGGTGGTCGACCTCGAATACCTGGGCCGCGACAGCTACATGCCGCTGTTCGTGGTGCTGCGCCCGGGCGTGGCGCTCGACGACGGCATGCGCGCGCGGCTGAACAACGCCATCAAGACCTCGCTGTCGCCGCGCTTCGTGCCCAACGACATCTTCCAGGTGCCGGAGATCCCGCGCACGCTCTCGGGCAAGAAGCAGGAACTGCCGATCAAGAAGCTGCTGCTGGGGCAGCCGCTGGAGAAGGTGGTCAACCGCGAGGCGATGGCAAACCCCGGAAGCCTCGAGTGGTATGTGGCCTTCGCCGCGGAGCGTGCCTCCGCATAATGGGCGGATGAAAAGACGTACCAGCCTCCTCATGTTTTCCGCCGTGGCAGGCGCTTCTTTGCTGGGTGCCTGCGCGGCGCCTTCGTCGTCCGGACCCGCTGCCGGAGCCTCTCAGCTGCGGGTGACCGGCACCGTTGCCTACCGCGAGCGCATCGCGCTCGACCCCGCGGCCGAGGTCGTGGTGCAGCTGCTCGACGTGTCGCGCATGGATGCGCCCTCGACCGTGCTGGCCGAGCAGCGCTTCAAGGCCGACGGCAGGCAGCCGCCGTTCGCCTACGAGCTGAAGGCGGATGCGGCCCGCATCGATCCGCGCATGCGCTATGCCGTGTCGGCGCGCATCTCGCGCGGCGAGCAGCTGCTGTTCATCAACGACACGCAGTACTCGGTGCTCACGCAGGGCAACGGCACCAGCGCCAACCTGGTGCTGGTGCGCGTCACCCAGTCGCCGCGCTGAGGCGGGCGCTAAGAAGTCATCAGTTCGTAGAGCACCAGCGGCGTCTGGCGGCCGCGCAGCTCCACGAGTTCTTCGATGCGGCGCGCATGCAGCCGGCCCTGCAGGCCCGCGAACGTCACCTCCGACATCAGCACCTGCGTGCCCAGCTGCTTGTTGATGCCCTCGATGCGGCTCGCCACGTTGATCACGTCGCCGAACGCGGTGTACGACAGCCGGTCGTTCGAGCCCAGCACCCCCGCGATCACCATGCCCGTGTGAATGCCCACGCGCGTGCGGAATTCGGGCAGGCCCTGTTCTTCCCACCGGCGGTTGAGCTCGTCCATTTCCACATGCAGCTCGAGGGCCGCCAGGCAGGCCTTGTACTCCGCGTCCGGCAGGTCGGCGGGCGCACCCCACAGCACCATGATGCCGTCGCCGATGAACTTGTCGACCATGCCGCCGTGCCGCGCGAACACCGCCGTCGCGAGGTTGAAGTATTCGGTCAGCATGCCCACCAGCACGTCGGTGTCGAGCGACTCCGAGATCGAGGTGAAGCCCTCCACGTCGGTGAACGTCACCGTCACCCGGCGCGGCGAACCGCTGGGCGCGAGCGCATGGCCGTCGGCGACCAGCTGGTTGATGACGTCCACCGGCACGAATTTGCTGAAGGCCTTGAGGCTGCGCGCCGAGTCGTCCAGCGCCTGGTCCAGGTGCTGGATCTCGAGCACGCGGCTGGGCTCGCGCGGCAGGTTGTCGAGCTCCAGCAGGCCGATGCGCCGCGCGATGTGCGAGAGGTTTTCCACCGGCGAGGTCACCAGCTTCGACAGCTTGAGCGACATGAACAGCGCGAACGCCAGGAAGGCAAGCGCCAGCAGCACGCCCAGCAGCACCGCATGCCGCAGCTCGCCCAGCAGGATGTCTTCGGGCACCCAGCTCACCAGCTGCCAGCCCGTGCTGTGGATGAACGAGGTCTGCACCAAGTAGTTGTGCCCCTCGTAGGTGAAGGAAAACGCGGTGTCATGGTGGCTGCCCGCGGTGCCGTCGGCCAGCATGCGGGCGTGCAGCGCGCCGAGCGCGCCCGATGGAGCCTCCAGCTTGTGCAGCACGCCCGGGTGGTCGCTGCGCGCGAGCACATGGAAGTCGGCGCTCAGCAGGGCGCTGTCGCCATAGCCGCCGCTGCTGCTGAACTGCTGCACGAATCCTGAAAGGCGCCCCAGCGACACATCGCCCGCCACCACCAGCGCCTGCGTGCTGCCCGCGGCATCGCGGCGCCTGGCCGGCAGCGCGTAGGTCACGCCCAGTTCCTGCGCGGCGGCGAAGACATAGGGCTGCGTCCAGATCGGCCCCTGCGCCTTGCGGGCCTGCAGATACCAGCTGCGCCGCGTCGGGTCGTAGCTGCTGCGAAGGGTCTCCACGCGCTGCGTGGCGTAGCGGTCTTGCGCATCGGCCTCGGCCACGGGCGGCGGCTTGTAGTGCCAGGTCTCGGTGGTGAACGCCGGTCCGCGCTCGATGTGCCGCATGGCGGGCGTGGGGTAGCGCAGCGCCATCAGCATCTGGCCGGCTTCATTCGCCACGTAGATGCTGTCGAGCTCGGGCGATTGCGCCAGCAGCGTCCACAGAAGCTCCGAGGTTCTCTCGGACTGCTCGCCCGCGGGCCGCAGGCTGGGGGCGCTGCCCACCGCGCCGATCACCGACTCGGCCTTCTGCAGGAAGGCCTGCACCTTGTCTTCGGTGCGGTCGTGATTGGCCTTGTGCGCGGATATGCCGATCCGCGACACCAGCCGCTGCGACCCCCAATAGCCAAGCGACACCAGCAGCAGCGACTGCGTGAGCGCCACCGCGCTGACGATGGTGCCCACATCTACCCTGAAGTGCCGCGAGCGCCTGGGGGGCGGCGCCGTGGCGGCGGATTCGAAAGGCGGCTTTCCCGCCACATCCGGATTCCCGGACGAGTTCTTGTTCATACAGCTCCCTGACGACCACTCGAACACACCCGCGCCGCGAAGGCGCGGATCGGCATCCGGCGGGCCCGCGGCCCCGATCGTTGGTGTCGGGGATCCTGGCGGGTGCCGGATGCGGTGGGGATTTTCGCTGCTCTTGGCTGTCGTTGTGCTTGCGTCGGCCAAGAAGAACGGTCGTGCGGGAAAGCCCTGTGGCGCGGCGCCGGGCCGCCGTGTTCAGCGCGCGTCGTGGAAGATGATGCCCAGCGTATGCCGCCGTCCCGAGCGCAGCCGGCTCACGCCGTGGCGCATCGTCACGCGGTAGCTGCCGCGCGTGCCCGACACCGGCCGCTGGTTGACCGCGAAGATCACCGCCTCGCCCCGTGCGAGCGAGACGACTTCGGCGCGCGACTGCATGCGCGGGCGCTGCTCGGTCAGCACGAACTCGCCGCCGGTGAAGTCTTCGCCCGGCTGGCTCAGCAGCACCGTGAGCTGCAGCGGAAACTGCAGGTCGCCGTAGAGGTCCTGGTGCAGGCAGTTGTAGTCGCCTTCCTGGTAGCGCAGCAGCAGCGGGGTGGGGCGCAGCTGGCCCGCAGCGTGGCAGCGCGCGAGGTAGTCGGCGTGCTCCGGCGGGTAGTCGGCGGGCTGGCCCATCGCGGCGGCCCAGGCATTGGCCAGCGGCGCGAGGCGCTCGTACAGGGCGCCGCGCCATGCGGCCAGCTTGTTCGGCAGCGGGTTCGCGAAGTACTGGTACTCGCCCTGGCCGAAGCCGTGGCGCTGCATCACGACGCGGCTGCGGAAGTGCGCGGGCTGGTCGTACATGGCCGAAAGCGCGGCGCACTCCTTCGGCGTGAAGAGCACGCCGGTGGTGGCGCAGCCGCGGGCGGCGAGTTCGGTTTCGATGCGGGGCCAGTCGAGTGCTTCGACGAGGGATGCGGGCGTTGTCATGCCTTGAGTGTCCGGTCTCGGCGGCCGCGCCGCTCGCCGTTTTCGGACGCGGGTTTTCGCCCGGCAGGCAACGAGCCTCCCGTGTTTTGAGCGATCATCCGTCCATGGCAAGAGAAAAAACCACCGCTCGCGAGAACCCGTCGGGGCAGCTGGTGCAAGGCCGTTCGGTGGCGACGCTGGGGCGCGGCATGGCGCTGGTGAAGGTCGGCAGGGCCCCGCGACCGGTCGTGCGTCCCGAAGACAACACCACGGTGCTGCTGAAGAAGGCGGCCCGAGCGCTCGCCAAGCCGGGCATCGACCGGTCCGTCGTTTTTCGGGGCCCCAACGCGGCCAAGGTATTCGCCTACTACGCCTACCCGCAAGACCCGACCAAGGTCGTTCGCGAAGCCGCCGACGGCACCAAGGTGATCGGCCGGCTGGTCGACGGCAGGTTCCGCGCGAGCAAGGCGTGAGCCTGCGTCCGCCGAGCCTCGAGAAGCTCCTGGAGCAGACGCAGGGGCCGCGCCCGGTGGCGTTCGTTCTCGCGGGCCACAACGGCTCCGGCAAGTCCACGCTCTGGTACTCGCGGCTGGCCGCGTCGCTGCGGCTGCCGCTCATCAATGCCGACCGGATGATGATGTCCATCCTGCCGGACGCCGACCCCCGGACGGGCCACATCCCCCTCTGGGCCCAGCAGCTGCGCGACGACGACCTGAAGTGGCAGGTGCTGTCCCAGGAAGGCGTGCGCGCGTTCAAGAGCCTGGTGATGGACCAGCGCATGCCCTTCGCCTTCGAGACGGTCTTCTCCCACTGGAAGCCGCTGCCGGGTGGCGGCCACGAGTCGAAGGCGGACGACATCCGCGCGATGCAGCAGGCGGGCTACTTCGTCGTGCTGCTCTTCGTCGGCCTGGTGTCGGTGGACATGTCCGTCTTTCGCGTGAGCACCCGCAAGCAGCAGGGCGGCCACGACGTGGACCGCAAGAAACTGGTCGAGCGCTTTCCCCGCACGCAGGCCGCGGTCGGCCACGCGGCGCAGATCGCGAACATGACGCTCATGTTCGACAACAGCCGCTCGGAGAAAGACGCCTTCGCGCTGGTGCGGGCGCAGGCGAAGAAGTCGGTTCTCTTCGACGCGCGCGATCCCCAGTTCAAGGTCGATCCTCAACTCCGGGCCGTGTGCGATCCGTGGCTCGAGAAAGTGGCGGGGCCGTTCAAGCCGCAACGCGGCTCGCCGCCGAAGCAGAAAATCACACCGCAACAACCACCGGGCCGGAGCACCCCATGAGCACCACCTCGAATCCATCTCCCGATCAAGCCGGCGACGGCTGGCAACTCCCCTGGACCGGCGGCTGCCGCTGCGGCCAGGTGCGCCTGCGCATCAGCGCGCCGCCGCTGCTGTCGATGGCCTGCCATTGCACCGGCTGCCAGGCCATGAGCGCGAGCGCCTTCTCGCTCTCGCTCGCCATTCCCGCGCAGGGCTTCGAGGTCGTGTCGGGCGAACCCGTCGTCGGCGGTCTGCACGGCGCCGAGTCGCATCACTTCTTCTGCCCGCACTGCAAGAGCTGGATGTTCACCCGCACCGAAGGCCTCGACTACTTCGTCAACCTCCGGCCGTCGATGCTCGACCGCCACGCATGGGTCGAGCCCTTCGTCGAAACCTGGACCGACGAGAAGCTGCCCTGGGCCACCACGCCCGCGAAACACAGCTTCGGCGCCTTGCCCGCGATGGATGCCTTTCCGGCGCTGATAGAGGCCTACGCCAGGGAAGGCGCGCGGCCCGCGAAGGGTTGATGCCATGACGCCGCAAGCCGTCCTCGAGCACTACGACCGGGGGCTGCCGTGGCCGGCCGATCGCCCGCTCCCGATTGCCGCGAACGTCGACGCGGCCTACCAGCAGGCGCTGGCCCTGCGCGCGCTGCGCATCGCGCGGGGCGAGCGCCCGGTCGGCTACAAGATCGGCTTCACCAACCGCACCATCTGGCCCCGCTACGAGGTCTATGCGCCCATCTGGGGCACCGTGTGGCACACGACGCTCACACGAATCAGCAGCAGCGGCAGCAGCAGCGCCGCCGAACTGAGCCTGGACAAGCTCTGCCAGCCGCGCCTGGAGCCGGAGATCGTGTTCGGCATGGCCGCGACACCGCCGCAAGGCGCCACGCTGGAAGAGCTCTTTCGCTGCATCGCATGGCTCGCGCCGGGTTTCGAGATCGTGCAGTCGCACCTGCCCGGCTGGAAGTTCAGCGCCGCCGACACCGTGGCCGATGGCGCGCTGCATGCGCGCCTGCTGGTCGGCAATGAGACATCGGTCGGCCGCTTCGCCACCAGTGCGCAGGCGCTGGACGAGTTGCTCGGCCGCACGCGCGTGAGGCTCTACCGCGGCGATGCGCTCGTCGAGGAAGGCAAGGGCGTCAACGTGCTCGACGGCCCGCTGCATGCCTTGCACCACTTCAACCAGGAACTGCAGCGCTGCCCCGGCGCACCGGCGCTGATGCCCGGCGACGTGGTCACCACCGGCACCTGGACCGACGCCTGGCCGCTGGAGCCCGGCCAGTCCTGGCGCGCCGAGTTCGACGCGCCTTTCGACTCGCTCGGCATCGCGCTGCGCTAGCGGCGGTTTACGCCATTCAGAGCGGCGCGATCGGGATGCAGATGTTGCATTCGAAGGCGCCGGTCTTCTCGTCGAACGCGCCGCCCGGCGGGTAGTGCTCGAACGCGGGCCGGTTGTCGAACTGGAAGCCGCTGGCCGGCAGCCAGTCGCGCAGCAGGCGCGTCCAGGCGGCGTTGATCTCCGGCGGCAGGCCGTGGAACCTCATCGACGCGTAGCGCCCGCCGGGCAGCACCGTCTTCTGGAAGCCGCCGTCGGGCACGAAGCCTTCCGGCACTTCCACCCCAGCGTCGTAGCGCGAATGCTCCGGCGCGGTGATGCTCGGGTCGTCGTGGCTGATGCCGTAGCGCGCATGCGGCCACAGGTTGTGCACGGTGATCCAGGGGGCCACCTGCGTGTTCCAGAAGGCGCCCACCGGCGCGCCGAACGGGCCCACGTAACGCAGGTAGGCGATGGTGACGGGCGGGCGGGTGATGAGATCGACGTGCATGGGCGTTGCCTCCGTTGGCGCGGTGTCGCGCGATGAAGGAACATTCTTCGTGAAGCCGTGCAAGGCGGTCTGATCAGGATTGCTCTGTGTGTCTGTCGGCGCCCAGCGGTGCGCCGCGCGCCATGCCGTCGGCGAACTGCCGAAGTGCGCGCGGAAGGCCCGCGAGAACGCCTCGCCCGAGCCGAAGCCCACCGACAGCGCGGCGTCGAGCACCGACACGCGCGGCTGCGTCGCCAGCCGCAGCGCCGCCACCTCCACCCGGCGCCTGCGGATGTAGTCGCCCAGCGTCTCGCCGGCCCATGCCGCGAACAGCCGGTGGAAGTGATACGCCGAGAAGTGCGCCACGTCGGCCAGCGCCGCCAACTCGAGCGGCTCGTCGAGGTGGTCGTCGATGTGCGTCAGCACCTTGTGCATGCGCCATTCGTATTCGCAGCGGTGATCGCGCGGCATGTCCGCCTCAGCCTTGCCGCGCCTGCCCGAGCAGCCAGTCGCTGAAGAACTTCAGCAGCGGCCGCTGGTCGGCGCGCTCCGGCGTGACGAGGTAGTAGTTGCGCTCGCCGGACAGCGGCCGCGCGCATGCCACCACCAGCTCGCCGCGCGCCAGTTCGTCGGCCACCAGCATCGTCGGCATCAGCGCCACGCCGAGGCCGTGCGAGGCGGCGGCCGCGAGGATGGAGAACAGCTCGTAGCGCGGTCCGCCGCGCGCGTTGGGCGCGTCGATCTGCTGCGCGTCGAACCACTGGCGCCAGCCGTCGGGCCGGGTGCTCTGCTGCAGCAGCGGCATCTTCGCGATGGCGGCCGGCGTCACGGCCTTGCCGCGCGGCAGCAGGGCGGGGCTGCACACCGGCACCACGTCCTCGTGCATCAGCAGCAGCGCATGCGTGCCGGCCCAGTTCTCGACCTGCGCGGGCGTGCCGGCATAGAGCGCGGCGTCGAACTCCGCGTCGGCGAAGAGGAAAGGGCGGGTGCGTGTCTCGATGTGCACCACCACGTCGGGCTGCAGCGCCGCGAAGCCCTTCAGGCGCGGCATGAGCCAGCGGGTGGCGAAGGTGGGCACGGCCGCCAGCGAGAGGGAGCCGCCTTCGCCCTGGTGGGCCATCGCGTCGAGCGTGTCGCGCTCCATGGCCTCGAGGCGCTTGGCGGTCTGGCGTGCATAGGCCGCCCCGCTGGCCGTGAGCGCCACGCCATGCCGCGTGCGGCGGAACAGCGCCACGCCCAGGAAGGCTTCGAGCGTGCCGATCTGGCGCGACACCGCGCTCTGGGTGAGGGCCAGTTCCTGCGCGGCGCGCGTGTAGCTCTCGTGGCGCGCTGCCGCGTCGAAGCACACCAGGGTCTGCAGGGGCGGTATCTTGCGGCGCATGTATGCCTGGAAAGTATGAATGGAACGCAGCGCCCGCCAATGGAGAAGCTGCCGGAACATCTTGCAAGACATTCTACGAACGCATATCTGGGTGAGGAATCCTCGTTTGCGTCATGGCTCCCCGGTGGCTAGGATCGACCGATCCCCCTCTTTTTGTTTTCTTCCCCCTTCTCCGGAGACAGCCACATGGCCGCCAAAGCGCAATTCCACTGGGACGACCCCCTTCTTCTCGACCAGCAACTGACCGACGAAGAACGCATGATCCGCGACGCGGCCAACGCCTACTGCCAGGAGCGCCTGGCGCCCCGCGTCACCGAAGGCTTCCGCACCGGCGAGACCGACCCGGCCATCTTCCGCGAGATGGGCGCGCTCGGCCTGCTCGGCCCGACCATCCCCGAGCAGTACGGCGGCCCCGGCCTCAACTACGTGGCCTACGGCCTGATCGCCCGCGAAGTCGAGCGCGTCGACTCCGGCTACCGCTCGATGGCCAGCGTGCAGAGCTCGCTGGTGATGGTGCCCATCTTCGAATTCGGCACCGAGGCGCAGAAGCAGAAGTTCCTGCCCAAGCTCGCCACCGGCGAATGGATCGGCTGCTTCGGCCTGACCGAGCCCGACCACGGCTCCGACCCCGGCAGCATGGCCACGCGCGCCAAGAAGGTGCCGGGCGGCTACTCGCTCAGCGGCTCGAAGATGTGGATCAGCAACTCGCCCATCGCCGACGTGTTCGTCGTGTGGGCCAAGGAAGTCAGCGAAAGCGGCACGGTCGGCCCCATTCGCGGCTTCGTGCTCGAAAAGGGCATGAAGGGCCTCTCGGCCCCCGCCATCCACGGCAAGGTCGGCCTGCGTGCCAGCATCACCGGCGAGATCGTGATGGACGGCGTGTTCTGCCCCGAGGAAAACGCCTTCCCCGAAGTGCAGGGCCTCAAGGGCCCCTTCACCTGCCTGAACAGCGCCCGCTACGGCATCTCCTGGGGCGCCCTGGGCGCCGCCGAAGACTGCTGGCACCGCGCCCGCCAGTACACGCTGGACCGCAAGCAGTTCGGCCGCCCGCTGGCCGCCAACCAGCTCATCCAGAAGAAGCTGGCCGACATGCAGACCGAGATCACGCTGGGCCTGCAAGGCAGCCTGCGCCTGGGCCGCATGAAGGACGAAGGCATCGCCGCGGTGGAAATCACCTCGATCATGAAGCGCAACAACTGCGGCAAGTCGCTGGACATCGCCCGCATGGCGCGCGACATGATGGGCGGCAACGGCATCAGCGACGAATTCGGCGTGGCCCGCCACCTGGTGAACCTGGAAGTGGTCAACACCTACGAAGGCACGCACGACATCCACGCGCTCATCCTGGGCCGCGCCATCACCGGCATCGCCGCGTTTTCGAACTAACCCCCAGTCTTACTCACTTCGTGTACACGCCAACCCCCTTCCAGGGGGCGACGCCAGCGGCCCGGCAAAGCCGGTTCCGCGGCATCTCTCGAACAGCGAGACAACACCGACTCAGATGACGATGAACAAACCGGCCGCAGCACTCGACGGCATCAAGGTCCTGGATCTGTCCCGCGTGCTCGCGGGCCCGTGGTGCACGCAGATCCTGGCGGACCTGGGCGCCGACGTCGTCAAGATCGAGCGCCCCGGCGTCGGCGACGACACGCGCACCTGGGGGCCGCCCTTCATCAAGGACGCCGACGGCAACGACACCGACCAGGCCAGCTACTTCACCGCCTGCAACCGCAACAAGCGCTCGGTCACGGTCGACATGGCCACGCCCGAGGGGCAGGCGCTGCTCAGGCAGATGGCGGCGCAGGCCGACATCGTGGTGGAGAACTTCAAGACCGGCGGCCTCAAGCAATACGGCCTCGACCAGGAAAGCCTGCGCGCGGCCAACCCGCGCCTCATCTACTGCAGCGTCACCGGCTTCGGCCACGACGGACCCTACGCGGAGCGCGCCGGCTACGACCTGATGATCCAGGCCATGACCGGCATGATGAGCATCACCGGCCGTCCCGACGACGTGCCCGGCGGCGGCCCGCTGCGCGTGGGCGTGGCGCTGACCGACCTGTTCACCGGCGTCTACGCCAGCACCGCCATCCTGGCCGCGCTGCAGGTGCGCGACCGCACCGGCGAAGGCCAGCACATCGACATGGCGCTGCTCGACGTGGGCATGGCCATCCTCGCCAACCAGGCGAGCGCCTTCCTCAACACCGGCAAGGCGCCCGGGCGCCAGGGCAACACGCACCCGAGCCTCGCGCCATACCAGGACTTCCCGACGCAGGACGGCGCGATGCTGCTGGCCATCGGCAACAACGGCCAGTTCGCGCGCTTCTGCGAAGCCGGCGGCCACCCCGAGTGGGCGAGCGACGCGCGCTTTGCCACCAACACCCTTCGCGTGAAGCACCGCGGCGTGCTCATTCCGATGATGGAAGAACTCACGCGCACCCGCACCACGGCCGCGTGGGTCACGCTGCTCGAGGACAAGGCCGTGCCCTGCGGCCCGATCAACGACATCGCGCAGGCCTTCGACGACGCGCAGGTGCAGGCGCGCGGCCTCAAGGTGACGCTGCCGCGCGACGCGGGCGACGGCATTGCCAGCATCGCCGGCGTGGCGAGCCCGCTGCGCCTGTCGGCCACGCCGCCGGTGCTGCGCCACGCGCCGCCCGCGCTGGGCCAGCACACGCGCGAGGTGCTTGCCGAGATGGGCATCGACGACGCCCGCTTCGACGCCCTGCGATCCGCCGGCGTGGTCTGAAGAGGCGTCAGGCATGACGAGCCCGATGCGCCCACCGTTCTCGGTGCTGCGCATCGACCATGTCGTGCTGCGCGTGAAAGACATGGAGCGCGCCGTCGCGTTCTATCGCGAGGTGCTGGGCTGCACCGTCGAGAAGCGCCGCGACGACCTGGGGCTCGTGCACATGCGCGCCGGCGCGAGCCTGATCGACCTCGTCTCGCCCGACGGCCCGCTGGGGCGGCAGGGCGGGGCGCTGCCGGGTGCCGAGGGCCGCAACCTCGATCACCTCTGCCTGCGCATCGAGCCCTTCGACGAAGCCGGCATCCGCGCGCTGATGGCGCGGCACGGCGTCGCCATCCACGGCGAGGTGCACCACAACTTCGGCGCCGAGGGCAACGGCCCGTCGATCTACTTCAGCGACCCCGACGGCAACACCGTCGAACTCAAGGGGCCCGCGGCAGCCTAGCCGCTTTCTTCCTGCCTTCTCTTCTTGCGGATTTGTACGCCACTGTGTCCGGCGGCGCGGTGCATACACGCGCATGCAAATCCCCCGCCTGCTCGACACATCGCGGATACAGCCCGCCGATGTAATTCATGCACCGCCAGCGGGGCGAACGACACACAAGTTCATCACTTCCATCGCAAGGAACCATCATGTCCGACAAGCAAGTCCTCTACACCGGCAAGACCCACACCACCGGCGGCCGCCTGGGCGCATCGCGCAGCAGCGACGGCCATCTCGACATCCAGCTCTCGCCGCCCGGCGGCAACGGCACGGGCACCAACCCCGAGCAACTGTTCGCGGCAGGCTGGTCGGCCTGCTTCATCGGCGCGATGGGCAAGGCCGCCGGCAACCTGAAGGTCAAGCTGCCGGCCGACCTGTCGGTGGACGCCGAAGTCGACCTCGTGCTGGAGGAGGGCCAGTACTTCCTGCAGGCGCGGCTGAACGTGAGCCTGCCGGGCCTGGACCGCGACACCGCGCAAGCGGTGGTCGAGGCCGCGCACCAGACCTGCCCTTACTCCAAGCTCACGCGCGGCAACATCGAGGTCGAACTCAATCTGGTCTGAGTCAGCCCGCGCGCCCGATGGTCGCCACCGCGAACACCGCCACGCCCAGCGCAAGATTCAGCATCACCAGCTTGCGCACGGTGTTCAGCCGCGCGGCGGCCACGGGCCAGGCGCTTTCTTCCACCGCGCGCCGCAGCGCCCGGAACACCGAGGCGCGGATGTAGACGTAGATCGCGGCCATCACGATCGCGATGCTCATCATGGCCTCGATGCGCCAGTGCAGGCCGCGAAAGCCGCCTGCCGCCATGATCATTCCCACGCCGCTCACGAACAGCAGCGTGACCGACGCATCCACCCCCACGAAGAAGCGCCGCAGCGTCGCGGCCATCATGCGCAGGCGCAGCGGCGGCTCCAGCGTGGCGACGGCCGAGGGGCGCACCGCGAAGTGCATGGTCGCCATGCCGCCGACCCAGAAGGCGGCGCACAGCAGATGAATGAAGAGTGCGATGACGTAGGACATGGGGCCCGATCAGAACACCGAAGCGGCCATGCGCGCAATGCGGCAGACCAACCCCCTTGGGGCCTGTTCAGGCTGCGGTGCTTCTGGCCCGCGCGGCCGTGCGCTTCTCCTTGCCGGGCGTGTCGTCGGCATAGCGCCGCATGTCGGCCACCACCCGGCGCAGCAGCTCGGCCGCGGCCGGCGACAGCATGCGCCCGTGGCGCGACACGATGTGCGAGCGCCCCTGCGACAGCAGCGGGTTCTTCATCGGCAGCTCCACCAGGTCGGGGTTGTTGGCGTTGGGCGTGAGCGAAATGCGCGTGCCCAGCGTGTAGCCCAGCCCGGCCGACACGAAATGGCCGAGCGCGCTGAACGACGTGGTGGTCAGCAGCGCGGGCAGCCGCACGCCCTCGCTGACCTCCGCGGCCTCGATGTGCTGGCGCACGCCGAAGTGGCGGTGCAGCGTGGCGCCGGGGTAGGGCAGCAGGTCGGCCAGCTTCAGCGGCCTGCCCAGCTGCGCGAGCGGGTGCGAGCGCAGCACCATCGCCTGGATGGGCTGCGGATGCGACTGGTGCGAGGTGAGCCGGTCGTCCTTGGGCGGCTGGAACAGCATGCCGATGTGGGCGCGCTCCTCGACCACGCGGCGCACGATCTCGTCGGTGCTGGCCACGTCGAGCTCGATGGTGATCTTCGGGTGCGTGGTCATGAAGTCGCGCAGGCTGTGGCGCATGAGCCAGTCGACGTACCCCTCGCCCGCCACCACGTCGATGTGCCCGCGCTCGATCTTGCGGATGCTGTCCATCTGCGCCATGAGGTGCTGCTTCTGGCTGTTCTGGCGCCGCACGTAGCCGGCCAGCATCTCGCCCGCGTCGGTGGCCACCACGCCGCGTCCGTGGCGCTCCAGCAGGGGCACGCCGCACTCCTGTTCGAGGATGCCGATGGCGCGGCTGACGGCCGAGGGGTCCATGTCCAGCACGTCGGCGGCGCCGCGCACCGAGCCGCTGTCGAGCACCTGCATGAAGTAGCGCACGCGGCGCGTGTCGAGCTTGTCGTCCATGGCCCGGTCTCCTGAAAATCGTGGCGAGTGTTGCATTCGATGCATCGAATATCCTTATTTACGGTCATTGATGCAATAGAGCCGGACGCGGAAACTCCCCGGCATTCCGCCAGAAGAAGCCCCACCCATGACCTCCGCCGCCTCCGCACCCCTCTCCGCTGCCGCGCCCTGCGGCGCCTCCGGAAAACTCAAGCTCGCGCTCGTCACGCTGGCCATCGTGGCCGGGGCCGAGCTCATCGGGCCGGTGCAGTTCAGCGTCGGCCCCGGCAAGGTGGCGCTGCTGCCGATGCTGTGGGCGCTGCTGATCGCGGCCGTGTGGGGCGTCGCGCAGCGCCGCCTGCCGGGCGCGGTGCGCGTGGCCACCGCCGAGCAGTCGCTGGCCGGCGGCCTGCTGAACGCGGGGCTGCTGCTGTTCGTGGTGAAGCTGGGCCTGACGGTGGGCGCCGCGCTGCCGCAGGTCAAGCAGGCCGGCTGGGCGCTGCTGTTCCAGGAGTTCGGCCATGCGCTCGGCACCCTGGCGTTGGGCCTGCCGCTGGCGCTGCTGCTGGGCATCAAGCGCGAGGCCGTGGGCGCGACCTTTTCTGTGGGCCGCGAGGGCAACCTCGTGATCATCGGAGAGAAGTACGGCATGGCCTCGCCCGAAGGCCGCGGCGTGCTGGCCGAGTACATCACCGGCACCGTGCTGGGCGCGCTCTTCATCGCGGTGCTGGCGGGCTTCGTGGCCAGCCTGCACATCTTCGATCCGCGTTCGCTGGCCATGGGCGCCGGCGTGGGCTCGGGCAGCCTGATGGCCGCCGCGCTGGGCGCCATCGCCGCGCAGCAGCCGGCCGAGATGCTGCCGCAGCTCACCGCCATCGCCGCCGCGTCGAACCTGCTGACCACCGTGGCCGGCTTCTACTTCACGCTGTTCCTGTCGCTGCCCCTTTGCTCGTGGCTCTACGGCAAGCTGGAGCCGGTGCTGGGCCGCTTCTCGAAGCGCGGCGCGCAGGACGCGGCGGGCACGGGCGCCGTGTCGCAAGTCAGCTTGGCGCACGGCGGTGCCATGTCGCTGCGCGACACGCTGGTCGCCTGGGCCGTGGTGGGCGGCGGCGTGCTCATCGGCAATTCGCTGACCTACAAGGTGCCGCTGCTGGTGTCGCTCGAAGGCATGGCCGCGGTGGTGGTCATCGCGCTGGTGGTCGAGGGCATCAAGCGCCTGGTGCCGCGCCTGCCGATGGTGCTGATGCTGTCGGTGGTGGCCACCCTGGCGGGCATTCCGGGGCTGTTCCCGTTCTCGGACGCGCTCATCGCCATCACCGGCAAGCTCAACTTCCTGGCCTTCACCACGCCGGTGCTGGCGCTGGCCGGCTTCTCGGTCGCCAAGGACCTGCCGGTGTTCCGCCAGCTGGGCTGGCGCATCGTGGTGGTGTCGCTCACCGCCACGGCCGGCACCTTCCTAGGCGCGACCCTGATCGCCGAATTCTTCCACTGACGAAAAAGGCTCGCCCCCAGGCTGCGCGCACTTCGTGTCGCGCACGCCTTCCCCCTACCGGGGGCAACACCTGCGGCCCGGCAAAGCCGGTTCCGCGGTATTTCCCGAAAAGTCCTTCCAGTCCCCACTCATCAACCGAGATCATTCCCATGTACCGCGACCCCGAAATCGCCGAAGACACCCGCGCCCGCATGCTGAGCTGGCGCCGCGACATCCACGCCAACCCCGAGACCGCCTTCGAGGAGCACCGCACCGCCAACGTCGTCGCCAACGCGCTGATGCTGATGGGCCTGCCGGTGCACCGCGGCCTGGCCGGCACCGGCGTGGTCGGCACGCTGAAGAACGGCGAAGGCCCGAGCATCGCGCTGCGCGCCGACCTGGACGCGCTCAACATGCAGGAGCTGGGCACGCAGGCGCATGCCTCCAAGTGCGTCGGCAAGATGCACGCCTGCGGCCATGACGGCCACACGGCCATGCTGCTGGGCGCGGCCGAGCACCTGTCGCGCCACAAGCCCTTCAAGGGCACGGTGCACTTCGTGTTCCAGCCCGCCGAGGAGAACGAAGGTGGCGGCCGCGTGATGGTGGAAGAGGGCCTGTTCGACCAGTTCCCTGCCGACGCCGTCTACGGCATGCACAACTTCCCGGCTCTGCCGCGCGGCCAGTTCGCGATCCGCAAGGGCACGATGACGGCTTTTCTCGACACCTTCGAGATCGTCGTCACCGGCAAGGGCAGCCACGGCGCCATGCCCGAGACCGGCATCGACTCGGTGGTGGTCTCGGCCCAGCTCGTCAACGCGCTGCAGACCATCGTGAGCCGCCGCACCGGCGCGACCGACTCGGCCGTGGTCAGCGTCACGCAGATCCACGGCGGCGATACCTGGAACGTGATTCCCGAAACGGTGGTGCTGCGCGGCACCGTGCGCACGCTCGATGCCGCCATCCAGGACAAGACCCAGGCCGCCATGCAGCAGATCTGCGACGGCGTGGCCGCCACGCACGGCGCGAAGGTGGCGCTCGACTACCGCCGCGGCTACCCCGGCGTGGTCAACACGCCCGCCGAGACCGATGCCGCCGTGGCCGCCGCCGCCAGCCTGGTCGACCGCGCGCAGGTCAAGACCGACATTCCGCCGGCCATGGGTTCGGAAGACTTCGCCTTCATGCTGCAGAAGCGCCCGGGCGCCTACATCGGCATCGGCGCGGGCGAGGGCCCGAACGACCCGAACGTGCACAACCCGTACTACGACTTCAACGACAACATCCTTCCCCTGGGCGCGGCCTACTGGGTGGCGCTGGTCAAGCAGCAACTCCCTGCCGCATGATGCGCTGATGCTCTCCGCCTTCGACATCTTCAAGATCGGTATCGGGCCTTCGAGCTCCCACACCGTGGGGCCGATGCGCGCGGCGCTCATGTTCGCTCGCTCGCTCGAGGCACGGGGCGCGCTGGCGCAGGTGGCGCGCCTGCATGCCGACCTGTTCGGCTCGCTCGGCGCCACGGGCCACGGCCATGCCACCGACCAGGGCGTGATCCTCGGCCTCTTCGGCGACGCACCCGACACGGTACGGCCGGAGACCGTGCAGCCCCGGCTGGAGGCGCTGCGCCGCACCGGGCAGCTCGACCTGCTGGGCCGCAAGTCCATCGCCTTCGACCGCGTGCGCGACATCGCCTTCCGCGGCGAGGAGTCGCTGCCCGAGCATCCCAACGCCATGCGCTTCACCGCGTTCTCGGCCGAAGGCGCCGTGCTGGCCGAGGGCACGTATTTTTCGGTCGGCGGCGGCTTCGTCGTCGAGGGCGGGCAGGCCGTGGCCGAGACGGTGGCCGCCGCGGCCGCCGTGCCGCATCCTTTCACGACCGGTGACGAGCTGATGGCGCAGTGCCAGGTCACCGGCCTCTCGGTGGCCGAGCTGGTCATGCGCAACGAGTGCATGTGGCGGCCCGAGGCCGAGGTGCGCGCCGGCCTGCTGCGCATCTGGGGCGTGATGCAACAGTGCGTGCAGCGCGGCTTCGGCATCGACAACCCGCTGGCCGCGCAATCGTTGCCCGGCCCGCTGCGCATGCGCCGCCGCGCGCCAGAGTTGAACCGCGAGCTGCTGGCGCAGGCCGGCGCCGCCGATCCGCTCGCGGTGATGGACTGGGTCAACGCCTTCGCGATGGCGGTGAACGAAGAGAACGCCGCTGGCGGCCGTGTCGTCACCGCGCCCACCAACGGCGCGGCCGGCGTGGTGCCGGCCGTGATGCACTACTACCAGCGCTTCGTGCCGCGGGCGGGCGACGACGGCATCGTCGACTTCCTGCTCACCGCCGCGGCCATCGGCATGCTCTACAAGGCCAACGCCTCCATCTCCGGTGCCGAGGTCGGCTGCCAGGGCGAGGTGGGCGTGGCCTGCTCGATGGCGGCGGGCGCGCTGGCGGCGGTGCTCGGCGCCACGCCCGCGCAGGTCGAGAACGCGGCCGAGATCGGCATGGAACACAACCTGGGCCTGACCTGCGATCCGGTCGGCGGCATGGTGCAGATTCCCTGCGTGGAGCGCAACGCGATGGGCGCCGTGAAGGCCATCAACGCGGCGCGCATGGCGCTGCGCGGCGACGGCAGCCACTACGTGTCGCTCGACGCGGTGATCCGCACCATGAAGCAGACCGGCGAGGACATGAAGTCCACCTACAAGGAGACTTCGCTGGGGGGGCTTGCGGTCAACGTGGTGGAGTGCTGACGGAGGCTGCGTCAGAATGACCGGCTCACTGTTGTATCCAACACAGAAAGCCGAGGCCACATGACCCGCTCCGTCGCCGAAAAGCGCGCCGACTTCCGCGCCCTCCACGAAAAAGGCTGCTTCGTCATTCCGAACCCCTGGGACACGGGCAGCGCGCGCTACCTCGAAGGCCTGGGCTTCAAGGCGCTGGCCACCACCAGCTCCGGCTTCGCATGGTCGCAAGGCTATGCCGATGGCGCCTTGTCGCGCGAATACATCCTCGCGCACCTGCGCGAACTGGTGGCCGCCACCGACCTGCCCGTGAACGCCGACTTCGAAAACGGTTTTGCCGCCGATGCCCCGGGCGTGGCCGAGAGCGTGCGACTGGCCATCGAGACCGGCGTGGCCGGCCTGTCGATCGAGGACTCGACGGGCAACGCCGCCGACCCGCTTTTCCCCGTCGACGTGGCGGTCGAGCGCATGCGCGCCGCGCGCAAGGCCATCGATGCCTCGGGCGCCGACGTGCTGCTGATCGGCCGCGCCGAGAACTTCTTCGCCGGCCGGCCCGACCTGGACGACGCCATCGCGCGGCTCAAGGCCTATTCGAACGCGGGCGCCGACTGCCTTTACGCGCCGGGCATCAAGACCCGCGAGCAGATCGCGGCGGTGGTCGCGGCCGTGGCGCCCAAGCCGGTCAACCTGCTGGTCGGCGGCAGCAGCGAACTGAGCATGGTGGACATCGCCGAACTCGGCGTGCGCCGCGTCAGCGTGGGCGGCGGCATGGCCCGCGCGGCCTGGGGCGGCTTCATGCGCGCGGCGCGCACGCTCGCCGACGAAGGCCGCTTCGACGGCTTCGCGGACGCCGCGCCGGGCAGCGAACTCAACGCCTTCTTCCGCCCGTTCGCAGGCTGAGCACGGTGGATGCGCTGCTCGCCGAGGTGCGTGCCTGCCGCGCATGCGCGGTGCACCTGCCGCTCGGGCCGCGTCCCGTGGTGCAGGCCAGCGCGGGCGCGCGGCTGCTGCTGGTCGGGCAGGCGCCCAGCCTCACGGTGCACAAGACAGGCGTGCCGTGGGACGACAGGAGCGGCGAACAGCTGCGCCGCTGGCTCGGCGTGGACCGTGCCGTCTTCTACGACCCCGCGCGCATCGCGCTCATGCCGATGGGCTACTGCTACCCGGGCCGCGGCAAGAGCGGCGACCTGCCGCCGCGCCGCGAGTGCGCCGCGCTGTGGCACGACAAGCTGCTGGCGCAGATGCCGCGCATCGAACTCACGCTGCTCATAGGCCAGTACGCGCAGCGCCACTTCCTCGGCAAGGCCGCGCGCGCCAACGTGACCGAGACGGTCGAGGCCTTCGCGGACTACGCGCCGCGCTTCATTCCGCTGCCGCATCCGTCGCCGCGCAACACCGGCTGGTTCAAGCACCACCCGTGGTTCGAGAGCGACGTGCTGCCCGTGCTGCGAGAGCGGGTGCGCCTGGCGCTCGGCGCCGCCTGACGCGCGCCATACTTCGTCGCGCAACGAAGCGAGGCTGCGCCTTCGCGGACATCATCCGGGCTTTGCTGCAACAGAAAGCCCGTCTCATGAAACGCGAAGTCATCCGTGTCGAACCGATCTCGACCTGGCTGGACAACTGGAAAGCGCCGGTCTCGGTCGTCACGCGGCACGGCGACACGGTGTATGTGTCGGGCCTGCCGCCCTTCGATCCGGCCACCGGGCAGGTGGTGCTCGACGCCTCGCTCGAGCGGCAGGCCGAACTGGTGCTCGAGCAGCTCAGGCTGTGCCTCGAAGCCGCGGGTTCCTCGCTGGACCGGGTGCTCAAGTGCAACGTGTACTGCACCTCGGTCGAGAAGTTCGCGGCGGTCAACGCCATCTATGCGCGCTACTTTCCGAACGACCCGCCCGCGCGCATCTTCGTCTGCGTGCCGGCGTGGCCGGGGCGCTTCGACATCGAGATCGACTGCATCGCCGCCGTTCGCGAGGCCTGAGCGAGGTCAGCGCGCCGACGCCACCGGCGTTGCGGCTGCATCGAAGGGCCGCGCCGCATACACCACGCGCCCGCCCACCACTGTCATCAGCGACGTGGTCTTGCCGATGCGCTCCAGCGGCACGCTGAGGACGTCCTGGTCGAGCACCGCGAAGTCCGCGAGCTTGCCGACCTCCAGCGTGCCGCGCCGGTTCTCGTCGAAGCTGAACCACGCGCTGCCCGCCGTATAGAGGCGCAGCGCCTCCTCGCGCGAGGGCGTCTCGTCGGGGCCGCGCATCGCCTTGCCGCTCACCGTCTTGCCGTCGAGCATCCATTGCAGTGCCACGAAGGGGTTGTACGAGGCCACGCGATGCGCGTCGGTGCCCGCGCCCACGTGCACGCCGGCGCGCAGCGCGGTGCCTATGGGCGGCATGCGCCGTGCCGCGTCGCCGCGCACGGCGAGCGCGCGGTCGCCCTGGAAGTACATCGCGTCCTGCATGGTCCAGCCGATGCCCAGCGCCTTCATGCGCGCGAGCGTCTCGGGCGAGGCGTCGTCCAGGTGCGCGATCGACCAGCGCAGGTCCTTGATCGGTACCTCGGCGTTCAGCTTCTCGTACAGCCCGAGCAGATGGTCGACCGAGCCGTTCTCCTGCCAGTGGATGGTGACGGCCAGCTTGCGCTGCGCCGCCCACTTGACGAGTTCGTAGAACTTCGCCTTCGCCGCTTCGTCGGGGAAGTTGTTGTTGTACATCGCGAGCGTCACGCGTTCGCCCAGTCCGTTGAACTTGAGCATGTCGTCGCCGAAGCCCATCGGCAGCATCTGCGTGAGGTCGCGGAACTCCTGCAGCTCGGCGCCGGGCTTCTGCGCGAACACGCTGTAGGCCACGCGCAGCGTCAGCGCCTTCTCGCGCCACAGCTCGAAGAGCGCCGCGTACTGCGAGGGCGCGATGCTGAAGCCGCCCGGGTCCACCAGGCCGGTGATGCCGAGCCGGTTCAGCTCGGTGAAGAAGGCGCGCGTGCCGGCCACGTTGTCTTCGTAGGTCGGCTTGGGCAGCTTGTCGAACAGCGCCGAGATGCCGACGATGTCGCCGCTCATCCAGCCCGGCGCGCCGTCGGGCGACGGCTTCATGCCCGCGGGCAGCGCGCCGGCGGGAACGGCCAGCGCCTCGAGCGCCTTGGGCGTCATTACCACCGCTTCGTAGAAGAGCTGCACGTACACCGGGTTGTTCGGCGCGGCTTCCTGCAGTTCGGCCAGCGTGGGGCGGCGGCGCTCGGCGAACTGCTGCTCGGTCCAGCCGCCGGCCACGATCAGCCAGCCGCCGGGGCGCGCGTTGGCGGCGGCGGTGCGGATGCGCGCCATCGCCTCGGCGATGCTGCCGGCGCCGATCCAGTTGACTTCCGTCGAGTAGCTGAGCGCGGCGCGCACCGCGTGCATGTGCGAGTCGATCAGGCCGGGGATGACGGTGCGCCCGCCCGCGTCCACGGTGCGCGTGGCGGGGCCCGACAGCGCGCGCACCTGCGCGGCGTTGCCGACGGCCACGATGCGCCCGTCGCGCACGGCAATGGCCTGCGCCATGGTGCCGGCCGCATCGAGCGTGGCGATCTTCGCGTTGGTGACGACGAGGTCCGCCGGTTGCGCCTGTGCGGCAAGGGTCAGGGCGAAGAGGCTGGCAAGCACCAGCGCCTTGCCAGGGACACCGCGGAACCGGCTTTGCCGGGCCACAGGTGTCGCCCCCTGCAAGGGGGTTGGCGTAGCGACACGAAGTGCGCGAAGACTGGGGGTGAGCTTCATCAGTCGACCTTGATGCTGGCGGCTTTCACGACCTGCTGGGCCTTGCCGGTTTCTTCGACGATGAACTTGTTGAACTGCGCCGACGGCATCGTGAACGGTTCGGCGCCCAGCTTCTCCAGCCGCTCCTTCAGTTCGGGCGACACCATGATCTTCGCGACCTCGGCCTGCAGCCGGTCGACCACCGGCTGCGGGGTCTTCGCGGGCGCGAACAGTCCCACCCAGAACAGGTACTCCGAGCCCGGCACGCCGGCCTCCACCGTCGTCGGCGCGTCGGGCAATGCCGACGAGCGCTTGCCGGTGCCCACGGCCAGCGCCTGCAGCTTGCCGGTCTTGATGAGCGGCAGCGCCGACACCATCGGCGCGAAGAACCAGTCCACGCGCCCGGCCATCACCTCGGTCATGGCCTCCGGCGTGCCGCGGAAGGGCACATGCTGCGCGTCGATGCCCGCCGCGAGGCGGAACACCTCGGCGTTCATGTGCGTGGCCGAGCCGTTGCCGGCGGAGCCGTAGTTGAAGCCGCCCGGCTTGGCCTTGACCTTGGCCACCAGGTCCTTCACGTCGGTGAAGTGCGAGGGCGCCGTCACCAGCACGTTGGGCAGGCTGGCCATCGGCGTGATGCCGGTGAAGTCTTTCAGCGTGTCGTACGACAGGCCCTTGTAGATCCACGGGTTCACCAGGTGGCCGGCCGAATGCACCAGCAGCGTGTAGCCGTCGGCCGGCGACTTGGCCGTGATGGCCGCGCCCAGCGTGCCGCCGGCGCCGGGCTTGTTGTCCACGATCACGCTGGTGCCCAGGGCGGGCCCGAGCTTCTCGGCCACGAGCCGCGCGACGATGTCGGTGCCGCTGCCCGCCGTGAACGGCACGACCAGCCTGACCGGCTGCGTGCCGGGCCACGGGCCCTGCGCGTGGGCGCCGCCGAGCGCGCAGGCCGCGAGAGTCGCCGCCACGGCCAGCGCGCGCCGGCGGCTCCAGTTGAGTGTCTTCTTCATGCGTCTTGTCTCCGTTGATTTATTTGGTTGAGCGATGAATGACCGGGAAGAGAGAAGGCGGCGGCTACGGCGGCGGTGCGTTGGTGGGCATCACCAGCGCGACCAGCACCGGCCGGTTCGTGCGGTTCTCCAGCTGGCGCTTTTCGCCGGGCGCGAAGCGGCAGCTGTCGTACTGCTCGAGCACGTCTTCCTGGTGCGCGCCGTCGATCTCGCCGACCACATGGAGCTGGCCTTCGAGCACGAGATAGAGCTTCTCCATCGGCGAGCCGTCCAGGCCGGTGTGGCCGCCGGGCAGGATCTGGCTCATGCCCATCCACATCTGCGTGGAGGGGCCGGCTTCCTTGCCTTGCAGGCGCAGGCAGCGCATGTCGAAATGGTTGGGCGCCTCGTAGTGCGGCGCCTCGCTGAAACGGGTCACGTGCATGGGATGTGCTCCAGGGTGGGTTCTTCAGGGCCGCAGCACGACGCGGTCGGTGCTGCCCGAG
Source organism: Variovorax paradoxus (assembly GCF_022009635.1). Lineage (NCBI taxonomy): Bacteria > Pseudomonadati > Pseudomonadota > Betaproteobacteria > Burkholderiales > Comamonadaceae > Variovorax > Variovorax paradoxus. Next base: position 273,407 of record NZ_CP091716.1, read on the forward strand.
AGCACCAGCCGGTAGGCGTCCATGGCCTCGTCGAGCGTGAAGTGGCGCGCCACGGGAAAGGGCTTCAGCGTGCCGCGCTCGAAGCCGTCGCGCATGGCGTCGAGCTGCGCGGTGCTGGCAATGCAGTCCATCGCCAGCGAGTCGATGCCCACGAAGGTGTGCATGCCCCGGTAGAACGCGAAGATGTCGAAGGGCACCGCGCGGTCGTGCGTGGCGATGAAGATCTGCGTCGCGCCCTTGGCCATGGCCTTGTTGGCGGCCTCGAAGTAGGCGCTGCCGACGGTGTTGTAGACGATGTGCGCGCCGCGCCCGTCGGTAAGCTCACGCACTCGCGCGGCGACGTCGGTGTGGTGGCGCGCGTCGATCACGTCCACGGGCCCGTTCGCGAAGCCCGCGTAGGGCCCGGCGTGCCGCTGCACCGCGATCACGCGCGCGCCGGCCTGTGAGGCCAGTTGCACTGCCGCCTGCCCGACCTTGCCGTTGGCGCCGAGCACCAGCACGGTCTGCCCGGCCTGGGGCATGCCGCTGCGCCGAAAGCCTTCGTACGCGGTGACGAAGGGCACGCCCACCGCGCCGGCCTCGTCCATCGAAATGCCCCGGGGCTTGGCGCGCAGCGCCTGTTCGGGCAGCACCAGATAGCGCCCGTGCGATCCGTCGCGCGTGATGCCGACGTCGCCGCCGGAGCCGTAGACCTCGCGCCCGATCCATTCGGCGGGCCCGCTCACCACGGTGCCCGCGAAGTCGCGCCCGGGGGTGCGGGGCCACACGGCCTGCGGCATGATGCCCAGCGTCGCCTTGACGTCGCTGGGGTTCACCGCGGCGGCGGCGACACGCACGACGGCATGGCCCGCGGGCGGCGCGGGTTCGGCCTGCGGCGCGGCATGGAGCTGCAGCGCGTCGAGGCTGGCGGCTTTCTCGCTCACGCGCAATGCGCGGGAGGTGTGGGTCGTGTGCATGGCAGCGACGTTCATCTCTGGTTTCCTGCTTGCTGTGTTCTGGGGGCTCGTCGGTGGGGTGCGCTAGCTGCGGGCATCCGGAAGACCCAGCATCGCGCGCGCCTCGCGCGGGTTGGCCACTTCGCCTCCAAGGCTCACGAGGATGTCGCGCGCCTTCGCCACCAGTTGCGCGTTGCTCTCGGCGAGCACGCCCTTCTCGAGGTAGATGTTGTCTTCCATCCCCACGCGCACATGGCCGCCCAGCAGCCAGGCCTGAGCGACGATCGGGAACTCCATGCGGCCGATGCCGAAGGCGCTCCAGAAGGCGCCGCGCGGCAGCATGTTGCGCGCGTAGAGCAGCGTCTCGGGCGTCGGCGCGAAGCCGTACTTCACGCCGAGCACGAAGGTCCACATGGCGGGGCCATCGAGCGTGCCGTCCGCGATCAGGTCCAGCGCCAGGTTGATGTCGCCCGAATCGAAGATCTCCAGTTCCGGCTTCACGCCCGCCTCGCGCATCACCTTCGCCATGCGGCGCACGTTCTTCGGCGTGTTGATGACCACGTCGGGGCCGGAGTTCATGGTGTTCAGGTCGAGCGAACACACATCGGGCCTGATGAGCGCGATGTGCTCCACGCGCTTCTCGGGCGGCAGCAGCGTGGTGCCGGGCGCGGCGACCTTCGGGTCGTCCTCGCTCGGAATGAAGCGCCCGCCGGGGCCGGTCGTGAGGTTGACGATCAGCTCGCGGTTCTCGCGGCGGATGCGGTCCACCACCTCGCGGTACAGCTCCACCTCCATCGACGGCTTGCCGGTTTCCGGATGGCGCACATGAATGTGCACCTGCGCCGCGCCGGCCTCGGCGGCGGCCAGGCATTCGTCGGCGATCTGCACCGGCGTGATCGGCAGGTGCGGCGTCTGCTCCGGCTTCACGAGGTTGCCCGTGACGGCGCAGGTGATGAGTGTCTTGGCGGCGCTCACAGGTGGCGCCCTCCGTCGACCACGATGCGCGTGCCGGTGACGAAGCGCATGGTGGTGGCCAGCGCCTCGACCGTGGCGGCCACGTCGTCGGGCTTGCCGATGCGGCCCAGCGGCGTGGTGCTGGCCATCTTGCTGGCGAACTCCGCGCCGCGCCCCGGCACGAAGCCCGATTCCACCGCGCCCGGCGACACCGACACCACCCGCACCGCGGGCGCCAGCGCCTTGGCCAGCGCGTCGCCGACCACGTCGAGCCCGGCCTTGGCCGCCACGTAGGCCAGGTTGCTGCCCACGCCCGTGAAGCCCGCGATCGACGAGATGTTGGCCACGAGCCCGTCGCCGCTGGCCTTGAGCATCGGCGCGAAGGCGCGGATGGTGGCGAACACGCCGCGGAAGTTGGCGCGCACGATGTCGTCGATGAGCTCGTCGGTCAGCGCGTCCAGGTCGGCGGCCGGCACCGGCTGCGTGTGGCCCGCGCTGTTGACCAGGATGTCGCAGCGCCCGAGCGTGGCCTTCACCTCGGCGGCGGCGGCCACGAGGCTCGCCGAGTCGACGATGTCGGCGCGGATCGCCGCATGGCGCTGGCCGTTGGCGGAGGGCAGGGCGGCCGCGCGCGCCGCCGCGTCGCCGCCCTTGCGGTGCAGCAGCACGCAGGTGGCGCCGAGCGCGGCCAGGCGCGTGGCCGTGGCATAGCCGATGGCGCCGAGGCCGCCGGTGATGACGGCGACCTTGCCGTCGAGTCTGGAGACAGGATCGAAGCTCATATCAATAGGGGGAGTTGGTTCAGGGAATCGGGGGGCGCGGGAATTTCATTTCGCCGGGCTCTAGTTCGAAGTCGTGGTGCATGGACGCGCTCTTGCCATCGGGCGCCAGCGCGAAGCGCCCGATCAGCCTGCGCGTCACGCCGAAGGTCGGGTCGCTTTCGAGGTTCTCGTCGTCGTCCGCGAAGACCTGCGTGATCAGCACCTTGTGGCCGGGCTTGCTCACCATGAAGTGCAGGTGCGCGGGCCGGTTCGGGTGGCGCACCTGCGCGCGCAGCAGCACGCCGCAGGGCCCGTCGGTCGGTACCGGGTAGCCGGCCGGGCGCACGCTGCGAAAGCGGAAGCGCCCTTCGGCGTCGGTGAAAAAGCGCCCGCGCAGGTTCATGTCTTCCTGCGCCGGGTCCTGGTTTTCATAGAGGCCGACGGGCGAGGCCTGCCATACGTCGACCGTGGCGCCGGCCACCGGGCGGCCCTCGTGGTCGCGCACCGTGCCCGTCACTTCGAGCGGCGTGCCGGGCGTGCCCGAGCGCGCGATGTCGTCGCCCAGCGCGCAGGCCGGTGCATTGGCGCGCCAGAACGGCCCGAGCAGCGCGGCGGGCGATTCGCCGTGCGGGTCCTGGTTGTTCTGCAGCGCGACCACGGTCGACACGCCCAGGATGTCCGCCGCCAGCACCACCTCGTTCTTGGTCTCGCCCGTGGCGTGGCCGATGGCGACGATGAATTCGAGCGCCTGCTCGAACTCGTCTTCCGTCAATTTCACTTCCTGCACCAGCGCATGCAGGTGGCGCGTGACCGCTTCCATCACGGTGCGCAGCCGCGGGTCGGGCGTGTTCTTCATGGCGTCGAGCACATGGCCCAGCACCGAGTCGGGGGAGGTGGCGATGTTCATGGTGGATTCGTGCAATCGTTTGCACGATATTAGCCATATTTGCCGAAAAGTAAAATGGAGGTTTCCGGCAGACCCTGAGGGAAGCATTGGCACCCGATGCCGGCCGGCCTCGCGACAATCGTTTGCACCAATGAGCACCAGCCCGACTTCTTCGTCTTCCGCCACCGTCACCATCCGCGACGTCGCCCGTGCCGCCGGCGTGCATGTGTCGACCGTCTCGCGCGCGCTCAGCCCCGAGAAGCGCTCGCTCATCAGCGAGGAGGTGCTTCGCGTGGTCGAGGAGGCGGCGCAGCGGCTGGGCTACCGGCCCAACCGCGCGGCCTCTGCATTGCGCACGGGCCGCACCCACACCATCGGCGTGCTGGTGCCGGACATCACCAACGCGGTGTTCCCGCCGATCCTGCAGGGCATCGAGGCCAGCGCGGCGGCGCGCGGGTACTTCGTGTTCGTCACCAACGTGGCCGACCCGGCGCTGGCGCGGCCGGTGCTGGAGCGCATGCTCGCGCAGCGCGTCGACGGCGTGGTCATGGCCACCGCCACGCGCGACGACCCGCTGGTCGACTTCGTCGCCAAGGCCGGCATGACGGCCGTGCTGGTCAACCGCGCCGACGAAACCGGCCGCCTGCCGGCCGTGGTCAGCGATGACCGGCTGGCGATGAAGCTCGCGGTCGACCATCTGGTGGCGCTCGGCCACAAGCGCATCGCGCACCTGGCGGGGCCGCAGACCATCCCGACCGGCGTGGGCCGGCGCCTGGGTGTGGAGCAGGCCCTGCGCGACCACCGCATGAAGCCCTTCCGCGTGGTCGAGTGCGCGAGCTACAGCCGCGAGGCCGGCGCGCTGGCGATGAAGCAGATGCTCGAGGCCGGCGCGGCCCCGCAGGCGGTGGTGTGCTGCAACGACCTGGTGGCGCTGGGCGCCTACGACGCGCTGCGCGAAGCCGGCCTGCGCGTGCCGCAGGACATTTCCGTCACCGGCCACAACGACATGCCGCTGGTCGACATGGTCGACCCGCCGCTCACCACCATCCGCCTGCCGCACCGCGAGCTGGGCTGGCGCGCGGCCGAGATGCTGTTCGACGAGATCGACGGCCGTTCGATGTCGGCATCGACCGTGGTGCTGCGCCCGGAGCTGGTGGTGCGCCAGTCGACCGCCGCGCCGCGCTGACGAGCGGCGAAGCGCCTTACTTCATGCGCCACCACAGGGCGGCGATGTCGTCGCTCAGGCCCGCGAGCAGCAGCGCCACGGCGACCAGCGCGACCAGCGCCTTGGTGCGCCCCGACATCTTTTCCTTGGGCGCGAAGTCTTCGGCACGGCCGCTGAAATGCACGCCGCAGTAGGGGCAGCGCAGCACGTAGCCGAAGACCGGCTCGCCGCAGCGGATGCAGGGCACTTCGCCGGGGCCCGGCTCGGACGCGGACGACGAGGCTGCGTCGCGCGCGGCCTGCTCCGCGGCACGCTGTTGCTGCTGTCGGGCACGGCGTTCGCGGTGCGCGGCCAGGTCGATGGGTTCGTGGGAGTTGTCGGGCATGGTCGGACCCCGAAGTCTAGGACGCGATTTTCTTTCGTGCAGCAGGCCGGCGCGGCGGCTTTGCCTCCAGCACCAGTTCGGCCGGCAGCGTGTCGTTCCACGATTCCGTGAAGTAGGCGCGGTCGCTCGGCACCAGCTGCGGCAGCGCCTCGCGCAGCAGGGCGAGCGACTGCTCGGCGGCCTTCAGCTCGCCGGCGTGGGCGGCGTACCAGGCGTGCTCGAACAGCAGGCTGCAATGCTGCAGGCCCGGGTAGCGGCGCCGCCCGGCCTGGTGGTCGGCCAGCCGCGCCTGCGCCACCTGCACCCAGCGCGCAGGCCAGTTCGTGGCGTCGAAGGCATCGGCCAGCGGGCCGGCGAGCTTCGATACGGCGGCCGGGTCCAGCGGTTTCTGCGCGCGGAACTGCGCCAGAGTGGGCTGCTTCTCGGGTCGGCAATGGCCGCGCGCGATGCGCATCAGGTAGATGGCGTTCCATGCCGAGCGGCCTTGGCCGTCGGTGTGGCCGCACAGCCATTCGCTGAAGGCGATCCATTGCACCGCGCGGCGCGTGGTGTCGGCGTTGCCGTGCTGCGCGAGCGCGGGCAGGTCGGACAGGCCCACGCGGTCGAACAGCCACGCGGCCATGCCCATGTTGGCCGCCACATGCTGCGCCGCGTCGAAGGAGTGCGATTCGAAAGCCGCCGCCAGCGCCTCGCCGAAGCGGCGCAGCGACTCTTCGGCGAGCGCCGCGGAGGCCGGCTTGTCGTCGGCCGAAAGCCCGAGCGCGCGCGATCGGCACACCAGCGCCCACAGGTTGCACCACTCGAAGCGCACGTCGGGGTGATGCCGCAGCACCAGCCCGCGCGCGGCGTCGTCGGCCATGCCGCCCAGCAGAGACTGCGCCAGCGGCAGGTCGCGCGCGGTGTAGGCGCACCAGGCGGCGACGATGCACTCCATCGCGCCGAGGTAGTCGTTGCCCGCCACATGGTGCGCGAGCCGCTGCTTCTTGAGTGCCTGCAGCCGGCGCCGCGCCTGCTCGTTGTCGCCGAGCCGGCGCCACAGCATGGCCTCGTTGAGCGTGACCAGCGCGCGCTGGAAGTCGGTGGCGGCCAGCGTGCCGGCCAGGCGTATGGATTCGAGCGCGCTGGCCGGTTGGGCGCCGGCACTCGCATCGCCCGTGTTCATGCCTGCCACCGGCGCCATCAGCCGGCCCTGCCGCGCCGCCTGCTGCGACGCGACCAGCTGCTTCCAGAAGGCGGCGTCCTGCAGATGCACCGCGTCGGGCGGCGGCGAGCCGGCGGCCGCCTGCGACTTGCGCGCGCGCAGCCCCAGGAACGAGGCCACTTCGGCCGCGGTGGCCGCACGGCCTTCCACCAGCACGCGCACGCGCCGGGCCTCGACGGCGGGCAGCCAGAACGGCCCCTGGCTGCGCCGCTCGGCATTGAGGAAGCGCGGCTCGCGCAGCGTGTCTTCGCCCCAGCCGACCTCGATGTTCCAGGCCTTGAAGTCGCGGAACGCGCGGCTCACCACCATGCGCAGCGTGCTGGCGTCGGACACTTCGCCGCGCAGGTCGACCAGCCGCACGACGCCGGTGCCGGCTTCCTGCGCGTGCTGCATGCGCACCAGCAGCCAGAGCGATTGAAAGGCCGCGCGCCGGCCGTTGACCGACTGCGGCGAGGTGAGTTCGATGGAAAGAAGAGCGGGCTTGGACACGCCCCGGATTGGACCTCAAAACCGGCGCGATACCTGAAGAAGAAAAGCGCCTGCCCGGTCCGGCTCAGTGGCGGTGGCGGTCCAGCAGCTCGGGCACTTCGCTGCGCCCGATGCCCAGGTCGCGCAGCTCGTGGTCGCTCATGCCGGCCAGGTGCCGCGTGTCGGCCCGCGCGCGGCGGCGATTCATCACGCGGCGTCGCCAGCCGCGCAGGGCATGGATCAGGCGTTGATGAAAGGACGATGGCTTCGGCGCGGTCACGATGGGCTCCTTGGTTGGGAGCGCTCATCTTCCGGCGGCGCGTGATATTGTGGAAGTTGAGAATCCTGAGGCCTTCGATCAGCTTTGCTGATACTGAAAATATCCACTTCACACGGCGACCCCGATGCGACAACTCAACCTCGACCAGCTGCGCACCCTCATCGCCATCGTCGACCTCGGCACTTTCTCCGCCGCGGCCAAGGCGCTGCATCTGGCGCAGCCGACGGTGAGCCTGCACATCAGCGAACTCGAATCGCGGCTGGAGGCGCCGCTGGTGGTGCGCGGCAACCGCCGCATCACACCGACCGCCGCCGGCGCCGCATTGGTCGAGCGCGGGCGCAAGCTGCTGCGCGACACCGACGACGCGGTCGAGGCCGTCAAGCGCCAGGCCGAGGGCCGCACCGGCCGCGTGCGGCTGGGCACATCCACCGGCGTGCTGGTCGACCTGCTGCCGCAGGTGCTGGAGGCGCTGGGCGCGGAGCATTCGGGCATCGACGTCGAGGTGAGCATCCGCGGCTCCTACGAGGCCATGGAGCGGCTGGCCGCCGGCACGCTCGACATCGGCCTGGTGGCCATTCCGCAGCCGCCGGTGCGCGGCATCGTCGTCACGCCGTGGTGCGAGCAGCCCATGATGGCCTTCGTGCCGCCGCGCTGGAAGGCGCCGAAGCGCGTCACGCCGGCGTGGCTGGCGGCGCAGCCGCTGATCTTCAACGAGGCCACCACGCACATGTACCGGCTCACGATGGAGTGGTTCGCCGAGGCGGGCTTCGCGCCGCGCGCGCGCATCGAGCTCAACTACGACGCCGCCATCCGCAGCCTGGTGGCGGCCGGTTATGGCGCGGCGCTGCTGCCGCTACAGCAGAGCACCGACAACGTGCGCGGCGACCGCATGCGGATCCTGCCGGTGAGCCCGAAGCTCACGCGACGCGTGGGCATCGCGCACCGGCAGCACGCGACGCTGGACGGTGCCACGCTGAGCGTGCTGAAGGTGCTGACGATGTTCCGCCAGGCCTGAGCGGAATCCGGCGGCTCAGCCCGCGTCGGGCTTGTTGCGCATGCCCAGCGAGAGGATCTCGTTGGCATTGACGATGGCGGTGGCTATTTCTTCCGTGGTGGTGCGCTTGCTCATCGCCTGGTCGCGGATCAGGTCGTAGGCCTGGCCTTCGGACACGTCGTGCGTCTTCATGAGGATGGCCTTCGCTTCCGCGATGCGGCGTTGCCCCAGCAGCTTGGCCTCGACCTTGCGCAGCCGCTTGGCGAGCGAGCGCGCTTCCTTGTGCGCCTCGCGCGCCACCACCAGCGCGGAGAACAGCCCGAACGAGCGCACGGGCGACGGCAGCACGGCCTTGGCGCCGATTTCCAGAACGGCCTCGATGATGGTCGGGTTCTCGTAGGTGACGACCGCGATGATGGCCGGCGCGTCTTCGCTCTTGGTCCATTCGAAGCGCATGTTGATGAAGTCGGGCTGCACGGCCATGAAGGCGACGTCGATGCCTTCGGGCAAGACTTGAACGGGCGGCCAGAAGGCCTGCACCTGGCAGCCGATGCGTTGCAGCTGTTGCGTGAGTTGACGGCCGTCGTTGTCGTCGGGGTGGATCACGGCGATCTTCAGCAGGCGTAGCTCTTTCAGCTGCGGCGGCGTGACACGCAGGGTGTGGCGTTTCGGAGCCGTGCCTTCCACGCTCAGGCCTCCAGGGTGTCGAGCTTGGCCGTCCAGTCCCCCAGCGAGTGGGTGACGAGGTAAGGGTCCGGGTACACCGCCCGCGTCGCCTGCCGCACGATGGTGAACTGCCCATGAGAGTCGACCCGCCCGATGCGTGGGTAGAGACACGTGTGATGGTTGGTCGGATCGATCTTCACCAGCCCCTGCGGCGCATCGAACTCGCTGCCCAGGATGTACGGAAGAATCTCCGCGATGCCGTCGCTGCCCGCCTGCCGGTAGGCATTCGCGAAGATGTGCATCTGGAAGTACGAAGCCTCCCAGCACAGGTTGGGCACGCAGCCGTCGCCGAAGCGCGCGCGCAGCATCGCCAGGCAACGCCGGTTGGCGGCGGAGTCGATCGACTGGAAATACGGCGCCGCCGTGAAGTGCCCCGTCGCCACGCCGTGGCCCATCTGCGAGATCTCGGCCTCCGAGGTCGTGAGGCTGGCGATCGGCATCGTCTTCGGGTCGAAGCCGGCCTCGGCATATGCGCGGTACAGGCTCGCGGTGGAATCGCCCACCACGGTCGAGAAGATGAAGTCGGGCCGCTTGTCGCGGATGTCGTCCATGATGGCCCGGTAGTCGCGCTCGCCGGCATCCAGCGCCACGTAGCGCTCGCCCAGTTTCTCGCTGCCGGGGCGCTGCATCACCAGCTCGCCCATGATGCGGTTCGACTCGTACGGGTAGATGTAGTCGGAGCCGATCAGGTACACGCGCGCGCCGAAATTCGTGGTCATGAACTCCGCGAGCTGCACGCTGTTCTGGTTGGGCGCGGCGCCGGTGTAGATCACGTTGCCCGAGTACTCGAAGCCCTCGTAGAGCGTCGGGTAGAAGAGCAGTTTGTTCCACTTCTCGATGACCGGGATCACGGCCTTGCGGCTGCTCGACATGTAGCAGCCGAAGATCACGTTCACGCGGTCCTGCACGATCAGCTTCTCGGCCAGCTGGGCGTAGCGCGCGGGGTTGGATTGCGGGTCGTAGCGCACGGCCACGATCTCGCGGCCTTCCACGCCGCCGGCCGCGTTGATCTCCTCGATGGCGAGCAGGGCGCCCTGCAGCTGCGAGAGTCCGATGGTCGAAGTGACGCCGGTTTCCGAATAGAGGATGCCGACGCGTATGGGGTCCTTGTCAGCCACGCTGAAGTCTCCTGGGGTGTCGAATCATCATAGTCTTCAGTCGGCGGTGTCAGTGCGCGGCGGCGAGCCGTGCGCTCATGCGCGCGAGCCGCGCCGGCAGGCTGCGCGTGTCGTCGGCGATGCAATAGTTGCGCCAGCCGAAGATGCGCCGCACATAGGCATCGGCCGCGCCGTCCACCGCGATGCAGGCGATGCGCACGCCGGCATCGCGGGCCTCGGCGACGGCCTGGCGGGCGTCTTCGATCAGGTACTGCGGATCGTGCACGTCGATGTCTGATGGCGCGCCGTCGGTCACCAGCAGCACCGCGCGCTGGCCGGGCGGCTCGGCGCGCATCAGCGCGGTGGCGTGGCGCAGCGCGGCGCCCATGCGGGTCGAGTAGCGCCCGCGCAGCGCGCCGATCATGGCGCTCGTCGGTGCGTCCAGCGGCCGGCCGGATTCGAGCAGGCGGTAGTAGTACACCTCGGCGCGCGTGTTCGACGAGAAGCCGTGGATCGCCAGGCGGTCGATGCCGCGCGCGTTCGACGCGGCCAGCATCAGCGCGGCCTGCTTCTCGAGGTCGAGCAGCGAAGCCGCGTGCGGCCCCGCGTCGTTGGCCGATGCCGAGAGGTCGAGCAGCACCAGCACGCTCGACGGGCGCGGGCCCTTGCCAGGCCGCATGAAAAGCCGCGCGTCGGGCCGCAGCCGCAGGCGGCGGTCGACCAGTACCTCGATGGCGGCATTCAGGTCGATGTCGTCGCCTTCCCACTGCCGGCGCAGGCGGTGCGTGCGGTCGAGGTGGCGCGCGCGGGGCAGGGCGAGCGGGGCGATGCGCTCGGTGCCGGCAGCCGCCTGCTCGCGCGTCGGCAGCAGGCCCTGCCATGCCGGCAGCTTCTCGATCACCGTGCACCAGTCGGGACGCAGGCGTTCGAGCTTGCGGTCCCATTCGGGGTACGTGTAGCGGCCGAGTTCGATGTCGCCCGCGGCATCCGGCGGCGGGGCGCTGCCTTCGTCCTGTGCATCGGAAGGCGGCGATGGCCGCGCGCCTGTCTGCTTCAGCGCGATGGCCTCGTCGGGCGCGGTCTCCGTCTCGGCGAAATCCCACAGGTAGCTGTTGTCGTCGCGCCAGGGCGCGGGCACGGCGTAGTCCTGGGGCTCGAAGCGCACGCGCATCTGGCCCAGGTCGTTGGCAAGGATCGAGGCGATGGCGCGGAAGGCGTCGTAGTCCTCCAGGCCCGCGCTGGCGGCGGTCTCGTCGAACAGGCGGCGCGCCTTGTTCACCCAATGGTTGTCGTCCCGCGCGTCGGGCATCAGCAGCAGGCGGTCCATGCGGGCGACGAGCGCGGCGAAGCGCAGGTCGAGCGCATCGGGCACCGGCGGCAGCGACGCGGCGAACCAGCCGTGCAGACCGGGGAAGTCGCGGAACAGCAGGCGCTCGACACGCGCGTCCTCGATGGCCGAGACGACGGCGATGCCCATGGGCCTGAGCGTGTGCGCCGGACGCGCGGGCCGCGAGTGGCGCAGGTGCGCGACCGCATGCGCGACCATGGCGCGGCGAAGGCCCGGCTCGCTGGCGCCCTCCGGCAGCAGCAGCTTGCGGCCCGTGAGCACGGCGCGAGTGCCTGCGCCAGTCAGCGCCTGCACGTCCACGTCGACGCCAGCCAGCCCACGCGCCAGCAGCGCCAGTGCGCCGTGCCCGCTGCACCCGCCACGCCCGTCGTTCATCCGAACTGCGCCTCCACGAAGCCTTGCAGCGCGCTCGCCATGTCGGGGTCGTCGGTCAGCGCGCGCGTCATCGTCATCTCGCAGCTCTCGCGCGGCGTCACGCCGTCGCGGATCAGCACGCCCGCGTAGATCAGCATGCGCGTGGACACGCCCTCGTCGAGCCCGCGATGCTTCAGCTCGCGCGAGCAGCGCGCGATGGCCACCAGCTTCGCGGCGAGATCCGTGTCCACGCCGGCCTCGTGCGCGACGATCTCCGCCTCCAGCGCGCTGCCCGGGTAGTCGAACTCCAGCGCCGCGAAGCGCTGGCGCGTCGATGGCTTCATGTCCTTCGCGCTGCTCTGGTAGCCGGGGTTGTACGAAACCACCAGCTGGAAGTCGGGATGCGCATGCACCAGCTCGCCCTTCTTGTCGAGCGGCAATATGCGCCGCGCATCGGTCAGCGGGTGGATCACCACGGTGGTGTCCTGCCGCGCCTCCACCACCTCGTCGAGGTAGCAGATGCCGCCGTGCCGCACCGCCAGCGTGAGCGGCCCGTCGTGCCAGGCGGTGCCGTTGGCGTCGAGCAGGTAGCGCCCGACGAGGTCGGACGCCGTCATGTCCTCGTTGCAGGCCAGCGTCACCAGCGGCCGGCCCAGCGACCACGCCATGTGCTCCACGAAGCGCGTCTTGCCGCAGCCGGTCGGGCCCTTGAGGATCAGCGGCATGCGGTGGCGGTACGCCTGCCGGTAGAGCGCCACCTCGTTGCCCGCGGGCCGGTAGAAGGGCTCGGACTCTATGCGGTAGGCCGCGAGCGGATCGGGGATCGCCGCGTTCATCGGTGTTTCGCGGGCTCGTTCGGAATGCCTTCGATGGGGCATTCCGGCGTGCCCACCGTGCTGCGCGTGAACGACTCCACCATCTCGCGCGTGCCCTCGGGGTCGTTGATCCACTTCGTGTAGAAGTTGTACGGGCAGGCCGCCACGCCCTTGTCGCCGTCGCCGGAGTTGATGGTGCCGGTGTAGCCGCGGTGCACCAGCTTGAACAGGTGGTTCTGCGACTGGCCGTTCTTGCGCGCGTCGCGGATCAGGCCCATGGAAAGCTCGGCATAGTTGATGCCCATCTCTTCCTCGCCGCATTCGCCGAGCGTGCGGCCGTCGAAGCCGATGAGCGCGGAGTGGCCGAAGTACGAGTACACGCCGTCGAAGCCCGCCGCGTTGGCCACCGCCACGTAGGTGTTGTTCATGAAGGCCATGGCCTTCGACACCATGATCTGCTGTTCCTTGGCCGGGTACATGTAGCCCTGGCAGCGAATGATGAGTTCGGCGCCGCGCATCGCGCAGTCGCGCCAGATCTCGGGGTAGTTGCCGTCGTCGCAGATGATCAGGCTGATCTTCATGCCCTTGGGGCCTTCGCTCACGTAGGTGCAGTCGCCCGGATACCAGCCCTCGATGGGCACCCACGGCATGATCTTGCGGTACTTCTGGACGATCTCGCCCTTGTTGTTCATGAGGATCAGCGTGTTGTAGGGCGCCTTGTTCGGGTGCTCCTCGTGGCGCTCGCCGGTCAGCGAGAACACGCCCCACACGTTGGCGCGGCGGCAGGCATCGGCGAAGATGGCCGTTTCCTCGCCGGGCACCGTGGCGGCCGTGTCGTACATCTCCTTGGCGTCGTACATGATCCCGTGCGTGGAGTATTCGGGGAACACCACCAGGTCCATGCCCGGCAGGCCCTTCTTCATGCCGACCAGCATTTCGCCGATCTTGCGGGCGTTGTCCAGCACCTCGGCCTTGGTGTGCAGGCGGGGCATCTTGTAGTTGACGACCGCGACGCCCACGCAATCGTTGCTGCTCGAAATATCACCGTGTCTCATGGGACTGCTCCTGAAAGAGGGGTTGAGGAAAAAAGAGGGCTACACGGTCAGGAAGGACCTGACCTTGTCCTGGTCGAGCGTCGCGCGCGCCTCGTCGTGCACGAGGCGCCCGCGGTCGATGACGAGAAAGCGGTCGGCCAGGTCGAGCGCGAAGCTCAGCACCTGCTCCGACACCACGATGGCGAAGCCGCGCTCGGCGCGCAGCACGTTCAGCGTCTGCGCGATCTCCTTGATGATCGAAGGCTGGATGCCCTCGGTCGGCTCGTCGAGGATCAGCAGCTTCGGCTCGGAGATGAGCGCGCGCGCAATCGCCAGCATCTGCTGCTGCCCGCCCGAGAGGTTGCCGGCCTTGCGCTGCTTCATGTCTTTCAGCACCGGGAAGAAGCGGTAGAGGTACTCGGGCACCGTGCGGTGGCCCGACTTCGCGGCGCCCGAGAGGATGTTCTGCTCCACCGTGAGGAACGGGAACACCATGCGCCCCTGCGGCACGAAGGCCAGCCCCTGCGCCACGCGCTGGTAGCTGGGCAGCCTGGTGATGTCGGCGCCGCCCAGGCGGATGCTGCCGCCGCGAGCCGGCAAGAGGCCGATGAGCGACTTCAGCAGCGTGGTCTTGCCCATGCCGTTGCGGCCCATGATGGCTACCGCTTCGTCGGGCGCGACGCGCAGCGAAACATCGCGAATGACGTGCGACTCGCCATAGGCGACGTCGAGTTCGGAGACTTCGAGCATCTGTGTTTCTCCTTGTGCTCAATGGCCGAGGTACACGTCGATCACGCGCGGGTCGGCCTGCACCTCTGCAGCGGTGCCTTCGCTGAGCAGCCGGCCCTGGTGCAGCACGGTCACGCGGTGCGCGATGCGCTTGACGAAGTCCATGTCGTGCTCGATCACCACCACCGACTTGCCCGGCGAGATGCGCCGCAGCAGGTCGCCGGTCTGCTCGCGCTCGCGCGGGCTCATGCCGGCCACGGGCTCGTCGAGCAGCAGCAGCTCGGGCTCCTGCATCAGCAGCATGCCGATCTCCAGCCACTGCTTCTGGCCATGGCTGAGCTGGCCCGCGCGTCGGTCGAGCTGGTCGAGCAGGAACACGTCGGCCGCCATCGCGTCGATGCGCTCGCGCAGCGCCGCCGTACGGCGGAAGGCCAGCGACTGCAGCAGGCCGTGCATGCGCGGCAGCGAGATCTCGAAGTTCTCCAGCACCGTGAGGTCTTCGTAGACCGAGGGCGTCTGGAACTTGCGGCCCACGCCGGCGCGCACGATCTCATGCTCGTTCATGCGGGCGAGGTCGGTGCCGTTGAACAGCACGCGGCCCGAACTCGGCTTGGTCTTGCCGCACACCATGTCGAGCAGCGTGGTCTTGCCCGCGCCGTTCGGGCCGATGATCACGCGCAGCTCGTTGCGCTCGACCGCAAGGCTCAGGCCGTCCACCGCCTTGAAGCCGTCGAAGGACACGGTGAGGTCTTCCACGCGCAGGATCTGTTCGTTCGACGGCGGCACCGCCGAAGCCGCCTGCGGCAGGCCGCCGTTGGGCATGGTCATGGTCGCGTTCATGGCACGGCCTCCGCGCCGCGACGGCGCAAGAGCCTCGCGCCCAGGCCCGCGAGGCCGTCGGGCATGGCCCAGACCACGAGGATGAACACGGCGCCCAGGAAGTACAGCCAGCCTTCGGGAAAGGTCTCCGACAGGTACGACTTGAGAAAGCCGATCAGCAGCGCGCCGATCACCGCGCCCGGAATCGACAGCCGCCCGCCGACCGCCGCGTAGATCACCATCTCCACCGATGCCACCACGCCGATCACGCCCGGCGCGATCAGCCCCACCTGCAGGCTGTAGAAGGCCCCGCCGATGGACGAAAGCACCGCTGCCACCGCGAACACGAAGGCCTTCATGTGCGCCGTGTTGTAGCCGCTGAAGCGCACGCGGTCTTCGCGGTCGCGGATGGCGATGAGGATCTTGCCGAAGCGGCTGCGCACGATGACGAGCGACACCGCCATCACCAGCGCGATGGCCAGCACCTCGACGAAGTACATCGTGCGCTTGGCGTCGTCGCCCGCGATGTCCAGGCCCAGCAGCGTGCGGAAGTCGGTGATGCCGTTGGCGCCGCCGGTGTCGCCCTGCTGGCCGATCACCACCACGGTGAGCGTGAGCGCGAGAGACAGCGTGACGATCGCGAAGTACACGCCGCTCACCCGCCGCTTGAAGATGGCGTACGAGAACACATACGCCAGCACGGCGGGAACCACGAGGATGCCCACGATGGTCCAGCCCAGCGAGTGGAACGGAATCCACCACGAAGGCAGCTGGTCCACGCTGCTCCACACCATGAAGTCCGGCAGCTCGGGCGCCGAGGCTTCGAGCTTGAGAAACATGGCCATCATGTAGCCGCCCAGGCCGAAGAACATGCCCTGGCCCAGGCTCAGCACGCCGCCGTAGCCCCAGGTCAGCACCACGCCGACCGCGACGAAGGCGAAGGCCAGGTACTTGCTCACGAGGTTCAGGCGAAAGGGATCGAGCGTGGCCGGCAGCACCACGGCCAGCAGCAACAGCACGGCCGCCATGCCGGCGAGGTCGCTCCTGCGTTGGGGAGAAAGCTTCATGCCCATGCCTTCAGCTCCTCGAACGCGTGGCGAACAGCCCGTTGGGGCGGAAGTACAGCACCACGATCACCAGCAGCAGGATCGTCGCCTTGGCCATCGAGCCGCTCATCAGGTACTCCAGCCAGGTCTGCGACTGCGCGATGGAAAAGCCCGAGAGGGCCGTGCCCACCAGGCTCTGCACGCCGCCGAACACCACCACGATGAACGAATCGACGATGTAGAGCTGCCCCGTGCCGGGGTTGGTCGAGCCGATCATGGTGAACACCGCGCCCGCGATGCCCGCGAGGCCCGAGCCCAGCGCGAAGGTCATGGCGTCGACGCGGTGCGTGTCGATGCCCACCGCGCCGGCGATCGCGCGGTTCTGCGTCACCGCGCGCACCTTGAGTCCCCACGAAGTGCGGTACAGCAGCAGGTACACGCCGGTGGCCACCAGCGCGGTGAGCCCCACGATGAAGATGCGGTTCAGCGGCAGCTGGATGCCCGCCGTCGGCTCCCACGCGCCCGCGAGCCAGGAGGCCAGCGGCACGCTCACTTCCTGCGCGCCGAAGATCGAGCGGTAGGCCTGCTGCAGCATCAGGCTCAGGCCCCAGGTGGCGAGCAGGGTGTCCAGCGGCCGGTCGTAGAAGAAGCGGATGAAGCCGCGCTCCAGCACGTAGCCGAACGCGAAGGTCACCGCGAACGCGAACGGAATCGCGGCGAACAGGTACAGGTCCATGAAGCCCGGCGCGAAGTGCTCGAAGAAGCGCGCGGCCAGGTAGGTCATGTAGGCGCCCAGGGCCATCAGCTCGCCGTGCGCCATGTTGATGACGCCCATCAGGCCGAACACGATGGCCAGCCCGATCGCCATCAGCAGCAGGATGGTGAACAGGCTCACGCCGTTGAACACCTGCATCACCGCGATGTCGAAGTTCATCGCGTTCAGACCTTCGGGAAGGGGTTGGGCTCGACGAGCTGGGGCGATTCCCACACGATGTCGAACTGCCCGTCGGGCCGCGCGCGGCCCACGCGCACCTTCTTCCACACGTGGTGGTTGGTGGCGTGTATGCGCACCGTGCCTTCGGGCGCCTCGATCTCGACGCCCGCGGCGGCGGCCGTGACCTTGTCGACGTCGAAGGACTTGGCTTTTTCGACCGCCAGCTTCCACAGGTACACGCTGTTGTAGGCCACCTCCATCGGGTCGCCGATCACGCGGTCCTGCCCGTACTTAGCCTTGAAGGCTTTCACGAACTTCTCGTTGGCCGGCGACTTGATGCTCTGGAAGTAGCCCATGCAGGCGTAGTAGCCCGCGGCGTTGTCCTTGCCGATGCCGTCGATCTCGTTTTCCGACACCACGGTGGACAGCAGCACCTGCTTGGCGCCGTCCAGGCCCGCCGCGCGCAGCTGCTTGTAGAAGGCCACGTTGGAGCCGCCCACCACGGTGCTGTAGATGCAGTCGGGCTTGGCGGCCTTGATCTTGTTGATGATCGACGAGAACTCGGTGTGGCCCAGCGGCGCGTATTCCTCGCCGAGCACCTTGCCGCCGGCCTTGGCGATGGCGGGCTTGGCGATCTTGTTGCAGGTGCGCGGGTAGATGTAGTCGGAGCCCACCAGGAAGAAGCTCTTGCCCTTCTCGCGCGCCATCCACTCGACCGCCGCGATCACCGACTGCGTGGCCTCCTGCGAGGGGTAGAACACGCGCTTGTCCTGCTCCTGGCCCTCGTAGTAGGTCGGGTAGAAAAGCAGCCCCTTGGCCTGGTTGAGCACCGGCAGCAGCGCCTTGCGCGAGGCCGATGTGTAGCAGCCGATGATGGCGGCCACCTTGTCGCGCTCCAGCAGCTTGCGGGCCTTCTCGGCGAACACCGGGTTCTCGCTCGCGCCGTCTTCCACCACGGCTTCGATCTTCTTGCCCATCACGCCGCCGGCCGCGTTGATCTCCTCGATGGCGAGCTTTTCGGCATCGACCAGCGAAGCCTCGGCGATGGCGATGGTGCCCGAGAGCGAATGCAGCAGGCCCAGCTTCACGGTGTTGCCGTCCTGCGCCGATGCGATGCCGGCCACGCCGCCCGCGGCGCCCAGCACGATCATCGAGCCGCCGGTCTTCACGATCTGGCGGCGGTTGAAAGCGTTCGTCATGTCAAATTCCTTTGTGTTTGTGCGAGTCATCAGGAAGATCCGACCTTCGGAACCGCGCGTTGGGTGTCTCCTCCCGCGGCGCGGCCCTGCAAACGGGCGTTCGGCTGCCAGTGCGTTTTCTTTGGGCAAGGCTCCGCCACCGGATGCGGCGCATCCGTTTCGAAAAAGCTTCCTTGCGGCCGAGAAAACAAAAAAGCCCGAACCGGTGGTGAAACCGATTCGGGCTTTATTGCCCGACGCCTCGCTGGCAGCACTGGCAGCGGGTGTCGTATGACTGGTAACGATTGCTCGTTGGGGCGGATTCTTCTCAACTCACCCCGGCATGAACATACGCTGTTTCGCTAATTGGCGAAATCGCGATTCATGTGTTATTCGCGCTCAGCGCGGGCGCGCGTAGCCGGATTCGATCCATGCGCTGGCGCTGCTCGCCGTGAGCCTGAAGGCGGGCGACACGCTCACGCTGGCGAGTTCGGAGTCGTCGGCGTCGTCATACGCCGTGAGCGTGGCCGAAGGGTTGTCTTCGTCGGGCACGATGGCCAGCGCCACGCGAATGCGCTGGTCGTCGCGCGCGGTGACGGTCACGCTCTTGTTGAGCGTGGCGTGCAGCTGCTGTTCGTGGCGGCGGATCACTTCGGCGGCGGTCTTCACCAGCGTGGAGAAGGCGGGGCCGTCCAGCGGCTTGGGGTTCTTCTTGTCGCGGCCCATGGTCCAGGGGCCGACGAGCGCGGGCTCGGGGTCGCCGTGGCGGGTCATCTCGACGGCCCAGCCATCGTCTTCCTCGTTCTTGATGACGCGGGCGGTCCAGGCGTCGTCGCGCCAGAGGCGGGCTTCCTGCAGGGGGAGGGTGTCGGAGTCGTTCGATGGTTCTGTCATTCGGAGGCCTGTGTACTTGCGCGGGCCATTTTCCCCCGCGCGCCGGCGTCTTTCTGCCCGTCAACGTACTGTTGCAGTCCTTCGGCCAATGCGTCGAAGGTGGCGCGGCAGCGCGGGCTGTTGCGCAGGTCTTCGTGCATGGTGATCCAGGTGTCGAGCTGGAGCACCAGGGCGCGCGGCATCAGCCGCACCAGCGTGTCGGTCCGGCGGGCCAGGCCGACCTGGCACACGCCGATGCCCGCGCCGGCGCGGATGAGCGCCAGTTGCCCGAGGTCGCTGTCGGTGCGCAGCGAGAAGCTGTCGCGGCTGTAGCCCGGCACCGACTTGCCCGCGTTGCGCACGAAGGCCGAAGGCTGGTCGTAGCCGACCACCGCATGGTCGGCCAGGTCTTCGAGCCTGCGCGGCGTGCCGTGGCGCGCGAGGTAGTCGCGATGCGCGTGGAAGCCCAGTTCGATGTTCCCCACGCGCCGCGCCACCAGCTGTTCCTGCCGGGGACGCACCATGCGCACCGCGATGTCGGCCTCGCGCCGCAGCAGGTCCTGCACGCGGTTGGTCAGCACCAGCTCGACCTTCAGCGCGGGATGTTCCTCGCGCAGCCGCGCGACGATGGGCGGCAGCACTTCAACGCCGATCACCTCGCTGGCCGACACCCGCACCACGCCGCGCACGCCTTCGCCCTGGCTGCTGGCGGCGCGCTGCAGCGATGCGGCGGTGCTTTCCATGGCTTCGGCGTGCGTTCGCAGCGCCAGCGCCACTTCGGTGGGCAGCAGTCCCGTCTGCGAGCGGGTGAAGAGCACCACGCCCAGCGCGGCCTCCAGCGCCGCCACATGGCGCCCGGCCGTGGGCTGGGTGATGCCGAGCGCGCGCGCCGCGCCCGAGAGAGAACCCTCGCGCAGCACGCCGAGGAAGGAGCGATAAAGCTCCCAGCCGATGTTCGAAGTCATGCATAAATGTATAGCCGCTGGCTCATGTTCGGTAATTCCAATTGAACCTGGCCGGTTCCAGAATTCATCCATCGACAACTGTTCTGGAGCATTCCATGGCACACGGCAACGACAACACGGTTCTGGTTCTTGGCGCGACGGGCGGCATCGGCGGCGAAGTGGCTCGCCAGTTGCGCGACGCGGGCTGGGAGGTGCGCGCACTGAAGCGCGATGCGACCGAAGGCAGGCGCGAGGGCATCACCTGGATGGCCGGCGACGCGATGGATGCGCAGGCCGTGCGGCAGGCGGCCCGGGGCTGCGCGGTGATCGTGCATGCCGTCAACCCGCCGGGCTACCGCAACTGGTCGCAGCTGGTACTGCCGATGCTCGACAACACCATCGCCGCCGCCAGGGCGGAGGGCGCGACCGTCGTGCTGCCGGGCACGGTCTACAACTTCGGCCCCGACGCATTTCCGCTGCTGGCCGAGGACTCGCCGCAGCATCCGGTCACCCGCAAGGGCGCGATCCGCGTCGAGATGGAAAAGCGCCTCGAAACCGCCAGCCGCGAAGGCGCCCGCGTCATCGTCGTGCGCGCCGGCGACTTCTTCGGCCCGCGGGCCGGCAACAACTGGTTTTCCCAGGGGCTGGTGAAGGCGGGGCAGCCTGTCAAGGCGGTGAGCTATCCCGGCCGCGCGGGCGTCGGTCACCAGTGGTCGTACCTGCCGGACGTGGCGCGCACCATGGTCGAGCTGCTGGCGCGGCGCGACCGGCTCGAGCCCTTCGCGCGCTTCCACATGGCCGGCCACTGGGACGCCGACGGCACGCGCATGAGCGGCGCCATCCGCAAGGCGGTGGCGCGCCGCACCGGCACCGAGGCGCGCGTGTCGGCCTTCCCGTGGTGGCTGCTGACGTTGGCCTCGCCCTTCGTCACCACCTTCCGCGAAATGCGCGAGATGCGCTACCTGTGGCGCACGCCCGTGGGCATGGACAACGCGAAGCTGGTGGCCTTGCTCGGCCGCGAGCCGCACACGCCGCTCGACGAGGCGGTCGAGGCTTCGCTCGAAGGCATGGGCTGCCTGGCGACGGCACCGGTGGCCGCGGCGGCCTGAGCCGGAACGTCGCTCAGAACACCGACAGCCCCGTGCGCGCCACGAACAGCTCCAGCGCCTTCATGCCCAGCAGCGAATTGCCGGTGGCATCGAGCGCCGGCGACCACACGCACAGCGTGAGCTTGTCGGGCACCACGGCCACGATGCCGCCGCCCACGCCGCTCTTGCAGGGCAGCCCGATCGAGAAGGCCACGTCGCCGGCGGCGTCGTAGGTGCCGCAGGTGAGCATCAGCGCGTTGATGCGGCGGGTCTGCCGCTCGCCGGTGATCCCGGGCTGGCCTTCGATGGGGTGCGCGCCGTCGCGGCTCAGGAAGGCGGCGGCGCGCGCCAGCTGGCGGCAGCTCATGCGCAGCGCGCACTGGTGGAAGTAGGTGTCGAGCACGGCGGCGACGTCGTTGTCGATCTTGCCGAAGCTCTTCATGAAGTTGGCCAGCGCGATGTTGCGAAAGCCCGTGTCGGCTTCGGACTGCGCCACCTCGTCGTCGAAGGCGATGGGCTCGCCGCACAGGTTGGCCATGAGCGCGAGGATGTCGGCCTTGGCGCTGCCGCCGCTGGCCTTGGCCTGGCTCACCAGCCGGTCGGCCACGGCGATGGCGCCGGCATTGATGAACGGGTTGCGCGGCTTGCCCTGTTCGTTCTCCAGCTGCACCAGCGAGTTGAACGGATTGCCCGAGGGCTCGCGGCCGATGCGCTCCCACAGCGCGTCGCCCATGCGCTGCATGGCGAGCGTGAGCGTGAAGAGCTTCGACACGCTTTGAATGGAAAAGGGCGTCTCGAAGTCGCCCGCGCCCGCTTCCCGGCCGTCGCAGGTGCGCAGCGCGATGCCGAACTGCCGCGCGTCGATGCGCGCCAGCGCCGGGATGTAGCTGGCCACCTTGCCGCCCGGGCAACCCTGCTCGATCTGCGGGCGCAGCGTGGCGACGATCTCGTCGAGCACCGGCTGGAAGTCCATGGTCTTGTCGTTCATGCGCTGCGCTGTACGGCGGGCCGCCGGTTCACCAGCACGATGCCCAGCGCCACGCCGATCAGCGCGACGATCAGCTGCGCCGTGAGCGGCTCCTTCAGCACCACCACGCCGAACACCAGCGCGAACAGCGGCGTGAGGAAGGTGAAGGACGACATCTGCGTGGCCGGGTAGTGCCGCAGCAGCCACATCCAGGTGAGGTAGCTCGCGAAGGCGCCGATCACGGTCTGCAGGCCGATGGAAGTCCAGGCACCCGCCGAGTAGGCGAAGCGCCAGTGCTCGCCGAGCGCCAGCGACAGCAGCGGACACATCGCCGCGGTGACCGCGACTTGATAGAACAGCGTCTTCTCGGCGCTGGCCGTGGCCAGCTTGGTGGTGCGCAGCGTGAGCGTGGTCAGGCCCCACAGCGCGCCGGCCGCCAGGCCCATGGCGTCGCCCACCAGTTGGGACGAACTCATGTGGCCGAAGCCCTCGCTGAAAGCCAGCACCACGCCCGAGAACGCGATGAACAGGCCCAGCCACTGGAAGCCGCGCAGCCGCTCGGCCGGCACCCAGCGCGGCAGCAGCAGCGACACCCAGAAGGGCGCGGTATAGAGGAACACGGTGAGCCGCGACGCGCTGGTGTTCTGCAACCCCAGGTAGATGCCCGCGAACTCGCCCGAGAACAGCAGCCCCGCCAGGAGCCCCGGCCACAGCGTGCCGTCGCGCTCGAACAGCGGCACGCGCCGCCATACGCACCACAGCCACAGCAGCGCGGTCGCGCCGACCATGCGGATCGAGGCCTGCCACATCGGCGGCACCTCGGCCACGGTGGTCTTGATGAGGATCTGCTGGAGCCCCCAGAACGCACAGCAGGCGATCAGGAGGCCGATGGCGAGGGAGTCGAGGTGGGTCTTGCGCTGGATCATTCGCTGCTGTCAGTCGGTCGCGGCGGAAAAAAGGCCAAAGGCCGCGTAATTCATCCGATGATCGTATCGCGCCCGCGTGTTCGGCGTGTGCCTATCGCGCGGCCACCGGATAGGTCGGCTTGCCGCGCGTGCCCACCATCAGGTCGGGCACCACGGCCTCGACGTCGGGCAGGGCGCGGGCGGCGTGCTCCAGCCGCTTCGCCAGCGCCGCATTGGGCACGCAGCCCTGCAGGTAGACCCAGCGCCGCTGGATCATCACCCACACGCTGCCCCTGTCCACGCCCGGCACCGCCTGCAGCGCGGCGCGCACCTTGGGCGCCAGCGGCTTGTCGTAGCGGTAGGCGTTGCTGTCGGTGCACTTGCCGGCCAGCCAGCAGCTGGTGCCGCGCTCCAGCCGCGAATGGGTCTGCACGCGGCGTTCTTCGGCGGTATAGAACGGGCCCTCCGGCATCGGGCAGGCCGGCAGCCCCGCCGACACCTGGAAGAACGGGTCGTCGAACCAGTTCTGCTTGAGCGGGCCGCCTGCTTCCTGCGCCACGCCGGTCCGCGCGACGAGCAGCAGGACACAGACGAGCGCAGGATGGCGGGTCACAAGGGGTGTTCCGTGTAGAAGCGCCCGCCGTGGAACAGCAGCGGCGAAGCGCCGATGTCGTGCGAGCAGCGCTCCACTTCGCCGACGAAGATCACATG
The DNA here is from genome assembly GCF_022009635.1 of Variovorax paradoxus. Taxonomy (NCBI): domain Bacteria; kingdom Pseudomonadati; phylum Pseudomonadota; class Betaproteobacteria; order Burkholderiales; family Comamonadaceae; genus Variovorax; species Variovorax paradoxus. The sequence continues at coordinate 297,004 of NZ_CP091716.1, forward strand.
GTCCCCTTCGTCGTAGCGGCTGCGGTTGAAGCACTCGAAGCTCGCGGCTGCTCCGGCCAGCACGGGTGCGCCGCCCAGTCCTTCGGTGAAGGCCACGTCGGCCCAGCGGTCGATGTTTTTTGTGGCGAAGCGCTCTGCCAGCGCCTTCTGGCTGGCCGCCAGGATGTTGACGGTGTAGTGCGAGCCGGCGCTGAGCGCGGGCATCGAACCGGCGGCGCGCGCCAGGCTCCACAGCACCAGCGGCGGCGCGAGCGAGACGGAATTGAAGGAGTTGGCCGTGAGGCCGACCAGCGTGCCGTCGGCCGCCCGGGCGGTGACGATGGTGACGCCGGTGGCGAACATGCCGAGCGCTTCGCGAAACTCGTCGGGCGAAAAGGAGGGCGGCTGGGCCCGTCGGAGAGTAGTCACTGAAAAAGGCTGCAAGGGCTTGGAGGGCAGAAGGCCATTTTGGCTCAGCGCCCGGGGGGCTGCTTGGCGGGGCTCATCAACTCGGTCACCAGCCGGGAATAGGCGGTGGCCGCAGGCGAGAGGGTACGCCCTGCGAGCGTCACCAGGCTGTAATGCGTTTGCATGCCTGTGAGACCGGCCACCGGCAGCGGCACCAGCGCGCCGGTCTCGTGCCCCGGCGCGGGTGCCAGCGGTGCGAGGATGGCCGCATTGGCCGTGAGCGCCAGGTGCCGCAGCGTGCCCGCGTCGTCGCAGCTCACGTTGAACAGGCCGCGATCGGCGCTCTTGCCTTTGCTTCGGTTGGCCTGCCGGTCGAACTGCGCCGCCACCTCGGTGGGCAACTGCGGGCCGGCCACCGGGTACGCCATGAGTTTGTCGAGCGTGACCTGCTTCAGCCGCAGCAGCGGATGCTTCGGCCGCACGAAGAACGACACCGGCACGTTGGGCAGCCGTGCCAGCTTCAGGCCCGGCTGCTTCTTCTCGAGATCGCGCGTGTCGGCGATGAACAGGTCGAGCTGGCGGCGGTGCAGGCGCTCGCACAGGCTGGCGGTGTCGGCCACTTCCATGCGCATCAGCAGCTGCGGATGGCGCTGCGCCATGAGCGACAGGGCCATGCGGCCGAGCGTGCCGGCCGCGAAGGGGCCGAGGCCGACCGCAAGGCTGCCGATGGCCAGGCCTTCGAGCTGCAGCACGTCGCGCTCGATCTGCCGGGCGTCGGCCAGCAGCTCGCGGGCGCGCGCCAGCACCAGCTCGCCGGCCTGGGTGAAGCGCACGGTGCCGTAGGCGCGGTCGATCAGGCGGGCCTGCAGGACCTCTTCGAGGTTGTCGATGCTGCGCGAGAGGGCAGGCTGCGACAGATGCACGGCCTGTGCCGCGCGGCCGAAGCTGCCCTGGTCGGCAAGGGCGACGAGATGCTGGAGCTGGCGCAGCTGCATTTTGCAAATTGCTGAAAATTGGAGTTCATATTTTGCATTTGCCAATGCTTCCGGCGGTTCGCAGAATTGCCGGATGACTTCTTCCTTCTCCCGTACGGCCGGGCTCGTCGCGCTGGCCTGCATGCTGGGCGCACCGCCGGTTTCCGCGCAGACCGCCGCCAAGTCGCCCGAGCCCGCCACGCTGCAGGCCAACGCCGACATGGCGAAGACGCTGCCCTTCGCCGACCGCCGCGACTTCGAAGACGCCATGCGCGGCTTCGTCGCCACCGTGCCCGACGCGCTGGTGCCCGGCACCGGCCCGCGCCCGGTGTGGAGCATGAAGCCCTACGACTTCCTCAAGGCCGACGCGCCGGCCGACACCGTCAACCCCAGCCTGTGGCGGCAGGCGCAGCTCAACGCCATTCACGGCCTGTTCCAGGTGACGGAGCGGGTCTACCAGGTGCGCGGCTTCGACCTGGCGAACATGACCATCGTCGAAGGCGACAGCTCGCTGATCGTCATCGACCCGCTGCTGTCCGCCGAGACAGCGCGCGCCGCGCTCGACCTGTACTACCAGCACCGGCCGAGGAAGCCGGTCGGCACGGTGATCTACACGCATGGCCATGTCGACCACTTCGGCGGCGTGAAGGGCGTGACCACCGAGGCCGACGTGGCCGCCGGCAAGGTGCAGGTGCTCGCGCCGGCGGGCTTCATGGAAACGGCGGTGGCCGAGAACATCCTCGCGGGCAACGCGATGAGCCGGCGCTCGCAGTACCAGTTCGGCACGCTGCTGCCGCCGGGCGTGCGCGGGCAGGTCGACACGGGGCTGGGCAAGGCGCTGGCGCGCGGCACGGTCACGCTGATCGCGCCCACGGCCAGCATCGAGAAGCCGACCGAGTCGCGCACCATCGACGGCGTGCAGTTCGTGTTCCACCTGGTGCCGGGCTCCGAGGCGCCGTCGGAAATGCTCATGTACCTGCCGCAGTTCCGCGTGCTGAACATGGCGGAGGACGTGACGCACAACATGCACAACCTCTACACGATCCGCGGCGCCGAGGTGCGCGACGGCAACCTGTGGTCGAAGTACATCGGCGAGGCGCGCGTGGCCTTCGGCGGCAAGGCCGACGTGCTGATCGCGCAGCACCATTGGCCGACTTTCGGGCAGGAGCGCATCGTCGACCTGCTGAAGAAGCAGCGCGACATGTACAAGTTCATCAACGACCAGTCGCTGCGCCTCTTGAACCAGGGCTACACGGCGGCCGACATCGCCGAGACGCTGCGCATGCCCGCGAGCCTGGCGCAGGAGTGGTCGGCGCGCGGCTACTACGGCACGCTGCGACACAACGCCAAGGCCGTCTACCAGAAGTACCTGGGCTGGTACGACGCGAACCCCGCCAACCTGGATCCGCTGCCGCCGGTGGCGTATGCGAAGAAGACGGTGGAGTACATGGGCGGCGCCGACGCGGTGATCGCGCGTGCGCGCGAGGATTTCAGGAAGGGCGAGTTCCGCTGGGTGGCCAGCGCGATGAACCAGGTGGTGTACGCCGACCCGTCGAACCGCGTGGCCCGCGAGCTGGGCGCCGATGCGCTGGAGCAGCAGGGCTATCAGTCGGAGGCCGGTACTTGGCGCAGCGCGTACCTGGTGGGCGCGATGGAATTGCGCAATGGCGTGCCGAAGATTCCGGGCGGCAGCAGTGCGAATGCGGACACGCTCAAGGCGGTGAGCAATGACCTGTTCTTCGACTTCCTGGGCGTGCGGCTCGACGCGGCCAAGGCGGAGGGCAAGAAGCTGGTCATCAACTGGAACTTCACCGATTCGAACCAGCAGTTCGTGCTGACGCTGGAGAACTCCGCGCTGACGCACATCGCGGGGCAGCAGCCGGGGGCGGATGCGACGGTGACGCTGAGCCGGGCGACGCTCGATGCGGTGACGCTGAAGGAGACGAGCTTTCCTGCCGCCGTGCTGACCGGGAAGGTGAAGATCGAAGGAGACCGCGCGAAGCTGGCCGAGCTGATGTCGATGCTCGATACCTTCGAGCCCATGTTTCCCGTGGTGGAGCCGAGGGCTCAGCCGAAGAACCAGTAGCAGACAGCGACTGCGGCAATCACCCCGGCCAGCTCGGCCAGCAACGCACAAGACACCGCATGCCGCGTGCGCTGGATGCCGACCGCACCGAAGTACACGGCCAGCACGTAGAAGGTGGTCTCGGTGCTGCCCTGGATGGTGGCGGCCACCAGCGCGGGGAAGCTGTCGACGCCCTGGGTCTTCATGGTCTCGATCAGCATCGCGCGCGCCGCGCTGCCCGAGAAGGGCTTGACGAGCGCCGTGGGCATGGCGTCGACGAAACGCGCGTCGAAGCCGCCCGCCGTCACCAGCCAGCGCAGGCCGTTCAACGCGAAGTCGAGTGCGCCCGAGGCGCGCAGCACGCCGATGGCGCACAGCATCGCGACCAGGTAGGGCAGCAGGTTCTTCGCGATGTCGAAGCCTTCCTTCGCGCCTTCGATGAAACACTCGTACACCTTGATGCGCTTGATGGCCCCGGCCAGCAGGAACACGAGGATCACGCCGAACAGCGTGAGGTTGCCCAGCAACGAAGACAGCGACGCGATGGCCGCCGCCGACAGCGTGCCCAGCAACGCCATGAAGCCGCCCAGCAGCAGCGCGCCGGGCACCAGGTAGGCCAGCACCACCGGGTCCCACAGGCGCAGCCGCTGCGCCACCGCCACCGACAGCAGCCCGACCAGCGTCGAGACGCTGGTGGCCAGCAATATCGGCAGGAACACCAGCGTCGGGTCGCCCGCGCCCTGTTGCGCGCGGTACATGAAGATGGTCACCGGCAGCAGCGTGAGCGAAGAGGCGTTCAGCACCAGGAACAGGATCTGCGCGTTGGTGGCGGTCACCGGGTCGGGGTTGAGCCGCTGCAGTTCGCGCATGGCCTTCAGGCCGATGGGCGTGGCGGCGTTGTCCAGCCCCAGCGCGTTGGCCGCGAAATTCATGGTGATGAGGCCGAGCGCCGGATGCCCGGCCGGCACGCCCGGCATGAGGCGCCTGAAGAGCGGCCCCAGCAGCCGAGCCAGCCAGCCGACCAGCCCCGCCGCCTCGGCGATGCGCAAAAAGCCCAGCCACAGCGTGAGCGTGCCGAACAGCAGCACCATCACCTCGACCGCGAGCCGCGCCATCGTGAACAGGCTCGCGACCAGCGCCGCGAACACCGTCGGGTCGCCGCCGACGAGCCAGCGCCCCAGCGCGGCCAGCGCCGCCACCCCGAAGAAACCCAGCCACAAGCCGTTGAGCACGTTTGCTTTTCCTCTTTTCCCCTTTCGGGCGGGTTGATCATAGGGCGCTAAACCTGCCGGCCCGCCGCGAGCTACAGTTCGGCCCATGCGCGCCGCCAACCTCCGCCGACTTGCCGCCCTGGCACTGGGCGCGACCTCGCTCTGGCTCGCCGGCTGCGCGGTCCTGCCGCCGGGCAAGCCGATGCCCGTGGCCACCGCCTTCCCGGCCGCGGAGGTGTCGCAGACCGAGCTGGCGCAGCTCGCGGCCCGGGGCACGCCGGGCGGCTCCACGTCGCTGTCGGGCTTCCGGCTGCTGCCGGAGGCGGCCTTCGCGTTCGACGCGCGCATCTCGCTGGCGCGGCACGCCGAGAAATCGCTCGACGTGCAGTACTACCTGATCCAGAAAGACGACGTCGGCCTGCTGTTCCTCAAGGAGCTGCGCGAGGCCGCCGCGCGCGGCGTGCGCGTGCGCCTGCTGGTGGACGACCTCTACACGGCCGGCGAGGACGAGGTGTTCGGCACGCTGTCGGCGTTTCCGAACATCGAGGTGCGGCTGTTCAACCCGCTGCCTTCGCGCGCCGATTCGCTGGCGACGCGGCTGCTGTTCTCGCTGACCGACTTCGGCCGCATCAACCACCGCATGCACAACAAGCTGCTGGTGGCCGACAACAGCTTCGCGGTGTCCGGCGGCCGCAACATCGCCAACGAATATTTCATGCGCAGCACGGCGGCCAATTTCATCGACATGGACGTGCTGTCCAGCGGTCCGGTGGTGCGCCAGATGTCCGAGGGCTTCGACCGCTACTGGAACAGCGAGCACGTGCGCCCCATCGAGCAGATCGCGCCGCTGCGCATGCCGGTGGAAGAGGCGCAGAAGCGCTTCGACGCCATCGCCCGCACGGCGGTGCCCGACGTGGCCATGCACCAGCGCGACGTGCTCGACAAGTCGCCGGTGGGGCAGCAGCTCATCGCCGGCAACGTGGAGCGCTACTGGGCGCCGTCGACGCTGTTCGTGGACGACCCCGAGAAGATCACGCGCAAGCCCGACGCAGCCTATGAGGGCAGCGTGACCGAGGGCGCGCTGGGCGTCATCAACTCGGCCAGGCGCGAGGTGAAGATCGGCTCGCCGTACTTCATTCCGGGGGCGCGCGGAATGGCGATGATGAAGAAGGCCATCGAGCGCGGCGGCCGCATCACGGTGGTCACGAACTCGCTGGGCGCCACCGACGAGCCGCTGGCCTACGCGGGCTACGAGCGCTACCGCGCCGACATGCTCAAGATCGGCGTCACCATCTACGAGATCGCGCCCACGCTCACCGGGCGGTCGGGGCGCTTCGGCGACTTCGGCAAGTCGATCAGCCGGCTGCATGCCAAGCTCGCGGTGGTGGACGACGAGCGCTTCTTCGTCGGCTCGATGAACCTCGACCACCGCTCGGCCGCGGTCAACACCGAGATGGGGCTGGTCATCGACAGTCCCGAACTGGTGAAGGACTACGACAAGCTCATGAGCGGCGATCGGGTCAACCTCGGTTACCGGCTGCGCCTGGGCCCCGACGGCCGGCGCGTGCAGTGGCTGGAGTACGACGACGCCGGCGGCGACATCGTGCACGAGGACGAGCCCGGCGAATTCCTCTGGCTGCGCTTCAAGAACTGGCTGCTGCTGCCCATCGTGGGCGAGGACCTGCTGTAGCGGCTGCCGCGGTCACGGCCGTGTAATACGGTTTGCACATTGCCCCTCTAGATTGCGGCGTCCCACGACGCATAACAACCAGAGGGGTTCTTCTCATGCACGCCATGCTCGCCTTGCCGCGCGCCTTTTCCGAATCGCGGAGGCTGCGGCGCCTTGCCGCTCTCGCCGGCCTTGCCGCCGCCGCCACCTTGCTGCAAGCCTGCAACGGCGGCAGCGACAACCAGACCGTCGTCCTCGGGCCACCGCCCGCGCCGGCACCCGCCCCGGCGCCGGCACCCGCGCCGGATGCCGCCAGCGCCGACGCCAACCTGCAGGCCGCCTGGGTCGAGATCGGCGAGAACAACGCGGCCATCGCGCGCGTCATCACCAGCTACACCGCACCGGCCGCCGCCACGACGGCCGACGCCAATGCCGTGTGCCCGCAATTGACGGTGGACGGCAAGGCGATGCGCATGACGCTGCGCATCGGCGCCGGCACCATGGCACTGCGAACCACCGCCAGCGACCCGGTCGACTCCAAGCCCTCCGCATTCCCCGTGTCGACCTGCGAGACGACCCTGCCCGCGAGCGCGAAGCAGGCCGCCGTCGGCAGCCGCGCGTTGCCGCTGCCCAAGGCCGAGCCGCAGCGCGTGCTCGTGCTGGCCGACACCGGCTGCCGCATGAAGAAGGCCGACAAGGCCTTCCAGCCCTGCAACGACAGCACCGTGTGGCCGTTCGCGCCGCTGGCCGCGATGGGCGCGAGCTTCAACCCCGACCTCGTGATGCACATCGGCGACTACCACTATCGCGAGAACGAGTGCCCCAGCGACAACTCGGGCTGCAAGAGCAGCCCCTGGGGTTACGGCTGGGACACCTGGCAGGCCGACTTCTTCGCGCCCGCCGCGCCGCTGCTGGCGAAGGCACCGTGGGTGTTGGTGCGCGGCAACCATGAAGAGTGCGCGCGTGCCGGACAGGGCTGGGCGCGCTTCCTCGATCCGCGTCCGTACGCCGACAAGCGCTCGTGCAACGATCCGGCCAACGACGACAGCGGCAACTACGCCGATCCGTACGCGGTTGCGCTGGGCACCGGCTCGCAGGTCATCGTGTTCGACTCGGCCAAGGCCGGCAAGGTGGCGCTGGCGACGAACGATCCGCAGTTCATCGCCTACCAGAAGCAGTTCCAGGCGGTGACCGCGCTGGCGAACAAGCCCGGCATGACCACCACGATGTTCACCAACCATCATCCGATCCTGGGCTTCGCTCCGACCCCCACAGATCCGCTGCCTGGCAATCTTGCGCTGCAGTCGGTGATGAAGAGCGTCAACGCCACGGCCTACTACCCGGCCGGCGTGCACGTGGCGCTGCACGGCCATGTGCATGACTTCCAGGCGCTGAACTTCTCCACCGACCATCCCGCCACCCTCGTGACAGGCAACGGCGGCGACAACCTCGACTTCGCGATCACCGACCCGCTGCCGGCCGGCGCGACGCCCGCGCCGGGCGTGACCGTCGACCGCATCACGCACCACAACACCTTTGGCTTCATGCTGATGGAACGCAAGGCCGCGCCCGGCGTGGGCTGGAACTTCAAGGCCTACACCGTGGTCGGCAAGCTGCTCGCCACCTGCGTGCAGACGGGCAGGGCGCTGGCTTGCGACAAGACCGGTCTCCTCGTCACGCCGTGACGGATGCAAGGGCGCTGCGCGCGCGGCGCCGGAGCCTGTTCGGCGCCGGCCTCGCGCTGGCCGCGGCCTGTGCGGGGTGGGTCGGCGGCACCCTGGCCGCGCCGGATGCGCGCACGGTGCAGATCAATCCCGGCGGCCCGCCGAGCGTGGTGGCCGAGCGCATCGGCGCCACGCCGCGGCTCACCGAGCGCACCGACCCCGCGGAGGCCACCTTCCGGCCAGACCCGGCGTTGTCCGCTCTGGGCAAGCGCATCTTCTTCGACACGCGGCTGTCGCAGCCGCAGGGGCTGTCGTGCGCGGGCTGCCACGACCCCGCGCGCGCCTTCACCTCGACGCTGAACGCGCCGTCGCTGGCCGGGCCGCGCACGCCGCAGGGCAGCCGCCCCGGGCACTTCAGCGCGCGCACCGCGCCTTCGCTGCTGTACGTGCGCTACGTGCCGCGGCGCCACTTCTACCAGGACGACGACGCGCTCGTGCCGTCGCCCTTCGGCGGCCTCTTCACCGACGGCCGCGCCGACACGCTGGCCGAACAGGCGCGCGGGCCGCTGTTCGACCGCGACGAGATGAACAACGCCTCGCCGCGCAGCCTGCTGCGCAAATTGCGCGGCACCGACCTCGCGCCCGCCATGTCGCTGGCCTTCGGCCCACAGGTGCTGCAAGACCCGGAACGTGCGGTCAAGGGCATCGGCCTGGCGCTGCAGGCGTATCTGCAGAGCGACGAGATGGCGCCTTTCAGTTCGCGCTTCGACGACTACCTGCGCAAGCGCACGCCGCTGAATCCGCAGGAGATGCGCGGCCTCGCGCTGTTCAAGAACCCGGACAGGGGCAACTGCATGTCGTGCCACACGCTGTCCGACACCTCGAGCCGGCCCGAGCGATCGCTCTTCACCGACTTCGGCTACGACGCCATCGCCGTGCCGCGCAACCTGTCGCTGCCCGCCAACCGCGATCCGCGCCGCTTCGACAACGGCCTGTGCCGCACGGCCGCGCAACTGCGCTGGCCCGAGCCCGACCAGTGGTGCGGCTACTTCCGCACGCCGGGGCTGCGCAACGTGGCGGTGCGCCAGAGCTTCATGCACAACGGCGTGTTCACCACGCTGCGCGACGCGGTCGCGTTCTACGCCACGCGCTCGACCGACCCGGCCAAGTGGTACCACGGCAAGCCGACCTTCGACGACGTGCCTGCGGCCTACAGGGGCAACATCAACGTCAATTCCACGCCCATGAATCGCCGCCCCGGGCTGCCGCCGGCGCTGACCGATGCGGAGATCGACGACATCAGCGCCTTCCTCGGCACCCTGACCGATGCACGCTATGTGGCGGCCATGCCGAAGCCGGTGACGAAGTAGCTGCGGCTGTCGCCGAAGTCATCTGCGCAGAGGCGAGGTGCGTTACATTTCTGTTGGAAATGTGTACTTTTGTCACTGCAAACCCCCTCTGGAGACTTCGACCATGACCGTTCCCGTGCCGCGCGAGTCGATTGCGCCGCTTTCCACCAGCCGTCGCCGTGCGCTGACCGGACTGGCCGCAACCGCCGCCGCGGGCCTGGGATTTCCGGCGCTGGCGCAGAACAAGCCGGTTCGCGTCGGGACCACCTTCGACAACAGCAGCGTGGAGAAGGCCAACGGGCAGGGGCTTTACCAGGGTTCGAGCGCTTTCTTCGCGGCGCTGAACAAGGCCGGCGGCATCAACGGCACCAAGGTCGAGCTCGTGATGGCCGACGACACCTTCAAGCCCGATGTGGCCAAGGCCAACGCGCTGGCCTTCGAGAAGGACAGCTCGGTGCTCGCGCTGGTGCACCCGCTGGGCACGCGCCAGACGGCCGAAGTGATGGACGCGGTGCCGGGCATGGCCGTGGTCGGCCCCATCACCGGCACCATCTCGCTGCGCAAGAAGGCGTCGCCCAACACCTTCTGGGTGCGCGCCAACTACGACCAGGAAGTCGACAAGCTGGTGAGCACGGCCGCCGTGCTGGGCCAGAGCCGCATCGGCCTCGTGCACTCGGACGATCCGCTGGGCCAATCGGTGCTGGCCGCGTTCAAGGCCTCGCTGGCCAAGGCCAAGCTGGAGCCGGCGGTGATCGCCACCACGCCCAACACCACCAGCATGGAAGTCGGCCCCGCCGCCGCGGCCATCGCCAAGGCCAAGCCGCAGGTGGTGGTGGTCGGGTTGGCGGGCACGGCGCCGGTGTTCCTGAAGGCGCTGCGCGAGGCGGGCAACAGCAGTTCGGCCTACGGCCTGTCGATCACGGCCAGCGCGCTCGCGGCCATGGGCGACCTGGCGCGCGGCCTGGGCTTCGTGATCGTGGTGCCTTCGCCGTATTCGACCAAGTACGAGATCGTGCGCCGCTACCAGGCCGACATGGTGGCCAGCGGCATCAAGGAGTTCTCGCTCACCAGCCTGGAGGGCTACATGAACGCCGCCGTGCTGGCAGAGGGCATGCGCCGCGCGGGCGGTTCGCTGACGCGCGCGTCGGTGATGTCGGGGCTGGCCAGCATCGAGAGCTTCGACCTGGGCGGGGTGAAGATCAACTACGGCCGCACCAACCGCGAAGGCGGCCAGTTCGTGGACGTGGCCGTGATCGGCAGCCGCGGCCAGATGCTCAGCTAGGCCAGGTACTCCCCCAGGCTTCGCGCACTTCGTGTCGCTTCGCCAACCCCCTCGCCGGGGGCGACACCTGCGGCCCGGCAAAGCCGGTTCCGCGGTGTCCTGCGATCAAACCCCGACGCCCAGCAAGCCTTCCAGTAACTCTTGGTCGGCCGCCAGCTCCGCGCTCGGGCCCGCGTGCACCACGGTGCCGCGCTCCAGCACGATGGCCTTGTGCGTCATCTCCAGCGCCAGCACCGGGTGCTGCTCGACCACGATCGAGGCCAGCCCTTCCGATTCGCACAGCCTGCGGATCGCGGCCGCCAGCTCTTCCACGATGATCGGCGCCAAGCCTTCCATCGGCTCGTCGAGCAGCAGCAGCCTGGGGTTGGTCATCAGTGCGCGGCCGATGGCGAGCATCTGCTGTTCGCCGCCCGAGAGCTGGTTGCCGTAGTTGCCGCGCCGCTCGCGCAGGCGCGGAAAGAAGTCGTAGACGCGCTTGAGATTCCAGCCGCCGAGCCGCGAGATCACCGTGAGGTTTTCTTCCACGGTGAGGGAGGGAAACACCTCGCGCTCCTGCGGCACCCAGCCCAGCCCGGCGCGCACGCGCTGGTGCGAGGGCCAGCGCGTGATGTCGGCGCCTTGCCAGCGGATCGCGCCCTGCATCACGCGGGTGTTGCCCATCAGCGTTTCGAGCAGCGTGGTCTTGCCCACGCCGTTGCGCCCGAGGATGGCGAGGCTTTCGCCCTGCTGCAGCGAAAAGTCGAGTCGGTCGAGCACGACCGCGTTGCCGTAGCCGGCGGTGACGCGGTCGAAGGCGAGTGCTTCAGGCATGGTGGTGCGAACTTCCCAGGTAGACCTCGCGAACGCGCGGGTCGGCGCCGATTTCCGAAGGCGTGCCCTCGGTGAGGATGCGTCCGCCGACCAGCACCGAGATGCGGCGCGAGAAGCGGAAGACGAGCTTCATGTCGTGCTCGATGAACAGCACGCTGATGTCCTGCGGCAGCGCCGCGATGACCTCGAACAGCTCGCCGCTCTCGTCCTGCGGCACGCCGGCCGCGGGTTCGTCGAGCAGCAGGATGCGGGGCTTGGCGGCCAGCGCCAGGGCGATCTCCAGCAGCCGCTGCTTGCCGTAGGCCAGCTCGGCCACCGGCACGTCGGCCAGGCTGTCGAGCCTGAATATGCCCAGCAGCGAATGCGCTTCGTCGAACACCTTGGTGCAGCCCTTCAGCGGCCGCCACCAGGTGGCGCCCAGGCCTTCGCGCTCGCTGATCGCCAGCACCACCGACAGCAGCGGCGTGAGGCTGGGGAACAGCGTGTTGATCTGGAAGGTGCGCGACAGGCCCATGCGCGCCCGCTTGTCGGCGGACAGGCGAGTGAGGTCGTGGTCGCCCATGTGGATCGATCCGCTCGTGGGCTTGAACACGCCGGTGAGCAGGTTGATGAGCGTGGTCTTGCCCGCGCCGTTGGGGCCGATCAGCGCCTGGCGCGCGCCGGGCTCGAGCGAGAGGTTCACGTCGCTCACCGCCTGGAACTCGCCGAAGCGGATGCCCAGGCCCTGGGTGCGCAGGGTGTGCGTCTTGTTTGCCGGGCTCATCGCGCCTTCCCCGTGCGAACGAAGCGCGACAGCGCGCCCATGATGCCGCCGCGTCCGAGCATGACCGCCGCGATCAGGAAGATGCCGAGCCAGAACATCCAGTACTGCGGGTTCATGTCCGCGAACCAGTCGTGCACCAGCATGTAGACGATGGCGCCGATCATGCCGCCGTACAGCCGCCCGGTGCCGCCCAGCACCAGGATGATGAGCACTTCGGCCGAGCGGTTGAAGCCGATGGATTCGATGCCGACGAACTGCGTGGTCTGCGCCAGCAGCGCACCCGCCACGCCCGCCACCGCGGCGGAGAAGGCGTAGGCCATGCGCAGCCGTGCTTCCACCGGCGAGCCGATGGCCAGCATGCGCTTGCGGCTGTCGTGGATGCCGCGCAGCGCCAGTCCGAAGGGCGAGCGCAGCACCAGCCGCACCAGCAGGAACATCGCGAGCACCACGCCGAAGGCGTAGCAGAAGGCGGTCTTGCCGTAGAGGTCGAAATCGAAGAAGCCGAGCACCGGCGCGATGACCACGCCCTGCAGCCCGTCGGTGCCGCCGGTGATGCCGGAGAGCCGGTTGGCCACCTCGAACAGCAGCACGCACACGCCGATGGTGATCATCAGCCGCGTGAGGTCGGCGCCGCGCACCACGAGGTAGCTCAGCGCATAGCCGAGCAGGCCGCTCACGACCAGCGCGAACAGCAGGCCGGTGAAGGGCTCGCTCCAGCCGTACTTGGCCAGCAGGCCGGCCGCGTAGGCGCCCGCGCCGAAGAAGGCGGCGTGGCCCACGGTCAGGATGCCCGCGTAGCCCAGCGCCATGTCGAGCGACACGGCGAACAGGCCGAAGATCATGATCTGGCTCATCAGCGTGAGCTTGTCGGGCAGCAGGAAGAAGCTCGACGCGAGCGCGATCCAGAAGACGGCTTCCGCGGCGCGCAGCTGCGCGGGAGAGACGGTCAGGGCTTTCATGCGAGCCCCTTCTTGGCGACGATGCCGTTCGGGCGCACCAGCAGCATGACGATCATGAAGACATAGATGAGAAAGGCGCCGGCTTCGGGCAGGTAGTACTTGCCCGCCACGTCGACGATGCCGACCAGCAGCGCCGCGATGAATGGCCCGGTGACGGTGCCCGCACCGCCCACGCACACCACCATCAGAAAGTAGACGAGGTACTTGAGCGGGAACGATGGCTCCAGCCCCAGCATGCCCAGGCTCAGCGCGCCGCCCAGGCCGGCGAGGCCGCAGCCCAGCGAGAAGGTCAGAAAAAAGAGGCGCTGCACGTGGATGCCGGTGCCGCCGGCCACGCGCTGGTTGTCCACCGCCGCGCGCACCATGGCGCCGTAGCGGGTCTTGCCCAGGCCCAGCAGCAGGGCGACGAGCACCGCCGCGCCGCAGGCGATCAGGAACAGCCGGTAGCGTCCCACCTCCATGCCCAGTAGCGACACCTGCCCGTCGAGCGCCGCGGGCAACGTGAAGGGCTGCATCGTCGGGCCGAAGAAATAGGTGAATGCCGCGATCGACACGAACACCACGCCGATCGACAGCAGCACCTGGTCGAGCGGATGCGCGCGGTACAGCCGGCGGTAGAACACGAACTCCAGCACCGCGCCCACCAGCGCCGCCGCCACGAAGGCGGCCGCCAGCGAGAGGCCGAAGCCGAGCCCGAAGTGGTTCATCAGCACGGCGGCCACGTAGCCGCCCACCATCGCGAAGCTGCCGTGCGCGAGGTTGACGAAGTTCATGAGCCCCATCGTGATGGACAGGCCCACGCCGATGAGGAACAGGAGCATGCCGTAGGCCACTCCATCGAAGATCACGATGCCCATGAATTTCCTGTGGTCGTCGCTGCCTGGGCCCGCGCGGATGCGGGGCCCGGGTGGCTGCTGGTGCTGCTTACTTGCTTTCCTTGGCCGGGTCCTTGACGCGGTCGAACTTGTCGAACTCCACGTTCACCAGCTGGCCGTTCACGCGCTCGGTCTTGCGGATGTAGACGGTCTGCACGATGTCGCGCGTGACCGGGTCGATCTCGATCGGGCCGCGCGGGCTTTCGAAGCTCAGGCCCTTCAGGGCATCCATGAACTTGTCGCCGCCGGTGTCGCCCTTGGTCTTGGCCAGCGCCAGGTCGATGGCGGCCATCGCGTCGTAGGCGGTGACGGCGAAGTAGCTCGGGCGCAGCTTGGCGCCGTTGTCGGCGGCGAAGTCCTTCACGAACTTCTGGTTCTTGGGCGAGGGGTGCGCGAACGAGTAGTGGTGGCTGGTGACCAGGCCCAGCGCCACGTCGCCGGTGGCGTCGAGGTAGCTGTCGTCGGTGGCTTCGCCGGTGGCGAAGAGCTTGATGCCGGCCTGCTCCATGCCGCGTTCCTTCCAGACCTTCAGGAAGGCCGGCGGCATCACGCCCGAGGGGAAGAAGAAGAACACGGCCTGGGGCTTGGCGTCCTTGATGCGCTGCACGTAGGCCGAGAAGTCGGGGTTGTTCATCGGCGTGCGCACTTCGCCCGACACCTTGCCGCCGCCGGCGGTGAAGGTCTTCTTGAAGGCGGTTTCCGCGTCCACGCCCGAGGCGTAGTCGGCGACCACGGTGTAGGCGTCCTTGATGCCTTCCTTGAGCATGTAGCGCGCCATCGGGTCGGTGACCTGCTGCACGGTGAACGACAGGCGCGCCACGTAGGGCGAGCTGGTGGTGATGGCCGACGACGCCGCGTTCATCACGATGGTCGGGATCTTGGCCTGCGTGGCGATGGCACCCACGGCGTAGGCGTTGGGGCTGAAGTCCAGGCCGGTGAGCACGCTCACCTTGTCGCGCACGATGAGCTCCTGCGCGATGCGCTTGGCGGCGTCGGGCGCGGGGCCGGCGGTGTCCTTCTTGATGATCTCGACCGTGCGGCCACCCACCTTGCCACCGTGCTCCTTCAGGTAGAGCGCGATGCCGGCGTCGAACTGGCGGCCGTAGTCGGCGTAGGGGCCGGAGTAGGTCGCGATCAGGCCGATGCGCAGGGGCTCGTCGGCCGCCTGCGCGGCGGTCGTGCCCAGCACGCCGAAGCTCGCCAGCAGCAGGGTCGAGAGGATGGTTCTCTTGGTCATCGTCATTGCAAAACGCCTTTCAGGTGGAATGGATGCGCCCGTCGGGCGCCGCTGTCGTGTAACCGGATGTGCAAAGCGGGCGATGATGCCCGAGTCGAGCGTCAGACCTGGGTATCGGGCACCCGCACCGTGAGGCCATCGAAGGCCGCGGTGATGCTGAGCTGGCAGCTCAGGCGGGAGCCGGGCCGGCGCTCGGAAGCGACGGCGTCGAGCAGCGCGCTTTCCATGTCGTCGGGCGGCGGCAGCAGGTCGATGAAGGCGTCGTCCACGTAGACGTGGCAGGTGGCGCAGGAGCAGCAGCCGCCGCACTCGGCGTCGATGCCGCGCACGTTGCCGCGAATGGCGGTTTCCATCACGCTGGCGCCGACCTTGGCGTCGACGTCGCGCGTGGTGCCGTCCTTGAGGATGTAGTGGATCGTGGGCATTGTTGTTCTTGGGGCTCGTTCAGAACATGTCGAAGTACTCGCGGTGTTCCCACTCAGAGACTTCGAGGTTGAAGCGGGCGATTTCCGCTTCCTTGATGTGGCAGAGGTAGTCGACGAAGGTCTTGCCCATCTGCGCGTTGAGCATTTCGTCGCGGCGCAGGCAGGCCAGGGCGTCGCCCAGCGAGCGCGGCAGCTGTTCCGCCGGGGTTTCGTAGGGAGCGTCGGCCGAGGGGCCGGGGTCGGTCTTGTGGCGGATGCCGTCCAGGCCCGAGAACAGCTGCGACGCGAGGTACAGGTACGGGTTGGCCGTCGGCTCGCCCACGCGGTTCTCGATGCGCGAGGCGCTCTGCCCCACGCCGCCGAGCACGCGCAGCATCGCGCCGCGGTTGTCGCGCGCCCAGATCGCCCGGTCGGGCGCCAGCGAGAAGGGGCGGTAGCGCCTGTAGCCGTTGATGGTGGGGCTGGCGAGCGCGGCCGCGCCGCAGGCGTGCGCCTTGAGGCCGCCGAGGTAGTGCATGCCGATCTCGCTGAGCGTCTGGCCCTCGGTCTCGGGCATGAACGCGTTCACGCCGTCGCTCTTGCGGCGCAGCGACTGGTGCAGGTGCCAGCCGCTGGACATCACGTTCGGGATCTTCGGGCGGCACATGAAGGTGGCATGCAGGCCGTTGCGCTGGCAGATCTGCTTGATGGCGCTGCGCAGCAGCACCATGGTGTCGGCGGGCACGACGCCGGCCGTGGGGCCGAAGGTCAGCTCGAACTGGCTCGGGCCGAACTCGATTTCCAGCGAGCGCAGCGGCAGGCCGAGCGCCAGCAGTTGCGAGCGCAGCAGCTCCATCAGGTTGTCGACGCGGTCGTAGCGCAGCTCGGTCAGGTACTGGTGGCCGTGCGAGAGCAGCGACACGCGCGGCGGCTCGCCGGGCTGGCCGGAGTCGGCCAGGCCCATGCGGGCGTCGTCGAGCTTGAAGACGTGGAATTCCACTTCGAGGCCGGCGATGAAGTCCAGCCCCAGCTCGTCGAGCTGGCGCACCGCGCGCTGCAGGATCTGCCGCGTGGCGAAGGGGCAGGGCTTGCCGTCGGCCATGTAGGCGTCGCACATCACCCAGCCGGTGCGCGGCGACCACGGCAGCACCTTGAAGGTGGCGGGGTCGGCGACGATGGTGAAGTCCGCGCCGCCCTGCAGGCCTTCGATGGCGAAGCCGCCACCCTGGGTGAACACCGGGAACACGGTCTTGTGCGAGGTGTCCTTGGCCAGCAGGGTGGAGGTGAGGTTCACGCCTTCCCAGAGGGCAGAGCGCGCCTCGCTGGCGACCAGCGTCTTGCCGCGCAGGATGCCGTGCTGGTCGGGCCAGGCGAAGCGGACGAGATCGACCTCGCCGCCGTCGATTCGGCGCACCAGTTCCCTGGCCTGCGCGTGCTGGTCGTCGGACCACAGACCGAAGCGGTCGACGAATGTGTTGCTGCTGCTCATGGCGCGGGCTTCAGGCGGCGAGCCGTGCCGAGGCCCAGTCGGACTTCAGCCGGCGGGCGCGGTCGGCTTCCTGCCAGTAGGTCTCGGTGGCGGCTTCGTCGCTGACGTTGTGGCCGATGCCGTCGATGGACGGCGGCCCGGTCATTGCGCTGGCCTGCGCGGCGTCGATGAGCATCGGCGCGGTCTCGCCGGCCTGTGTGGCCTCGATGGCCTTCACCAGCAACCGGCGGTAGGCGACGATGCCCTTGTCGGTGCTGCCCAGGTGTTCGCGCGTGCGGTCCTGGATGGCGCCCTGCGACTCCACCGCCCACTGGTCGTGCACGTTGATGTCGTCGCCCATGCCGGTGTACGTCTCGGTGAGCTGTTCCTCGATGCTGTAGCCGTAGTTGTTGCGCTTGTTCTTGCGCGAGGTGTAGTCGGGCAGCTCGTAGAGCTTCAGGCGCTGGTCGCGCATCTGCTGCTTGTCGACCGGGCCGGTGAAGCTGGTGAAGATGGCATACCAATAGCAGTGCGTGTCGTCCACGGGCACGTGCCATTGCGAGATGGTCATCTCGGCGCTCATCGGGATCACGAAGGCCTGCGGGAACACCACGTTGGTCACGCGCACGTGGGTGGTGTCCTCGCTCAGCTTGCGCAGCGCCTTCAGGCGGAAGCCGTAGTCGGTCGACTCGACGCTGATGTCGGGGCGGTCGTATTCGCGCAGCACCTTGGTGATGGGCATGTCGGAGTCGGCCGAGGCGCCGCGGAACTGCTTGCCGTAGCTCTCGGAGGTGTCCTCGTCCTCGAAGAAGCGGTGCAGGTACGAGGCGTGCGCGGGGTCGATGCCCACTTCGAGCGCCTGCAGCCAGTTGCACTCGAACAGGCCCTTGAACGCGAAGGTGTGGGTGTCGGGGGCGACGAAGCAGTCGAAGTCGGGGAAGGCGGGGGGCTCGCCCTCGCCGATGTACGCGAAGATCGTTCCGGCCTTTTCCACCACCGGGTAGGCCGACTGCTTGATGCGGCTGCACAGCTTGCTGGTGGCGGGCTCGGCGGGGGTCTCGAGGCAGTTGCCCTTGGCGTCGAACAGCCAGCCGTGGAAGGCGCAGCGGATGCCGCCGTTCTCGAGCCGGCCGAAAGCCAGGTCGGCGCCGCGGTGCGGGCAGTCGCGGTCGAGCATGCCGAGCTGGCCGCTTTCGTCACGGAACAGGACGAAATCCTGCCCCATGAGCTTTACCGGCTTGACCGGGCGCGGGCCGGCGAGTTCGTCGGCCAGGGCCACCGGCTGCCAGTAGCGGCGCAGCAGCTTGCCGGCGGGAGCGTCGGGTCCGACGCGGGTGATGAAATCGTTCTGCTCGGCGCTGATCATCGTGCGGGCTCCATCGTGGGTTCTGTGGAATAGGGTCTGCAGGCATTGCATGCAACTGTATGCATTGTCTTGGTGATCCTTGATCCCAGTCAAACTTTCATCTGTGGTTTTGCCCCGTAATGGGGCATGAAACGCCAAAAATCAGGGTAAACGCTGAGCGTAACGTCGGTTTTTGACACTTGTTTACATCGAGTGCATGCAACAACCGAGCCAGCGCAAATATGCTGCGTGCAGCAAGGAGCGCGTCTCCTAGAATTCGCCGATGGACTCCCAACAATCCCGCGTGCTCGTGCAGCTGCGCGACATGATTCTCAAGGGCGAATTCGTGCCCGGAGAGCGGCTGGCCGAGATCCCGCTGGCCGAGAAGCTCGAGGCCTCGCGCACCCCGGTGCGGCTGGCGCTGGCCAGCCTGGAGCACGAAGGGCTGATCGAGCAGTCGCCCTCCGGCGGCTACCAGATGCGCCGCTTCACCTCGCAGGAGGTGGCCGATGCCATCCGCGTGCGCGGCGTGATCGAAGGCTTCGCGGCCCGCCTGCTGGCCGAGGACGGCGCGCCGCGCCAACTGCTGCGCGACCTGAAGGACTGCCTCGATGCCGGCGACCGCGCGGTCAACAAGCCCAGCATGGACCTGGATGACTACGCGGCCTACGTCGAGATGAACGACCGCTTCCACAAGCTGATCCTCGAAGGCTGCGGCAACCTCGCGCTCAAGCGGGTGATGGACATGCTCGGCGGCCAGCCCTTCGCGGCGCCGAGCGCGATGCTGCCGATGCAGTCGTCGATGGAAGAGGGCCAGCAGTGGATGCGCCAGGCGCACCGCACGCACCACGCGATGGTGCAGGCCATCGAGCGCGGGCAGGGCTCGCGGGCTCAGGCGCTGGGCGAGGAGCACGTCGAAATCGCGCGCATGAATCTCGACTACGCCCTGGAGCGGCCCGAGCTGGCGGCCGAGCTGATGCCCGGGATCCGGCTCGTCTCCAAGGGGCGCAGCACGTGAGCGTACTGTTCGGTCTGTAAAAGACCGCGCGGTATTTCGGCGGGCGCGTCGTCTGGTTGGCGACGCCCGAGACTAGAATTTCCGGCATGAATGCCGTTTCCCCCGCCAAGACCTCGTTCAAGGAGCAGATGCTGCAGGCCCGCGAGGAGGCCATCGTGCAGACCGCGAACCGGTTGCTGGCCGAAAAAGGCTTCGAGTCGATGACGGTCGACGAGGTGGCCGCCGCGGTCGGCATTGCCAAGGCCAGCCTCTACAAGCACTTTCCCAGCAAGGAAGACCTGGCCGCCGCGGCCATGGTGCGCATCATGCAGCGCACCCTCGAATTCCTGGCTTCGGTGCCGCCCGAGGACAAACCCGTCGCCAAGCTGCGCGCCGTGGTGCGATGGTCGATGCAGGTGCAACTGGCCGGCGAGATGCCGTCGCTGCCGCACCAGAACTCGACTCTTCGCGCCGCGTTGATGAACAACCGCGCCTACCTCGACCGCCTGGTCACGATCAGCGACCAGCTCGGCGGCTGGATCCAGGCCGCGCAGGCCGACGGTTCGCTGAACCCGAAGCTGCCGGCCATCGCCGTGCTCTACACGCTGTTCGCGCGCGCTTGCGATCCGGTGCTGGGTTTCCTCAAGGCCGGCGGACTGCAGACCGACGAGCAGATCGTCGAGCTGGTGCTCGCCACCTGCTTCGAGGGGCTGGCCTCGCGATGATGAAGACCCGGCTCAGCTGCTGAGCACGCGCCGCGGGGTCACCGCGGCTTCCACGGCCCAGCCGACTGCCAGCAGCCGGTGGTCGGTGTTGCCGATGCCGGCGACCATCAGCCCGATGGGCGCGCTGCCCGCCTCGTGGCACGGCACCGAAAGCGCGCAGCCGTCGAACAGGTTCACCACCGAAGGATTGCGCAGCATCCGGCCGTTGATGCGGTAGTAGGTGTCGTCGTCCTTCAGCACCTCGGCGATGGGCGGCGCGGTGTCGGGAGTGGTCGGCATCAACATCGCGTCGTAGCTGGCGGCCGCGGTGTTGATCGAGCGTATGAACTGGCGGCGCAGCGCCTGCAGCTGCAGGTAGTCGGGCGCGGTGATGGTTTCGCCGGTCTTGATGCGGGCCAGCACGCGCGGGTCGTACTTGGCGGCGCCGGTCTTGATGAATTCGCGGTGCCAGGTGAAGGCCTCGGCGGCGGTGATCATGCCGCGCGGATTGATGGTGGGCGCCTTCGCGAACTCGGCCATCGGCAGCTCGGTGACGGTGGCGCCGGCGGCGGAGAGTTTCGATAGCGCCGCCGCGAACGCCGAGGCCACGGCCGGCGACAGGTCGTCCTGGAAGAAGGTCTTGGGCACCGCGAAGCGCAGCCCCCGCAGCGGCGGCACCCGGATCGGGCGCGGCAGCTCGCCGGCCATCACCGCGTCGAGCAGGGCGCAGTCTTCCACCGTCCAGGCGATCGGCCCGGCCGAATCGAAGGAGGTCGACAGCGGCAGCACGCCGTCGAGCGGAATGCGCCGCTGCGTCGGCTTGAAGCCCACGAGTCCGTTGAGCGCCGAGGGAATGCGCAGCGAGCCGCCGGTGTCGGTGCCGATGGCGCCGGCCGCCATGCCGTCGGCCACGGAGATCGCGCCGCCCGAGGTCGAGCCGCCGGGAATGCGGCCGGTCGCGCGGTCGAAGACGTTCTTCGGCGTGCCGTAGTGCGGGTTGATGCCCAGGCCCGTGTACGCGAACTCGACCGTGTTGGAGCGTCCGATGATGATCGCGCCGGCGCGCCGCAGCCGCTCGACCACGATGGCGTCGCGCGCCGCGGGCGGCTGGCCGGCCAGCACGGTCGAGCCGCCGAGCGTGGTGATGCCGGCTTCGTCGAACAGGTCCTTCAGCGAGATCGGGATGCCGGAGATCTGCGAAGCCGCGGGGCGGCCCGCCTTGCGGTCGGCGTCGAGGCGGCCCGCCGCGGCGCGCGCCGAATCGGCATGCACGCGGATGAAGGCGCGAGCGCCTTCGCCGGCGGGATTCTGGATGGCAGCGAGCGCTTCTTCCACCAGCTGGCTGCTGCTGACCGAACCGGCTGCGAGGCGGCGAGACAGCTCGGCGATCGACGACATTCCCATCGCCTTGCCGCTCGCCTCGGGTGCCTGGGCCGATGCCTTGGGCCAGAAGGAGAACATGCCGGTGGCGGCCGCGAGGCCGGCCGACTGCTGCAGGAAAGTCCGACGTTGTTGTTGCTGTTGCGTCATGGCGCTCTCCTCCGGGTGGATGGGTGGGCCTCGCGGCAGTCTACACAGCGGGCGCGGCCGGTGCGTTGCCGGCTGTTACAACGTGCGCGGCCGGGCCGCGCGCCTTTTCAGCTGATATCGATCAGCAAATGGGGCTTGAAGCCCTCCTGCTCGCCGTTGCGCGCGTAGCCCAGCGGGTTGGCCACGACGCGGCAGCCGTTCTTCACGTAGTCGGACGGGCAGTGCAGGTGGCCGTGGAGCCACAGCCTGGCATGGGGGAGCAGCGCGTCGAGCCCATTGCAGAAACCGGCGGTGCCGGGAGTCAGGCCGTAGCGCGGATCGCCGCTGTCGAGGCTGGGTGCGAAATGCGTGATGGCGACCGTGGTGCCGTCGAAGGGCTCGGCCAGGGCCTGCTCGAGCCAGGCCTGGCAGGCGAGCGCCTGCTCACGCAATTGCGCGGAGAGGAAAAGCTGGCCGTTACGCATGGTGGCCGCTTTTTCAAGGTAGAAATCGGCCGCGCGCATGGCCTTGCCGCGTTTCTTGAGGGCTTCGGCAAGGCTGTCGGTGGGTTCTGCCAACGCATCGAAGTCGGCCCAGAGCGTGGTGCCGACGAAGCGGATGCCGTCGATGACGCGGGTTTCGCGCTCCAGCCAGAGGATGTCGAGCTCCTCGCAGAGGGTGCGCAGGCGTTCGTGCGTTTCGTCGAAGTCGACGTTGTCGTACTCGTGGTTGCCCGGCACGTAGATCACGGGCGTCGGCCAGCCGTTGCGGGGGGAGAAACGGCCCAGGCCGAAGTCGGTGTCGGTCAGGCGGGAACCTTGCTGGTAGGAGCCGATGTCGCCCGCCAGGATCAGCATGTCGGCGCCCGGCACGGGCTCGGCATGAAAGCGCGGGTGGGACTCCAGGTGAAGGTCGGACAGCAGTTGCAACTTCATCGTCGGGCCAGTCTAGGGGAATTGACCCATGCATGAAGCGCATAAGGTTGGGGTTGCAATGTTAGGGATAACCCTTATTCTTGAAACATCAACCACTCAGAGCACGGCCACAAGCCGCGCAACACCATGTTCAGCCTCATCGCCCAAGTGGCACGTTTCTTCCGCTCCTCGACCGTCAACGCCCCGGCCAGCCACGCCGCGGCACTGATGGAAAGCGCCGACATGCGCGCCGGTCGCGGAGCTCACCACGCGCAGGAACTGCGCGCCGCCGCCTCGGCCTGGCTCAGCGTCGTCCGCTGATCGGCCAACAAGGTCAGTCGGGCACCTTCTGCCCGAGGACCGATCCGGCGAAAGCCGCGGCTGCCGAACGCAACAGCGCCGTGCGCAGCCACTCGTGCGAATGTCCGTGCTGGGCACGCCGGTGCCAGATGGCATCCACGTGCACCGGCGGCTGATCGAAGGGCAGGTCGCGCAAGACCAACTGGTCGCCGATGCCGGTCACTGTCACGAAGTGACGCGGCAGCACCGTCAGCAGGTCTGAATTGGCCACGACCCGGCCCGCGGTGAAGAACTGATTCACCGTCACCACGATGCGCCGCTCGCGCCCCATGGCGCCCAGCGTCTGGTCGATGAACCCGTAGGGGCGCCCCGAAAAGCTCACCAGCAGGTGCCGCGCCGCGCAATAGTCGTCGAGCGTGAGCGGGGCGTTCGCCAGCGGATGGCCCCGGCGCATCACGCATACATATTGGCCCAGGTAGAGCCGCTGGGTCTCGAACGCAACCCCCACGCCCGACTGGCCGCGCGCCGCGAGGCTGGCGATCACCGCCGGAAAGTAGCCGACGGCCATGTCGACTTCTTCGAGTTCGAGCATGCGGCGCGGGTCGCGCGTGGTCAGGGGCAGCACGCGCAGCGAAATGGCGGGCGCTTCTTTCTCGGCGATCTGCACGAGGCCCGGGATGAGCTCGGCCGCTGTTGCGTCGGCCATGGCCAGGAGGAAAGTGGTGTCGGCGGTGGCGGCGTCGAACTCGCCGGGCGCTAGCGTGTGCTGCAACTGACGCAGCGCGTCACGCACAGTCGGCCAGAGGGCCAGCGCCCGCGGAGTGGGCTCGACGCCGGCACCGGAGCGGCGCACCAGCTCATCCCCCAACACCTCGCGAAGGCGGCGCAGCGCATTGCTCACTGCAGGCTGCGTGATGGAGAGATTGCGGGCGGCGCGTGTGAGGTTGCGCTCTGCCATCACCTCGTCGAAGACGCGAAGCAGGTTGAGGTCGAGCGTGCGAAAGTTGACGTCCATCAGTCTTGTGAATGATAAACATCAGAAAGATAAAGTGGAAATGCACTGGGGTAAACCCTAATATCACTGCATCGGCCTTGTTCGCCACCACTGATTACCAAAGTCCCAGGAGGACACCATGACCAGCTTCGTTCACGTTGACCAACCTACCGTCCATCCCGGCGTGCGTCGCGCCGAAGTTCTCTTCGGCCAGATTCAGGCCGCACGCGCTGGCGCCAATGGCGCCCGTCCGCTCATCGCGCTGCTGATCGTCGCCATCGCGGCTGCAGTGCTGGTGGTGACGGACGCACTTGTCTCCAGCTGGAGCGAAGGCGGTTTGCTCGCAGTTTGGGTTGTGTTCTGCGTTGCTGCAATCGCTATGTTTGCGCTGTTCGCAGGATCGGTTCGCAAGACTGGCATCGCCGGCCTCTGGCGCGCCGCTGCCCAGCGCCGTGCCGCCGCCCGTGCTGATGCTCGTTTTCTGGAAACGGCCAAGAACGATCCGCGCGTGATGCAGGAACTCCAGGCCGCCGTTTGGCGCCAACAGTCGGAAGGCACTGTGCCTGCCGCCGAGGCCGCCAAGATCGATGCACTGGCCCGCATGAGCCATCGTTCGCAGGAAGTGCGCATGCCCACGCTGTATGAAGCGATGCGCCGTATGAACAACTCCCGCTATTACTAAGCTAAGCAGCGATCTGTTCTTGAATGAGAAAGCCGCCTTCGGGCGGCTTTCTTATTTCTACATATAGATAGAAGGCCGGGCCCTCTGCGCCGAGATAGAAAGTTCTGAGAACTTTGACGATCCGTGAAATTTCGATGTATGATCGAAGGCTCGGCAGACGGCTGGTGCTCTCAGGGGTTCAGCAGGTAGGTTGAGAAAAAACTTCCTTCGAAGTTGACGCTGAGTTAAAAACCGGTGCATAATCGAAGGCTTCGCTGAAAACGATTCGGCGGCTGGTGATGAAAGTCGCTGACTGCTGGAAAGTTTGAAGAAGGCGAAAAAAGTTTGACGATACTTAAAAAATCGTGTTAGACTACAAGGCTTCGCTGATCGCAGCAAGCAAGACGAAGCAGGCGATAAGTTGCTTCGGTGATCGTTAAAAATTTACAGCCGATAAGCGTGGGCGTTTGAAGGTAATTGCGTAAGTTCTTCGGAACAAGTCGCAAGACTTAAAAACGCTCATGAGAATAGAAGTGAAGTTCACTTCAATTTCTTTTTTTATGAGTTTTGCCTGGTCGCGAGATCAGGCGCAAATCAAGATCGAACTATAGAGTTTGATCCTGGCTCAGATTGAACGCTGGCGGCATGCCTTACACATGCAAGTCGAACGGCAGCGCGGGAGCAATCCTGGCGGCGAGTGGCGAACGGGTGAGTAATACATCGGAACGTGCCCAATCGTGGGGGATAACGCAGCGAAAGCTGTGCTAATACCGCATACGATCTACGGATGAAAGCAGGGGATCGCAAGACCTTGCGCGAATGGAGCGGCCGATGGCAGATTAGGTAGTTGGTGAGGTAAAGGCTCACCAAGCCTTCGATCTGTAGCTGGTCTGAGAGGACGACCAGCCACACTGGGACTGAGACACGGCCCAGACTCCTACGGGAGGCAGCAGTGG